>CAYMSU010000059.1:0-9974 GCA_964393165.1 uncultured Enterobacteriaceae bacterium
GAGCAGGAACTCCAGGCCCTCGAGGTGGCGCCGGGCCTCGCCGACGGTGCGGCACCAGGCGTACAGGCCGTGCCCGCGCACGAGCAAGCCCCACGACAGGGGCCACCGGGCCTCGACCTCGGCGGCGAGCGCGTGCAGATCCTGGGTGTTGTCGAAGACGGCCAGCTCCACGGTGCCATCGTGGGTGGACTGGCCGGCCAGGGACTTCTGCATCTCGAGCCCGCGGATCCGGAGCACGGGCTCCTCGGCGAGCTCGGACAGCACCGTCGCGGCCACCGAGTGGGTGTGGAGCACGCAGCCGATCTGGGGAGAGAGTCGGTAGAGGCACAGATGAAGCGGGGTCTCCGCGCTCGGTCGCAGGCCATCGGCCGCCTGCACGGTCTTTCCCTTCAGGCTCAGCGTGAGCAGGTCTTCGGCCTGCAGCGCACCCTTGTCGACGCCCGACGCGGTGATGGCGACCCGCTTGGGGGAGATCCGGGCGGAGAAGTTGCCGCCGGTCGCGGGCGCCCAACCGCGCTGACTCGCCCAGCGCACCGCCTCCACCAACTCCGATGCGTCCGCGACTGCCCTCGCCATGCCGCCCCCGACCAAGGGCGGCCGATATCCAGTCCACTCGAAGAGCGCGACTGCATCCCTCCCAGTCGACTACAGTGCCCCTGTGGCGCAGCGTCAAGCCCCGACGATCCGTGGTTTCCTCCACCCCGCGTGCGGTCCCGTGCTGCAGGTCCACGTCCACGCTCCCAACGGCCGGCAGGCGCAGGGCGTGGCGGTGCTCGACACGGGCGCGAGCCTGTCGGCGGTGGACCGGGCGGTCGCGGCAGAGCTCGACCTCCCGTCGTCGGGGGCCGCGCGGTGGTCGGCCGTGTCCGACACGGGGGATCAGGCCGTAGCACCGCTCCGCCGGGGTGCGCTGCGACTGGCCGACGATCCCCGCTTGTTCGAGCTGCAGCTCCTGGAGATCCCGAAGCTCCGCGACGCGGTGGGGGGGCTCGAGCTCCTCGCCCTGCTCGGGTGGGACTTCCTCGACCAGTGTCGACTGACCTGCGACGGACCCGCCGGCACCTTCGCGCTGACGCTGCCGCACCTCGTGGGCCCGGCCCATCGACGGCGGTAACGGCGCAGGCCCACTGGTAGAGCGGCAGAGCATGCCGGCATAGTATGCGCATACGCATCATAGCTAGCATACAGCGACAACGAGCTTAGAGCCTAACCATTGGTGGGATTCGGGCGGTTTCTGTGGACGGCTTCTGTGTGCGGAATATGCATTTGCGGATGTGGAGGCACGTCTTGCAGGAGCTGGTGCAACAGGGTGCGTTTCGTACCCAGCGGGAGCTCGTGCGCGCGCTCCAGGCCCGCACGGGCCTGAAGCTCAACCAGGCCACGGTCTCGCGCGAGCTGACCGCGCTCGGCGCGCGCAAGGTCGACGGGGTGTACCGGCTCGGGCCCGAGCTCGATCTCGCCTCCCGCATCCTCAGCTTCGAGGTCACCGCTGGCGGCTGCCTCGTCGTCGTGAAGACGGTTCCGGCGTTCGCCTCGGTCGTTGCGCAGACCGTCGACTTCGCCGACCTCGAGGGGGTGCTGGGGAGCATCGCGGGCGACGACACCGTGTTCGTCGCCACGAGCGGGCAAGAGGCGCTGCCTGGGCTGCGGGCGGTGCTCGCCGGGGTCGCCGGGGGGGATGGAGTCACATGATGCAGATTCGTGCGGACCTGGTGGCGAGCGTCGCCCGCCACGTCGTGGATCATGCCGACCTCGTGCTCGGCCACGAGATCCCAGCGGTCTCCGGGGCCGTCGTGGCCGGGCGCATCCTCGATGACAAGGGCGTCTACAACCAGGTGGAGGACCCCTCGGGCGCGCTCCATCGGTTCGTCCGGGGCCACGTCGTGGTGGGGGCGCTCGGCTCGCGCCGGGCGCTGCGAGGGTACACCGGCGAGGTTCCGTCGGCCCTGGGCGTCGGCGACATCGTGCACCTGCTCAACCAGGGCGGCGTGCTCGGCCACTGCACGTCCTACGACCCGGCAGTGGGGCCCCCCGCCCGCGTGCAGATCCTCGGCTCCGTCCTGGTCGAGGGCGCCGCCGCCACGCTGGCGCCGGGGCCTGTGTCGTGCCGCGCCGAGCTCGGGCCGGTGGCGCCGATCCTGATGGTCGCGGGCACGTGCATGCATGCGGGCAAGACTGCTGCTGCGGCCGCGCTCATCCGCACCGCCGTCGGTCGGGGGCTCCGCGTGTCGGCGGCAAAGCTCACCGGTGTCGCGCTCCGGCGCGACAGCCTGGAGCTGATGGCGGCGGGCGCGCAGGAAGTACTCACGTTCGCCGACGCCGGGCTCCCCAGCACGTGCGAGGGCGACGTCGTGGGTGCTGCGCGGGGCGTGCTGGCGGCCCTCGACCGAGGCGCGCCCGACCTGATCGTGGTCGAGCTGGGGGACGGGCTCCTGGGGGACTACCACGTGATGGACCTGCTCGAGGCTGGCGACATCGGTCGCAGCGTGCTCGGCGTGGTCTTGTCGGCCACCGACCCGGTCGCCGCCTGGGGAGGGGTCGCGCTGGTTCGCGAGCGGGGGCTGCTTCCCCGCGTGATCACCGGCCCCGCGACCGACAACGAGGCCGGAATTGCCGCGATCGAGCGCACCACGGGCTGCGGGGCGGCGAACGCCCGCCGGGAGCCCGGTCGTCTCGCGCACCTCGCGCTGCAGGCGCTGCCGGCGGCCGTCGCGGGGGCAGCGTGACCGCGTCCCCCTTCGGCCCCCCGCGCCGGGCCGCGGTCGTGGGCGCGTCCGGCTACGTCGGCGCGGAGGTCTGCCGATGGCTGCTCGGGCATCCCGCGCTGGCGCTGACCACCGTGGTCAGCTCGTCCCACGCGGGCCGTCCGCTGGCCGACGTCGTGCCCGCCTTGCTGGGGTGCACGGACCTGGTGCTCGAGCCGCTCGACGAAGGGGGTCTCGCCAGCCACGACGTCGTGTTCCTCGCCACTCCCCACGGCGCCGCCGCGCCGCTGGCCGCCTCCCTCGTCGAGGCTCCGTTGCTGGTCGACTGCTCGGCGGACCATCGCGCGGCCGAGGGCTGGGTGTACGGGCCCCCGGAGCTCGTCGGCGACGCGCTGACGGGGGCCTCGAGGATCGCCTGCCCGGGCTGCTTCGCCACGGCACTCGAGCTCGCGCTCGGGCCGCTCGTCGCGGCCGGGGCCGTCGCGGGCCCGGTCACCGTGGCCGCGGCCACCGGCTCCACGGGGTCCGGCGCCACCCCGTCGGCGACCACCCACCACCCGCTCCGTGCCACCAACCTCAAGGCGTACAAGCCGCTCGCGCACCAGCACCACGAGGAGGTGGTGCGGCTGCTGGGCCGGCTCGGCGACGCTCCGGACCTGCACTTCGTGCCCTGGAGCGCGCCGATCGATCGGGGGATCTTCGCGACCGCGTTCGTGCCGCTCCCCGATGGGCTGCAGGCACGGCCGATCCTCGCCGACGCCTACGCAGGGGCCCCCTTGGTGCGGCTGCGCGAGGGGTCGCCGGAGGTCCGCCACGTCCGCGGCACAGCGTTTGCCGACCTGTCGGTCCACCAGCCGGGTGCCGTGGCGGCGGTGCTCGTCGCGATCGACAACCTCGGCAAGGGCGCCGCCGCCCAGGCGGTCCAGGCCACCAACGTGGCGCTCGGGCTGCCCGCGGCGGCAGGCCTGCGGGTGCCCGGGGCGTTCCCGTGATCGCGCACCTGCTGGACGGGGCCGAGCCCGGCCGCGAGGGCGTGGAGCGGCTGGTCGCGCGCGCGCTCGCGCTTCGGGAGGGGGCGGCGCCACGCACGTTCCCCGGCCGCGTCCTCGCGGCGGTGCTGTTCAACCCGTCCCTGCGCACCCGTACGTCGCTCGAGGCTGCGTGCGCCGCGCTGCAGGTCCACCCGATCGTGCTGCACCCCGGGAGCGACGCCTGGGGCTGGGCATTCGACGACGGCGCAGTGATGGACGGCCCGGAGGCCGAGCACGTTCGCGAGGCGGTCCCGGTCCTCGCCTCGTACGCCGACGTCCTGGCCGTGCGCAGCTTCGCGCGCCTGCGCGACCGCGACGAAGACCGGCGCGACCCGGTGCTCGCCGCCTTCGCGGCGCTCTCCGGCAAGCCGGTCGTGAACCTGGAGTCGGCCCGGTGGCATCCGCTGCAGGGGCTCGCCGACGCGGCGACCTGGGTGCGCCACCTCGGGCAGGCGGCGGGGCGCCGACTCACCCTCACGTGGGCGCCGCACCCGCGGGCGCTGCCCGCGGCGGTCCCGAACCAGGTGGTAGGCACCGCGGCCCTGCTCGGGATGCACGTCACCGTCGCCCACCCCGAGGGATTCGACCTCGACCCCGAGGTGCTGGACCTCGCGCGGGCGCGCGCGGCGGCGTCCGGGGGGAGCCTCCGGGTGACCCGCGACCGCGGCGAGGCGCTGGCCGGCGCAGACGTCGTCTACGCGAAGTCGTGGGCCGGGTGGGCGGGGTACGCCGACCGGCCCGCCGAGGATCGTCGCCGCGCGGCGTTGGCGGCCTGGCGCGTAGACGCTGTGCCCGAGGGGGCCGGGTTCATGCACTGCCTTCCCGTGCGCCGCAACGTCGTCGTCGCCGACGGTGTCCTCGACGGTCCCCGCTCGTGGGTGCAACACCAGGCCGCGCTGCGTCGCTGGACCACCCTCGCGCTGCTCGAGGACGTGCTCGGGGGGCCGGGGTGGCGGTGACCGTGTTCAAGGCCGGCGGTGAGCTGCTGGCCGACGAGGCGGCGCGGGCGCGCCTGGCGGCGAGGGTCGCGGCCACGGGCGGCGACCGCTTGCTCGTGCACGGAGGCGGCCCGCAGCTCGACGCGGCGTGTGAAGCCGCGGGGCTGTCCGCCGAGAAGGTGGATGGCCGGCGGATTACGACCGCCGAGGTCCGGGATCTGGCGGTGGCGGTCTGGCGCGGCGAGGGATCCGCCGCGTGGGTCGCGGCGCTCGCTCGGGAGGGCGCCCGGGCCGTCGGGCTGTGCGGCCTCGACGGAGGCCTGCTGCGCGCCGTGCGCAGGCCCGTGTCGGAGGTTCACTACGGGGAGGTCGGCGACCTCGAGGGGGTCGATTCCACCGTGCTGCGCGCCCTGTGGGGCGCGGGCCTCGTGCCGGTGGTCGCGCCCCTCGCCGGCACCGCTGGCGCCGAGCTGCTCAACGTCAACGCGGACACCGTGGCGGCCGCGCTCGCGGTGGCCGTACGGGCGGATGCGCTCCACCTGCTCACCCGCACCCCGGGCATCCTGCGGGACGTCGCCGACTCCGGGTCGGTCCTGGCCGAGGTCACGCTCGAAGATCTCGACACCCTCCGCGAGGAGGGCGCGCTCGCCGGTGGCATGCTTCCCAAGGTGGCGGCCGTCGAGGCGGCCCTTCGAGGGGGGGTCGGCGTCGTCCACGTGGGTGCGACGCGGTGCTACTCCTCCCAGACGTCACGGACCACGAGCGCGAGCAGCGTCGTGAACTCCAGCCGGCCGAGCACCATCGCGTAGCTGAACAGCAGCTTGGTGGTCGGCCCGTACTCCACGAAGTTGTCGGCCCCGGCGTACCACGGCGCGGGCCCCATGTTGGAGATGGTGGTCAGGGTGGCTCCGAAGGCCTGCTCGAGGGGAATGGCCTCGAGCAGCGCCACGAGCCAGGTGCCCAGGCCCAGCGACGCGAAGTACAGCGCGATGAACGCGCTCACCTCGAGCAGCAGCTGTTGATCGACCTGTCGGCCGTCCATGCGCACCACGTGGACCACGTTGGGGCGGACGGCGCGGCGGACCTGGGCGCGCAGCGTCTCGAAGACCAGCAACACCCGACTGACCTTGATGCCGCCGGCGGTGGAGCCCGCGCAGCCTCCGACCAGCATGAGGACCACGACGAGCCCGAGGGACGGGGACGGAAAGGCCATGTAGTCCTCGATGCCGTACCCGGTGGAGGTGACGAAGGTGGCGGTGGTGAACAGGGCGTAGCGGCCAGACTCGAGCCACCCTCGCGCCTCGATCTCTCCCCCTGCGGTCCCCCCGCGATTCATCACGGTGAAGACCAGCACCGTGACGCATACGATCGCGACGTAGGCGCGGAACTCGGGCGAGCGCACGAACAGGGACAGTCGCCCCGCGCGCAGCGCGCCGTAGTACAGACCGAAGTTCACCCCCGCGGCCAGCATGAACAAGGAGATGACGACCTCGAAGGCGGGGTTGCCGAACGCGCCCACGGACGCGTCGCGGGTGGAGAAGCCCCCGGTGCTCACGGTGGTGAAGGCGTGACAGAGGGCCTCGAACCAGGGCATGCCGAGCACTCCCAGCAACAGGGTCTCGGCTGCAGTCAGTCCCAGGTACATGCCGTAGAGCCAGGTCGCGGTCTCCGCGATGCGGGGCACGAGGCCCGAGGCCGAGGGGCCGGGGACCTCTGCCTTGAACATCTTCTTGCCGCCGGCGCCCACGCGCGGGAAGATGGCCACGAACAGCACGACGATGCCCATGCCGCCCAGCCACTGCGTGAGCGAGCGCCACAGCAACACGGGCCTCGACAGGGTTCCCTCGATGTCCCCGACCACCGTGGCGCCCGTCGTGGTGAAGCCGCTCGCCGCCTCGAAGATGGCGTCGATCGGGTGCATCCCGGCGTCGAGGATGTAGGGGAGCGCACCGAAGATCGAGGCGGCGACCCAGATCGCGGAGGTCAGCACGATGGCGTCTCGCCGAGTGAGGTCGGCCACCTCCATGGGCGTTCCGAGCCGGTGCAGCACGGCCCCGAACCCGAGCGTGACGAGGGCTGACCCGAACAGGTTGAGCACGGAGCCCTCGTCGATCCCCGGGCGGGCGTAGCCGACGGCCTGGAACAGCACCCCGGCCAGCCCGCAGACGGCGATGGCGGCGGCGAGTCCGTACAAGACGAACCCGACCGGCTGGCTGACGCGACGAAGCACCCGAAGGGGACGAACTCTCATGGCTGGCGCTGCCTGGGGGGGAGGGCTCTCAGATTCACCCGCAAACGGAGAACTTCACGGTCCACCGGCGCGCGCGGTCCAATTCTGTGAGGAATGAGTGCTGATCTGGTGTAAGGTTGCGCGGCGTGCACCTTGGATGGGGAGTCCTCATGGGCAGTAGATGGGTCCTCTGGTGGGCGATGGGGTCCGCCCTCCTCGCCTGTACCGGAAGCGACGGCACCGCCGACAAGAACGACGACGACGGCGTTGAGTCTGGAGACACCGGCGCCGTCGAGAGCGGCGACACGGGCGACACCGACACGAAGACGACGGGTACCGGCGACACGGGCGAGGTTCCGTCGGTCGACTCCGATGGCGACGGCTTGACCGACGCGCAGGAGGGGAGCCTCGGCACCAACCCGGCCGTCCCCGACACCGACGAGGATGGGCTGTCCGACGGAGCGGAGGTCGATGAGCACGGCTCCGATCCGCTGGCGCGAGACACCGACGGTGATGGCCTCACCGACGGCCAGGAGGTCGACGGCGTCGGCTCCGACCCGTCGAATCCGGACACCGACGGCGACGGGCTCGGTGACGGTGAGGAGTTGTTCTTCGGGAGCGACGTCAACAACGCGGACACCGACGGTGACGGGCTGCGGGATGGCGACGAGGTCAACGTCCACTTCACCGACCCCACCAAGACGGACACCGACGGCGACACGCTGAGCGACTCCGACGAGATCAGCATCCACAAGACCGACCCGACCCGGGCCGACACGGATGACGACGAGCTCACCGACGACCAGGAGCTGTTCGTCTGGAAGACGGATCCGCTTGAGCCCGACTTCGACGGCGACGGCGCGTCCGACGGCGTCGAGGTGCTGTTCGGCTCCGACCCCAAGGTGCCCGACACCGACAAGGGCGGCGCGCTCGACGGTATCGAGATCGCGCTCGGCAACGACCCGCGGGATCCCACCGACGACGACGACATCCTCGACAACGACGAGGACGGGCTCACGAACTCCGACGAGGTCGCGCGCGGGCTCGACCCGAACAACCCCGACACCGACGGTGATGGCCTCGACGACGGCGTCGAGATCAACGTGGAGGGGACCGACCCGCTGAAGGTCGACACCGACGGCGACACGCTCTCCGATGGTCTCGAGGTCACCAAGCTCGGCACGGATCCTCTGAAGGTCGACACGGATGGCGGGTCCGCCACTGACGACATGGAGGTCAACGGGGGCACCGATCCGCTCGATCCGACCGACGACCTCAAGCTGTTCGACAGCGACGACGACGGGCTCACCGACTTCGACGAGCTCTTCGTCCACGGCAGCAACCCGAACGTGGTCGACACCGACGGCGACACGCTGCCCGACGGCGATGAGGTCAACCTCCACGGGACCGATCCCACCCTGGTGGACACCGATGGCGGGGGGATCAACGACAACATCGAGCTGGACGACGGCTTCGATCCCACCGACCCGGCCGACGACCCCTTCCAGCGCGACACCGACCGGGACGGGATCACGGATGGCGACGAGGGTATCCTCGGGACCGATCTCAACGACGCGGACAGCGACAACGACGGGCTGATCGACGGCAACGAGGTCAACAACTACCTCACCGATCCGCTCGACCCCGACAGCGACGGCGGCGGCCTCGACGACTTCCTCGAGGTACTCAACGAGCTCGACCCGAACGACGCGACCGACGACGGGGGGGCCGCCGGGCTCACCCTCATCTTCGACGACTTCGAGCAGGGCTTCCAGAACACCCGGCGCTGGGACTTCCAGAACGCGGGCGTGTCCTACGACGACGACAATGCCGCCCGCGGCGTGTTCGCGCTCGAGATCGGGGGCGGCGGCCTGGGTGAGACCGTCACGGTCGACACGTCGACCTGCTCGGAGCTCCTGTTCGCGGCCGACATCAAGAACGGCCCCACGGCGCCCGACCGGTTCGAGGACCTGAAGCTCAGCTACTTCGACGGCTCCGAGTACGTCGAGTTCTCGCGCCGCATCGGGTTCGGCCTGGAGGACGCCTACCAGCGCGAGATCGTGCTGATCGACGACGCTGCGGCGATGAACAGCTCGTTCTCCGTCGAGGTCACGAACCTCGCCGACCCCGGTGACACCGACGACTTCTACGTCGACGACCTGCGCGTGGTCTGCGACCCGGACCTCACGGACACCGACGGCGACGGCGTGGCCAACTGGGACGACTGTGACGACGACGATGCCGATCACTGGTACGACTGCGGCCTGTGCGCCGACTTCGACAAGGACGGCTACGGGCTGAACTGCGACCTGGGGCCGGACTGCGACGACGAGAACAGCCTGGCCTATCCGGGCAACACCGACAGCCTCGGTGACGGCGTCGATGCCGACTGCAACACTGCGGACGGTCCGGGCCTGTTCGACGACTTCGAGGAGCCGCGCGGCCCGAGCGCCGCGGTCTGGGCCTTCGAGCAGGGCCCGGTCTTCGGCACCGATGCGGACTCGGTGTCCGGCGACTGGAGCCTCCAGCTGGACGGCGGCTCGAGCATCGAGACCCTCAGCGTCGACATGACGGCGTGCGACACGATCAAGTACTCGGTGCAGATCGACGAGGTCAGCGCGGGCACCGGCGACGTGATGCACGTCGAGTATTGGAACGGATCCGACTGGATCGCCCTGCATCGACTGTTCGGCGAAGACGCGATCCCGTTCTCCGAGTTCACCAGCAACATCCCCGATGCGGACGCGCTGCGGTCCGACTTCGCGATGCGGCTGATCAACTACGGGACCTCGACCGACACCTTCCGGGTCGACGACTTCTTCGTCGGATGCGGCGGCGTCGACAGCGACGGCGACCTGTACGAACAGGAGTTCGACTGCGACGACGGGGAGGCGAACCTCTTCCTGAACTGCACCGGCTGCACGGATGGCGACGGCGACGGCTACGGGGTCGGCTGTGACCGCGGGCCCGACTGCGACGACGGGGAGGCGAACACCTACCCCGGGGCGCCCGACACGCTCGGCGATGGCATCGACCAGGACTGCAACTTCCGCGACGGCCCGGGGTGGTA
>CAYMSU010000059.1:9984-18869 GCA_964393165.1 uncultured Enterobacteriaceae bacterium
AGGGACGCCACGCCGGACACCGAGCTGCTGGGCGTCTTCTCGCCCATCGTGTGGGGCCGGTCGGCTGGCCCGGTCGAGGAGAACACCAGCAGCTCGGTGTCCGGCGTGGCGTCCCTGACCCTCGACGGGCAGGGGTTGCTGACCACCAACCCGTTCGACACCACCAGCTGCCCGACGATCCAGTACGAGCTGCAGGTCGGTGACGACGGTGTCGAGGCTGGCGACGACCTGTTGATCGAGTACTACAACGGAGTGACCTGGGTCGTGGTCGACCGAGCGGTCGACGGCGACGCCATCTGGACCGAGATCTCCGGCAGCATCCCGAACGACCCGGCCGCATTCCGCACGGACTTCCGCATGCGTCTGCGCAACGTCAGCAGCCTCACGTCAGGCGACGAGTGGGTGGTCGACGACTTCGGGGTGGGCTGCGGAGGCGCCGATGGTGACGGCGATGGCGTCCCGGCGTCCTCGGACTGTGACGACACCGATGCGGACCTCTGGGCCAGCTGCACCACCTGCGTGGACGGCGACGGAGACGGTCGAGGTGTGGGCTGCGATCTCGGCGTCGACTGTGACGACGGCGACGGCACGGTCTTCCCCGGCGCGGCGGACGCGCGCGGAGACACCGTGGACTCCGACTGCAACGGCTTCGACGATCCCGGCCTGTTCGACGACTTCGAGCAGGGCGAGCTCGCGTCCAATCTCTGGGCCACGAGCGCCGGAAGCGCGTCGATCGGGTCGTCGGAGACCGCCGAGGGCAGCGAGTTCAGCTTGAACATCGACGGTGGCGGATCCATCGAGACGGTGGCGGTCGACATGTCGACCTGCAGCGAGGTGCTCTGGTACTTCGACGGCAAGCGTGGGCCGAGCACCCCCGAGTGGCTGGATGATCTCGTGATCTCCTACTTCGACGGAACCTCCTTCGTGGAGGCGGACCGGTACCGCGGGATCAGCCTGGACGACCTGGAGTTCGGCCTCGTGTTCGGCACGATCTCGGACTCGGATGCGCTGCGCAACGACTTCCGCATGCGCCTCGAGCACTCCGGCACGACCACGGGCGACGACTTCCACGTCGACAACTTCGGCATCACCTGCGCGGATGCCGACGTGGACGGCGATGGCTTCCCGCCCCAGCTCGACTGTGACGACACCGACGCGAACCTCTGGTCCGCCTGCCTGACCTGCCTCGACGCCGACGGCGACGGGTACGGCCGCGAGTGTGACCTGCCCGAGGACTGCAACGACGACGATGCCGCCATCTTCCCCGGGGCTTCGGGCGACACGGTGGGCGACGGCGTCGACCAGAACTGCGACTTCGCCGATGGCGACGCGCTGCTCTTCGAGGACTTCGAGCAGGGTCGGGCCAACCCGAGCCTGTGGGATCAGATCCAGGGCAACGTGATCGTGGTCAACGACGTCGTTGCCAACGGCATGTGGTCCGCCGAGATCGACGGCGGCACCGTCGGCACCACCCAGGGGGTCCTCGGCAGCATCGAGATCGACGCCAGCACCTGCACCGAGGTGGTCTACTCGCTCACCTCCAAGCTCGGCGACCTCACGTCCGCGAAGCCCAGCGCCAACCTGTCGCTGCAGTACGACGACGGAACGGGCTTCGTCGAGTTCGATGCCATCGTGGCCCAGGACGCGGTCACCCCGTTCGTGCGTCGCCTCGGGCTGCTGCCCGCGGCGGCGAAGGTCAGCGACCTCCGCGTGCAGATCGTCAACGAGAGCGCGGAGACCTCCGACGAGTTCCACATCGACGACTTCTCGGTCGGCTGCTCGGGTGCAGACACCGACAACGACGGCTTCCCGAGTGCACTCGACTGCGACGACAGCAACGCAGACCTGTGGGCGAGCTGCGGTCGCTGCGTGGATGTCGACGGGGATGGCTACGGCCTCGACTGTGACCGCGGCGCCGACTGCGACGACGGAACCGCGAGCGCGTTCCCCGGCGCGACCGACTCCGTGGGCAACGGGATCGACGAGGACTGCAGCGGTGCCGACGGTCCGGGGGTGCGCGACGGCTTCGAGCTCGCCGGGCCCGACCCGGTGGCATGGGAGCTCACCTCGATCGTCGAGCCGATCTACTACGCGACGGAAGCGTCGAGCGGGCGCTTCTCGCTCGAGCTCGACGGTGGCGCCTCGATCGAGACGATCGAGCTCGACACCAGCAGCTGCACCGACGTCGCCTACACCATCAAGGTTCAGGATGTCGGCCTCGACACCACCGACACCCTCGACATCGAGTACTGGGACGGCAAGGCCTGGATGGTCGCCGCCAGCGGCGTGAACGACGACGACTTCGAGCAGTACGCCGCCATCATCGACGACGCGGGGGCCAAGAACTCGGCCTTCAAGATGCGTGTCGTGAACACCGGCACGACGAGCACGAGCAGCAGCAACGACGCCGCGCGTATCGACGAGTTCGCCGCCGGATGCGGAGGCGTCGACGGCGACAGCGACGGGTTCCCGGCGCTGATCGACTGCGACGACGCCGACCCGGACCTGTGGTTCAGCTGCGAGACCTGCATCGACGATGACTCCGACGGGTACGGCCTCGAGTGCGACCTCGGCAACGACTGCAACGACGGCGACGGCTCGATCAACCCGGCAGCTGCGGACAGTGCAGGCAACGGGATCGACGAGGACTGCTCGGGCGTCGACGGTCCGGGCTACTTCGACGACTTCGAGGACGGGCTTCCCGCCGCGCTCTGGAGCACCCTCGACGGGGACTTCAGCTACGACGAGGACGAGGTCTTCGCGGGCACGTTCAGCCTGCGCCTGTCCGGCGAGGTCGAGGCCATCACGATCGTCAACGACATGAGTGGCTGCTCCCAGATCGACTGGGAGTTCCAGTCGCAGCGAGGACCGGAGGCGCCGGAGAACGGCGAAGACGTCACGCTCGAGTGGTGGGATGCGACCAACGACGTGTGGGTCAACGCGTTCACCCTGCAGGGGGACGGCACGTCCGACGCCAGCTTCACGCTGCAGTCGGGGTCGATCACCAGCAGCGACGCGCTGTCGACGGAGTTCCAGCTGCGGATCCTGACCGACATGGGCTCGACCACGTCCGACGAGGTCTTCATCGACGACTTCGAGGTCACGTGCGTGCCGTGACACCGCCTGGTGACTGACGCGTGAGCCGCCCGGTCGTCGCCGGGCGGCTCTTCTGCTCCTTGGAGACGCCGCGACATCTCTGTCCCGGTTCGAGCCAGCACGGAAAGCCGCGCGGCTGGGGCCGCGTGGCGCGTCTCTTGCACACGGTCAGGCGCCGCGCGGCGGCGGGAGGTGGGCGTGCTCGGGATCACCATCATCGGATTGGCAGCCCTCGCGGAGGCCTCCCCCGGCCACGCAGGAATCGCCCACCTGGGCGCGCAGCTGGTCGCTGCTGACGAGCAGTGGGCCGGGGTCGGCGCAGGAACGGCCTACGACATCTACGGCGCCCAGGCAGGCTGGCTCGTCGAGGCGGGCACGGCCGTCGGTGATCGTGGGGCCCTGCACCTCCAGCTCGGCTCGGAGCTCCTCGTCCGCGGCCAGGGTGCGTCGCTGTCGGGGCGCTACCTGCTCGTGGACCGCCAGAGCATCCGGCTCGCGGTGACGGGTCAGTGGGTCTGGTTCACCTACCAGGACTTCGACGGGGCGCGCTTCGTCGAGAGCAAGCTCTCGCCCGGGCTCGCCATCGACGCGGGGGGCGAGAAGGTGAGGTTCGATGCAGCGGTGCCGGTCGGGGGGCTGATCAGCGTGAACCAGTTCGTGGGGCCCGCGCGGTTCCCGTTCCCGCTCGCCGGCACCCTCGGCGTGAGCTTCCAGGTCCACGAGCGCCATCGGATCCGCGTGGCGATTCCCGAGGTCGTCTCCTGGCACTATCGCGCCGAGCGCTTCTACTTCGACGCGGGCCTGCTGCCGCTGCCCTTCGGATTCGGTTGGTTCAAGCTGGGCGCCATCTTCTGAGCACGCCGACGATCTCAAGGGCATGCTCGAGGAGATGTCCGCCTGACCGGCGCTAGCGCTCTGAGGGGCGCCCCGGATCGGCCCAGAACTCGGCGAACCCGAGGTTCACGTTGTTGACCATCGACAGGCGCCACTCGCGGGTGCCGTCGGCGCCGAGCCGGTCCATGATCCCGGTGTCGCCCCACACCACCATCAGGTCGCCGTCCTCGAGGCGATGGACGTCGCCGAGGATGAAGGTGAACAGCGGCGGGGTCGCCCGGAGATCGGCCACGAACTGCGCGGTCTTCGCGGCGGGGTCGAAGCTGTACTCGAGCACGCGGCTCACCTGGCCCTGCGCGCCCTGGTTGTCGAACACCAGCATCCCGTCGGCGGTCCACTCGAACTGGTGCTGAAAGCGAAACCGCGGCCCGGTCACCGTGACGTCGCCGCCGGTGCCCCCGAACGCCCAGTCGCAGTCGCCGGTCTGGCGGTCGATGTGCGCGAGCGTGCCGAGGTTGCGGAAGCTGATCACGAACGCGTCTCGGGCTTCGTCGTAGTCGAGCGCGTTGGCGTGCGTCCACTCGCCGGGCCGGTTCGGATCGTCGCTCGGGTGGGTGACCGGGTCGAAGCAGTCCCACGTGCTCCAGATGTCCTCGACGGTGCCATCGGGGGCGATCGAGACGAGCTTGTTGCCTTCGAACTCGTCTTTCCCTTCTCCCCGGAACTCCGCCGCGAGGCTGACGAGCGTGCCGTCGGCGAGCTCCACGAAGTCATGCGCGAGGTAGTCGACATCGAAGGTCTCGAGGACCTCGCCCTCCCACGACACGCGCACGATCTGGGAGCCAGGAGCGGCGTCGCCGCCCTCGAGCACGGAGCTGTAGACGATGCCCGAGCCGTCGAGGGAGAGGCGGCTGCGGAACACCTGCAGGGGAAGCGGATCCCGGTAGATCCACACAATTCGCCCCTGCGGGTCGATCACGACGGGGAACTGCTGCTCGTTGGCGAGCAGGGGCAGCACCGCGAACCGGTCCTGCCCCGTGCCCTCGACCTCGACGGGAGGCACGTTGCCTTCGAGCGCATCGGTCGTGAACGACCCCTCGTCGGACTCGCGGTCGCCGAGCACGCGGAAGACGATCTCCTGCTCGGGCGCGAGAGCGACGAGCTGATGGCGGTGCTCGGTGGTGGGCTCGGCGTCGGACGCCGTGCGCCGGACCAGGTCGCCGTCGGAGAACTCGACGTAGCCGACCGTCGGCTCATCGGTGGTCCACTCCACGAAGGCCACCGAGGGGGTCGTGTCGGACTTGGTGACGGTGATCTCGCCGACGCCGGGCGTACATCCGGCCGCGATCAGGGCCACGACGGCGGTGGCGTTAGTACGGATAGACGCCATCGAACCACTCGTAGGCCACCTGGCCGCTCGTCTCGTTGAACGTGAGGAAGGTCACTGCATTCCACGCGGCGTCGTCGGGGTCGAACACCATCAGCACCTGCGCGTGGCCCTCGAAGTCGGGGTCGTAGCCCCGCGTCACGATCTCACCAGCCAGGTCGGCCTCACTGTCGATGTCGAGCGCGGCGAAGAGGGCGCTACACGACCCGCCCTCGTCGACGCCGACCTTCGGGTTCGCGATCTCGAGGTCGAAGCTCCACGCACACGACTTCGGGCAGTCGTCGCGCACCGTGTCGACGACCAGGTCGTAGGTCACCGAGCAGATTGTCTCGCCGGACCCGAACTCGTCGACGAGGCGCAGCTCCTCCGTGCCCGTCAGGTCCGTGCGCGTCTCGCCCTTGCCGGCGGGGGTGACTGTGGCGACGCCCACGCGGACGAGCTCGGCGCAGCGCTCGCCGCTGCCGTAGTAGGCAGTCTCGCAGTCGACGGTCGCGGTTCCCGTGTCGCCCCCGGTCTCCGCCGGCTCGCCGGTGTCCGCGGTCTGCTCGGGGTCGTCGCCCTTGGTGTTGCCGTCGTCGCCGGTGTCTCCGCTGCAGCCCAGCAGAGCCACGCAGGCCGTGATGGTGATGAACGAGACGAACCCTGTCCGCATCGGTGCCCTCCTCTGGAGGTGACGTTACCCCGCCGGGCCCCGACCTGCCGGACCTGCGCGACTCAAGTCGAGGCCACGGCGGGCCGAGTGTCCTGCGTGGAACAAGATCTCAGCCGCCGCCTGTATCGCCTCGGGATGGACGGGGACTCGCTCGCTGCCCTGTGGCTCCTGCCCCTGGTCGAGGTCGCCTGGGCCGACGGCCAGATCCATCCCGGGGAGCAGCGCCGGATCGCGCTGTGCGCCCAGCGCATGGGAGCTGGGGACGAGGCGATGATGTTCGTTCGGTCCTGGCTGCGCTATCGCCCGACCGACGCGTACTGTCAGCGAGGTCGTCGGGCGCTGGCGGACCTGCTCGCCGAGGGCGCGCCAGAGCTGGCGCCGCTCGATGCGGACGGCTTGCTCGCGGAGGCCGAGGCGGTGGCGAACGCCTCGGGGAGCTGGCTGCCGTTCCTGCGCGTCTCGGCATCCGAGCGAGCCGTGCTGACGCGGCTGCAGTCGTCGCTGGCGGACCGCTCGATCTCCGAGGGCGAGACCGAGCTCTACGATCCGCACCCCGACCTCGACCGCGCGCTGAACCCGGTCACCCTCGACTTCGACACCCGCCACTTCGCGCCCGACACGTACGGGGGCGTGTTGATCCCCGACTTCACCCGCACCGGTCGCTACGTGATTCCGCCGGGCGGGCTCGTCGTCGGACGCGCGGACAGCAGCGATCTGCAGGTGCTCGACTACCCGCCCATCGTCGACCACCACTGTCGCTTCAACGTCCGCGGAGATCGCTACTACATCCAGGAGATGGCGGGCGAGACCCGCGTGAACGGGGAGCGCGTGCTCGAGCGGCGCCTGCTCGGTGGAGAGACGGTCCGGCTCGCCGAGGGGTGCTCCTTCGCGTTCAAGCGGGTGCGCCGGATCGCGCCGGTGGAGCCGGCCCCGGTGGGCTGACGCGAGGGGCCGACGAGCTGGTCCCCTCCGCAAATACGCTAGGGTGAGCGTCCCGAGAGAGGAACGCATGTGGCTCCTGCTCGCCCTGTCTGCGGCCATCGCCCAGGACGAGGCCCCCACCCGCTTCAACGGCCAGGTGCTCCGGCCGAGCGCCGACAGCTCTGCCACGTTGTGGAGCGACGGGAGCGCCACGGCCCCTGACGGCTACGCCACCGCCAGGGTCTACGCCCACTACGCGAATGCCCCGGTGCGCACGCGCGGGGTCGACGGGGACGTCGAGGCGCTCGTCACCAACCTGGTGGAGCTCGATCTGCTCGGTGCCTGGCACTGGCGAGGGCTTCGGCTCGCCGCGCACGTGCCCTTGTACGGGCTCGCGGCTGGCGCGGGGGTCGCCGGGCGGCCCGGTATCGGCGACGTGGCCGTGGACCTCAAGGCGACGGTGTTCGACGCAGAGCGAGACCCGTTCGGCGCCGCGCTGCTGGGCCGACTCCTGCTCCCCACCGCCTCCGTCAACGTGGACCTCCCTCTCGGGAACCAGGGCACCGGCTGGGAGCTAATCGGCATCGTCGACCGCGAGTTCGATCCCGTCACGATCGTGGCCAACGTGGGGGTGCGGGACGTCCCTCGGGCCGTGGTGCGCGACATCGTGTGGAACGAGCAGATCTTCGCCCGAGTGGGCGCGGGCTACGCCATCTCGGATGACGTTGGGGCCAGCCTCGAGGTGTCGGCGCAGACCAACTGGGCCAGCAACGTGAACCCCGCGGGCACCGCGGCTGAAGCCCTCCTCGGGGGCTGGGGGCGGCTCGGTGGGCCCTTCGTCCTGCGCGGGGGCGTGTCCGTCGGCCTCTCTCGCTCGCCGGGGGCTCCCCTCGTCCGGGGCCTCCTCGGCGTGTCGTGGGAGCCCGACCCGTTCCCCGACAAGGACCTGGACGGTCTCGTCGACCGGGAGGACGGGTGCCCGGACGTGGGCGAGGACCCGGACGGGTTCGAGGACTTCGACGGGTGCCCCGATCCGGCGTTCACCACCCGGATCGACGTGGTCGGCCCCGACGGGGAGCCTCTGGAGGCGCTCATCGTCATGGACGGGCCGGACAGCCGGCGGCTCGGTGAGGGCGAGTCGGTGGTGACCATGCATCCAGGGCGCTACCGCGTGGTCGCGCAGGTCGACGGCTATGAGCCGTGGGCCGGCGAGCTCGACATCGGCTCCGAGCAGCGGATCAAGATCCCGGTCGTACCCCGCGTCGGAACCCTCCGCGTGTGGGCGGTCGACGCAGACGGCAAGCGGCTGCCCGCCACGGTGCAGGTCGACGACGGGCGACCGGTCCCCGCCGACGGGGAGCCCATGGAGCTGCGGGTCGGGGAGCACGCGCTCGTGATCACGGCGCCAGGCTACCGCGCGGAGGCCACGTCGATCGACATCCTCAACGGGCAGCAGCGTGCCAAGTCGGTGGTGCTGGAGCGTGCCGAGAGCACCCCCTGAGCGCCGACGGTCAGCCGGCCCACACCAAGGCGCCGCCCAGCCCGAGCGCGAGCGTCAGGGCAAGCAGGAGCCAGCGCCACGGAGGAGGCCACGCGGGTACTGCGGGCCTCACCCCGTCGTCTTCGTGACGGGGCACCAGCGTGATCTCGGTGCCCGCCGAGGGCCTCCACGTGCCGCGCGGCGCTTGCTGCAGGGCGGCCAGCTGCGCGTCGAGCCGCTCGGCCGAGGGCGGCCGGTCCTGCGGCATCTTGGACAGGCAGCGGTTCAGCAGATCCTCGAGGCCCGGGGGCAGCTCCAGGTCGGCGGTCTCCGCCCCGAGCGGGGGGACCGCGCGGTACAGCTGGGCGGCGAGCACCTCCGCGGGGGCCGCCGAGCCGAACGGGTAGCGGCCCGCGAGCATGCGGTACAGCAGGACCCCCACCGCGTACAGGTCGGCCCGCCCGTCGACGGGCTCGCCACGGATCATCTCCGGAGAGACAGTGTGCAGCGACCCC
>CAYMSU010000060.1:0-7476 GCA_964393165.1 uncultured Enterobacteriaceae bacterium
GGGCCCGTCCAGCCCACAGCCGCCGGGCGGGCAGTCTCTGGTGAGCTTCGAGCCGGAGTCTGGCCCCAGTGGCGCCGATCGGATCACCTACGGCGAGGATGGCAAGGTCGTCGAGGGCCTGCCGACGGCGCTCGGGGACTCCTCGGCGGAAGCCGCCGACGACGAGGCCACCATGGTCAAGGCGGCGGGCTCGCTGTTCGGGGAACGCGCCGATGTCGCCGCGACTCCGGCGCGTCCTGCGTCGTCGGGGCTCTACGGCGGGGCCGGAGCCCCTGCCGTGCGTGCGGAGAGCCGGCCCCGCGCCGCGGCCATCCAGCTCAACCCCGAGGGGACGGGGGGTCGGGTGCTTCTCGACGAAGAAGACGAGCCCATCGAGATCGGAGAAGCCGAGGAGGGCGACTACGACCACGCGGGCGAGGGCTTCTCGGTGTCGCTGCACCAGGAGGAGTACGAGTACGACGACGAGGAGTCCGAGGACGCGCCGGCCCCCGAGCCGGAGCTCCCCCCGCTGCAGGCGGTGGCGGAGATGGTCCCCGAGCCTCCGTCTCGCTTGACTCCCGAAGAGCTCGCGTCGATCCTCTCCCAGGCCCAGTCCGTGGCGTCCACGGGCAACCTCCAGGGGGCTGCCGACCTGTACTCCGACGTGATCGACGCGGAGCCGAACCACGTCGGGGCTCACGTGGCGAGGGGTCGGCTGTATCTCGACCTCGGCGACTACAGCCGGGCCATGAGCGACTTCATGGTGGCCGAGGACCTCGCTCAGGAGGATCCGGAGCCGCAGGTGGCGATCGGCGACCTGTACTTCGCCCGCAAGGACTACCGGAAGGCCATCGACTACTTCAACGCGGCCCTCGAGATGTCGCCGAGCCACGCCATGGCGTACTGCCGGCGGGGCATCAGCCACTACTACCGGAAGAACTATCGCGATGCGCTCGAGGATCTCCTCCGGGCCGAGGACCTCGAGCCGGAGATCCCGAACATCGCTACGTACGTCTCGATGGCGAGGAAGAAGGCCGGTCGTCGCTAGGGCCGCGCGCACCGGATGAGGGGCGGTTCAACCCGGTGGGCCGGTACAGCCGAGCGTCGCTTGCCGAGGGTCGGGCGGACGGTGCGTAGTGTCGTGCGCACTGCGCAACGCGAGACGCGTACGGAGCGTGGCACCGCGTGGGTGCCTCGACGGGCAGAGGCATCGAATGGGTGAGTGTGGGTTGGCAACGGTCTTGCATGTGGGCCGGTCGTTCCCACGACCACGACGAGGCCCGCATGCTGACGCCGACCACCGCCAACACCCGGCCCGCCCTGCTCCGCAACCGCAACAAGACGGTGGCCAAGAGCTTCTACCGCCAGCTCAAGGCGGAGGGGTTCTCCCACGAGCAGATCATCGAGCTGTCCGCCACGCTGCTGGACATGGTCAACGACGAGATGCGCGAGGAGCGCCGCTAGTCCTGAAGGAAGCGCTCGTACCGGATCGAGGAGACTGGATCTAGGTAGAGCGGCCCCATCCGGCGCCGAGCCGACCCCCCGAGGACGACATTCAGGTGAAGGGCCGAGGAGCCGGGGTCGTTCGGCTTGGATGGGACCTTGTGTCGGTCCATCCCCTGCACTTCGTGCAGGAGTGTCCCTGCGCTAGCCCCTGAACCAAGCGCAAGCGCTTGTTTCGGGGCTAGTCCGAGCCCGGAGAGCTTCCGCGCTCTCCGAGGCCAGGTCGCTTCGCTGCCGGTCGACCCGTCACCTCACGGACGGGAACGTCGCTCACAGGTAGTAGTTGAACTGCCCTGCGATCGACCCGAAGTGGTACTGCCACCAGTTCCGCAGGTAGGGCACCGACCCACCCAGGTTCACCTCGATGTCGCGCGAGTCGGGCCGCCCCTTCTGCGAGGGGAAGAACTTCAGGCCTACGGTGGCGGTGTTGAACGACGCCACGCCGCCGTCGAACGTGGACTCGGGGACCAGGTAGCGCATGTAGACCGTGGCCTCCGCGAAGACGCCGACCCGGTCGCTCACCAGGTAGAAGAAGTTGGCCCCGCCGACGATCCGAACCGGAACGGCGAACTGCGAGCCCCCGCCTGCGACCGGCACACTCTGGAACTCGAGGTCGGCACCCGCCTGGAGCTGAATGTCCGCCTTGCCGAACCGCTTGCCGAAGGCCAGCTGGGGACGGAACGCCGGGTAGAACGGATCGAGGTTCAGCCGGAAGTCTGGGATGAAGGTGAGCAGCGTGTTCGTGCGGGAAGCCTTCACCAGCGCGATTCGAGGTCCGAACTCGAGGTTGAAGCCGGAAAAGCGACGGGTGAGGCCCGCGTGCACGCTGAGCTTGCGCGTGACCTGCTGCTCGTAGTCGACCCGAAGGTTCAGGTAGGTCGGCAGGCCCCACTCGAAGCCCGCCTGGACGCGAGTGCGGGGGTCGATGTTCTCGAGCAGGATGGCCTGCGCGAAGCCGATCTCCTCGCGCATCGCGTCCGTGCTGTCCTCGACCTGCTGGATGGACTGGGCGTAGAGCTCGTCCATCAGCGTCTCCATCCGGGACTCGATCCGGGAGCGGTACACCGTCTCGGGCCACTTCCGTAGATAGGCCTCCCAGCCCTCCATCTCCTCGTCGGGCGGGAGCCTCGACAGCCGAGCCTCCGTCTCGCGGAACAGCGCGTTGGAGTCCCCGCCGGTTCGCTCGGGCTCCTCCTCGCCCAGCAGGTCGACCTCTTCGCCCTCCTCGTCCTCGAAGAGCAGGACTTCGTCGTCGTCCTCGAACTCCGGGAGCGTCTCCTCCTCGGTCTCCTCGGCTCCGGCCTCCTCCTCTGCGCCGTCCTTCTTCTCCTCGGAGTCTTTGTCCTCCGAGTCCTTCTTCTTCTGGTCCTTGCCCTCCTCCTTCTTGTCGTCGTCGTCCTCGAAGACGATGTCGTCGAAGTCGTCGAGATCCAGCTCCTCGTCCGGGTCCTGCGCGGACGCGATCGGGGACAGAGCGAGGATCGACGTGAGGAACAAACTGCCGAGGGTCACGGGCACCTCAATCGGACGAGCGTTAGGGCGGCATCCTATCCCCTATGCAGCTCGGCGAATGCCAGACGTAGGCAAGGAGGGGCATGGGAAGCGGGGCATCAGACACGTGGGACGTTCCGGACGAGTGGCGCGATGCGGCGGAGGAGGTGCGCGCCCACCTGTGTGCGCTGCGCGGAGGGGCGCTGTTCTTGTCTCCTGCTGACGCGCTGCAGCTGGTGGGCTGGTTCGAGCAGGCCGTTCCCGTTGCCTCGATCCTGCGCGCGCTCGAGCGGGCCGCCGAAGCTCGCCGGCAGAACCGGAGCCGCCTTCCCCTGCAGCTGAAGCACGCCAAGCCGCACCTCGGTCGGCCTACGCGCGGGGTGTTCGCACGGGTCGCGGGCGTCCGTGGAGAGGAGCCCGTGTTCGCGCCGGTGCTTCGGGCGCTGCGGGCCATCCCCCCGCGTCGACGAGCCCCCGGTCAGCCCGCGCTCGAGCAGGCGCTGCTCGCGATCTCGACGGAAACGCCGGCCGGCGGGGAGCCGGCCCTCCGCGCCGCACTGGCGGCTGCCCGGACCTTCCTCGAGGACGCATGGCGTGCGCTCGGCGAAGAGGGGCGAGACCAGCTTCGCGCCGATGCGGCAGAGGCGCTGGGGGACCTGATCCACCTCGCCGACGAGGGGACCGTCCGGGCCCTGGTCGAGGAAGGGGCGCGAGACCGTCTTCGGCAGCAGTTCCCTTGGCTGTCGGCGGCCTCCCTCTCCGAGCTGGTGAAGCATGACGCGCTGGTGAAGCATGACGAGCTGGTGAAGCATGACGATGGTGGGTAGAGCCCGCGCAAAGCTGGTCCACCCGGGAGCCCAGCCGGACTGCGAGCGCTGTGGCGGGAGCGGTACGGAGCTGGTTCCCGGCGGCGAGCGGGTCGAGGCCAGGATCTGTGCCTGTGTCGACGGGTGCCCGGCGTGCCGGGGCAGCGGCTTCGTGGCCGACTCCGCAGATCGGCTGGCGCCCCATCGCCGCTGCGCGTGCCGCCTGGTGGAGATGCGGCATCAGGTGGTCAGCGCAGCCGAGATCCCCGCCCGGCATGCCCACAGCCGGTTCCAGACCTTCATCGTGGGAAACCACCACCAGGCGGTCGTGCTCGACGCGGTCACACGCTACATCGACGAGTTTCGACCGACGGAGCCCGACAACCGGGGCCTGGTCCTGTACGGCGACGTCGGGCGGGGCAAGACCCACCTGCTGTGCGCCATGCTCCGCGAGCTCGCGCTGGCCTATGGCGTGGGCGTGCGCTTCATCGAGTTCAGCCACCTGGTGGCCGAGATCAAGTCCGGGTTCGACCTCGGGCGGGGTGCCGGCAGCCTCATTCGCGACCTCGTGCACGTCGACGTGCTCGCGATCGACGAGCTCGGCAAGGGCCGCAACACGGAGTGGGAGGGAACCGTCCTCGATGAGCTGATCAGCAAGCGGTACAACGCGATGAAGCCCATCCTCGCCACCACGAACTATCGGCCGGGGAGCACCGGCACCGCGGTGGGCAACGCGGCCGCCGTGCTCACCGGCACGGGGACGTCCCCGGGGCTGGCCGATCGCGTGGGGGATCGGGTCTACTCGCGGCTGCGGGAGACGTGCGACTTCGTCGAGATCGTCGGCGAGGATTACCGCGAGAAGCGAGGAAGGGCCTGATGGCGTTCACGGTGACCTTCCCCGCGAGCGGGCCTCCCTGCACCGCCTCGATGTTGGCCGACTGGCTCACCGAGCGCGGAGAGCCTTTCGTCGAAGAAGGCGACGACACGCTCGTGCTGCGTGCTCTGCCGGTGCGCTTCGTGGCCAGCTCGGCCAACGCCTCCCTCGTCGCGCACCTCGACGTCACGAGCTCGGCAGCGCTCACCCGACTCGTGGACGTGCTCTTCGATGTGTCCGTGCGAGCGGGCGCCGATGTGAGGCTCGCGGGCACCGGGGAGGTCACGCGGGCGGCGTTGTGGATTCGCCTGGCCGACGAGCAGGACCGGCTGCGGATCGCCGAGTCCCTGCTGCGAGCCCGCGAGCACGGATCGGCCGACGAGGTGCACAAGCGGCTGTGGGCCGTCCTCGCCACGCTCCGAACGGGCCACGACGACCGCTGGGACGCACAGACGCAGCGGATCGTGGAGCTCGTCGAGGTCGGCAAGCACGTCTCGGTAGAGCAAGCCGCCTGGCACGTGGAGGAGCCGTTGGAGGGGCAGGAGATCTCCATCCCCGTGCAGAGTTACCTGCACACCCTGGTGTGGCGCTGGCTCTCGGAGGCCTACCCCGGCATCGCCGAAGCCGAGCACACCCTGCACTGAGGGGGACTGTCCATGATCCGCTCGCTCGACCACATCGCCATCGCAGTGCCTGCGCTCGACGCCGCGATCGCTCGCTTCGCCGAGGACCTCGGCGTGCCGCTGGACCGCGTGGAAGACGTGCCCTCAGCGAAGACGCGCACGGCGTTCCACCCGGTGGCGGGGCCCACCACGATCGAGCTGATCACCCCGCTCAACGGGGAGGGACCGGTCGCAGCTTCACTCGACAAGCGCGGCCCCGGCCTTCACCACCTCTGTTTCCGGACCGACAACCTCGATGAGGACGTCGCGCGGCTCCGGGAGCGAGGATGGCGCTTCACCACCGAACACCCCACCCCTGGCGCGCACGGCACCCGCGTGATGTTCGTGCACCCGAAGTCCGCGGGTGGCGTGCTGATCGAGCTCGCCGAGTACCCCGAGGACCAGGGAACGAGCTCGGGGTGAGGGTCGAGGCCATCGGGGGGGCCACGAGCCTCGCGGACCGGAAGACCCGGGCGGGTCAGCGGCTGCTCCTGCCTGTGGTGGGCCTCGCAGTGGACCAGGACCTGCGCGAGGTCGTCCGGCTGGTTCAGCCGGCAGGCTTCGTGCTGACGGCCGAGAACGCGGCGGAGCCGCCCCAGGTGCGCGACCTCATCGAGGAGCTCGCGTCGCTCGTGGACCCGCACGATCCGGCGCTGGTGGCGGCGGACTACCCGCCCGAGGGCCCCCTCCCCGCGGGTGGGAGCCTCGTATGGCCCGCGCCCGAGGCGATCCTGCGACATTCCGGAGCGTCCGCGCGCGCGGGCGGCTTCGTCGCCCGCTCCCTGCGAGCGGTGGGGTTCAACGTGTCGCTGGCGCTCCCCTGGGCGTGGGGCGAGGCGCTCCCCGACGTCATCGACGCACACCTGGAGGCCCACGTCCTGCCTGCGGTCGGGCCGCTCCCCAGCGACCACCCCGCCGCCGAAGGCGTGCAGGGCCTGGCCGCCCCCGTGGTGCGCTACGGGGCCGTCCCCGCCGAGGCCGTCCGTCCTTCCCTGGCCCTGCTCGAGGCCGGGCCCACCGCGGGGCTCTCGGCCTCCGGCGGTGTCGCTGCGACCCGCGCAGGGATCGACGTGATGGTAGCGGGGGCGGCGCCCGACGAAGTCTTGCGCTTGTTCGAGGCCCTCGTCCACGCCCAGGAGCGCGATCCGGGGATGGACCGCGCGAGTCTGGAGGCGGTGGGGCGCGTGCGGCGGCTGCGGGAGCGGTACTTCGTGGACCTCCCGGCCGCTCCTCCCCTCTCCGTGGTCGACGCGCCGGAGCACCGGGCCGCGATCGTGGCGTGGCGGGAGCAGCGATGATCGGGCTCGCCGTCCTCGTGATGGCCGCCTGGGCCGACGACGGTGGCCCGACCTGCGATCCCTCGCAGCTGCCCGAGCCCGCCACCTCGCTGTCGGTGGCCTGGGTGGCGCCTCGAGGCCGCCGGGTGGGGCGACGCACCTGGCTGACCGTCGTGCCCACCGTCGACCTCATGGCCTTCGCGAAGCGCGAGAACGCGACCGTCGGCCGCCTGCTCGAGCATCTCGGGCAGCGCCGGTCGGGCCGGCGCGAGCCACGGCGCTCCTACAAGGTGCTGGTCTTCGACGTCACCCGGGACATGCTGTGCCGCCCGCTCGACGCGGAGCCGGCGTCGATGGTCGGCGGGGTGCCGGTCTGTGAGCTGTCCGACAAGCACTTTCGCGACACCGATCGCTGCGGCTGGCTCGTCGACACCCGAACGCGCCGTCGGAGCCTCCCGGCGCTGCGCGCGCAGTGGGGGGATCTGGTGCGCGCCGGCTTCTGTGTGTTGCCGGCAGAGCGATTCGTGCGGCCGTAGCCCCCCGTTGCCCTCCCCGCCCACTCGGCGTACCGTGCACGCAGACCCCGGAGTCGCGAGGGGGATGGCCACGTTCTACTGTGCGAGATGCCTGACGACCTTCGGTGCGTCGGGGGAGTCTTCGGTATCGGCGTGCCCCGACGCGGCGTGTGGCCTGCCGCGGCCCACCAAGGGATGGGGGCAGGTCCTGCAGGCGGGCGATCTGCTCGACCGGCACTACCGCATCGAGCGCTCGCTGGCCCTCGGAGGCGCTGGCCTGACCTATGTGGCCCGCGAGACCGACCCCAGCGGGGCGCCGACCGGCCCGCGGCTCGCCGTGAAGGTCCTGTACAGCGCGCGGGCGGCAGG
>CAYMSU010000060.1:7486-18747 GCA_964393165.1 uncultured Enterobacteriaceae bacterium
GGCCGTTCCTCCGCCGACTGTCGAACGAAGCCCAGATCCTCCAGGAGCTGGCCCACGAGCACATCGTGCAGCTGCGGGGGTTCGTCCATCGGGCGGGTCACGAGCCGTATCTGGTCACGCGCTACGAGGAAGGGGGGAGCCTCGCGGACCACGTGGCGCGCGTCGGCGCGCTGCCAGCCGAGGTCGCGACGGCGATCCTGGGGCAGGTCCTGCGCGCGCTGGACGTGGCGCACCATGCCGGGGTCGTGCACCGGGACCTCAAGCCTGACAACGTGCTGTTGTCGCGCGCGGTGGGGCCCGGCGAGGTTCCGCACTGCCGGGTGGGCGACTTCGGGATCGCCGCCACGCCCGGGGGCCTCGGTGCGTTCCCCTCCCCCACCCGCGGCGCGCGGTTCGTGGGCACGCCGGAGTACGCTGCACCCGAGCAGTTCGCAGCGGCCCAGGACCGGCCGCAGGAGGCACCCAGCCCGGCCACCGACGTGTTCGCGGCGGGGGGGCTGCTGGTGTTCATGCTCACGGGGGAGCCGCCGGTGGCGCTGTCGGATCGCAACGACCCCGCGCGTGCCGCGGAGGAGCTGCGAGGTCAGCTCCCGCCACAGCTCGCGGGCCGCGGGCTGGCGCTCGACGAGCAGGCGCTGGATCGCCTGCAGGGGTTGGTCACCCACATGATGGCGCTCGAGCCGGCCCGGCGTTGGTCGGTGCCGGTCACGCTGCAGGCGCTGCAGGTGCTCACGCGCGCGTCCGCCAGCGGCGACGATGCCCCTCCGCAGCCGCCTCCGTCGCTGATCTTCGACCGCGCGCTGCTCGGTCTCGGTCCCCCGGGCAAGCCGCCCCTGCTCGAGGTCTCTCCCGCCTCGGGAGGGCGCCGGGACCGTCCGCCCGAGGCGGCGGTGCCCGCCGACGCGCTGGACCCGGCGCCGCCCGCCGCTCTGGAGGCGCTCGCCCAGCAGGACGCAGCGCCGTCGCCGCGGTCGACGCTACCCGCGCGGCGGGCCCCGCCCGAGGCCCAGTTGGTCGGGGTGCGGGTCGCGGCCCGGGGGCCCGCGGACGGGTCCGCCAGTCAAGGCGTGCCGTGGCCCAAGCGGTCGCCGGCAGGCGCGTCACGGGCGCGCCGCACGCCGGTGCTCCCGGTGCCCCGCCCGACGGCGGCGGCGCCGCCTCCGCCTCCGCCTCCGCCGCGGGTCGATCGCGCGCGTCGGGTGCGGCCGTTCCTCGTGGCAGGGCTCGTGGTGGCCCTCCTCGTGGCGGCTGGCGCGGTGTGGTGGGCCACCCCGTGAGCGACCGAGACGCGTTAGACCACAGCGCCGATCTCGACGACGAGGGCGGTGAGGTTGTCGCGCGTGCCCGTCTGCAGGCCGCGCTGTACGAGAAGCTCGGCGCAGTCCTGCGGCGACCGCTCGGAGGCCAGGATCTCGTGCAGGGCGGCGGTGCCGAGGCCTGCAGTGAGACCATCCGTACACAGCAGGAGCCGATCCCCCGGATGGACGATCTCGGCGCCGGCGTCGTGCCCGTGCTCGAGGCGTAGCTCGGCGTCGTCTCCGAGCCCGCGAGAGCCGTAGATGAAGTTCTGCGCGAGCCGCTCCCCCTGGTCGACCACCGGCATGCCGTCACGCCGAGCGAACTCGTTGCGCGTCTGGTCGGTGGTGAGCTGCACGAGCTGGCCGCCGCGCTGAAGGTACATGCGGGAGTCCCCGACCTGAGCCCAGGCCACCGTGCCGTGCACGAGCCAGGCGGCCGTGAGGGTGGTGCCCATCACCACGGGACCGTCCTTGCGGGCAGCCAGATGGAGCTGCCGGTGGCTGTCGACGACGTACTTGAGGAGCACCCGCGCGGGGCGCCGCGGGGCGGACGGCTGGTACAGCTTGCGGAGGACCTGTACGGCGGTGGCGGCGGCGACGTCTCCGTCGGCGTGGCCCCCCATGCCGTCGCACACTGCGACGAGGGCCCCCTGGCCCTCCTGCGGAAGGCGCTGCTCGCTCCCGTCCTGCGCGAGGAAGCGCGCCGACCCCTCGTGGCAGATCAGGTAGTTGTCTTCGTTGCGGCGGCGGCCACCCTGGTCGGGGCCGATCCCCAGGTGGCTGACGACGCCGATCGTGTACGGCATGAGGCCTAGACTTCGCGTAGCAGGTAGACCGCGTGGCCGACGATCAGGCGGTCGCCGGGGCTCAGCTCGAAGCTCGCGCCGTCCTCTGGAGCGGTCGTGAAGCGTCGGCCCGAGCGCTGCACGAAGAACGGCCGAAACGCGCCGCCCACCCAGTACGTGTCGAGGTAGTCGGCCACCGTGACGACCTCGCGGTCGTAGTGGAGCGTGAGCCGAATCCCGTCGATGTCGACCACGCGCTGCTGGCCACGGGGAAGCCCCCAGGTGAACAGGGCTGCGGTCAGGGGGTCGCTCGTGTCGACCGAGACCAGGCGGGCGCGCGGGTCGGGCAGCGCGGTGTCCGACACCACCTGGAGGACCACGGTGAAGTCTTCCTCCCCGTTCTCGTCACGCCGGATCACCTCGACCGTGTGTGCGTCGGGATCCGAGTACTCCGGCGCTTCCGGAAGCTGACCGTCCACCAGGAGCTCGTGGCTGGCGAGGACCGACAGCGTGCCTCGCCGGCCGCGCAGGCGCAGGCGGAAGTAGTCGACCGGGTCGAACGACTGCTGCGGCGCCATCCGGTTCTCGGGGACGATCAGGTCTGCGGCCTGGTGGTTGCCGCAGACGACCTCTCCGTTCACCATCCACCCCTGCAGCACGAGGTGCAGCGGACGCCCGAGCTCGAACTGGGCCTCCGCGTCGTCGACGTGGCGGACGACCCGGGGCCGGGCGCGGCTCGCGGTCTGTGCATCGTCCGTGCGCTCGTACTCGACGTCGCGCTCGACGGCTGGCAGCGGGGAGCCCTGCACCTCGGGGAACGGGGTAGGTACCAGGTTCGGGCTCTCCGCGCCGTCCCCGGAGGTGAGGGGCCGTTGGGTGCGCGGGGCGCTGTCCTCGTCGGACCAGTCCTCGCTGTCCCAGCCCCCCACGTCGGCCTGGTGGACATCAGCCTCCGCCGAAAGATCGGTGTCGTCTTCAGGGAGATGCTGGCTCGAGGCGTCCCAGGTGCCTGCGGCGTCCCACGCCGCGGTGTCGCGGGGCATCACCATCCCCGGAGCGGTGGGCTCGTCTTCTTCGCCGAGGTCGTAGCGCCGGGCATCTCCGCCGAGAGCGCGCGGATCCTCCCCGGCAGCCCCCGCATCGTCGATGTTCTGGGCGAACTCGGCCTGGTCGAACACGAGGGAGTCGGGGCCCACGGGCTGGCTCGGGCTCGGAGGGGGGATCGGGTCGAGCCGGCTCGGCGCGTCCTCCGGGTCGCGAGCGAACGTGAGCACGGGCCCCGACGGCGGCTCCGCGTGAGGGGGGAGATCCTCGGGCAGGTCGTCGAGCGTGGGGATGTGCGGATCGTCGATCACGTCGGCGAGGGAGTCGGAGCGGAAGTCCACCCTCGGCGCGGGCGCAGGCTCGACGCCCTCGTCGGCCGGGGTGAAGCCGACGTGGAACAGGCAGTTCCCGATCAGGACCTCGTCACCCGGCTCGAGCTCGGCGAGCTTCGGCTCCTGCGCCGAAGTGGCGGGGTACAGCGAGAGCACGTGGCCGTTCCTGCGGATGTAGACGTAGCAGTGGCGCGCGTGACAGAGCACGCGGGGCGCGCCGTCGCGCAGGTCGATGGTGGCGTGCTCCGAGGCCACCATGATGCTGTCGGTGTAGAAGCGGCTCTTCGGGATCTCTCCGGTGCGCGCGCGGATGGTGGCCCCGTCGCCAACCGAGGGCTTCCAGTGGATGTTGTCGTTGCGCGGCTCGTCGGGCAGGACCACGCGGCACTCCCGGGATCGACCGACCTGGTAGTCCTCCCCCCAGATCATGTAGGTGGAAGACGCGGGGCGGCGGATCTCGCCGACGTAGGGCCACCCGTCGACCTTGAGGCCGCGCAGGTCCCGGTACTCGAGCTGCTGGCCGGCGATGTCGATGCGGACATCGCCGTCGATCGGGACCTCGACGCCGGCAGACACCGGGCGCCCGCCGACCATCACGCCCTCGACGTGGGCCACCAGGGAGACCGCCCGCTTGCGGACCTGGAACGTGGCCGCAGGGTCCTCCACGTGGGTGCCGAGCTCCCCCCGGGCCCCGAGGTAGACGTCGTAGCCGAGCATGAACTGGGAGAAGTGGACCTTCTGGAGCAGCGCCCCCCGCTCCTGCAGGGTGAAGATCCGCTCTGACGGCGTGTCGGGGATGATGGTTCGCCCGCCCACCTTGGTCTTGGTCTGGTGGGCTTCACCCTCGCCCGAGGCGTCGGCGACGACGTCCGCGGGCCCCGGTGGCTCGTCGAGCAGCATGGGCGGTGCGATCGAGGGCACGCCCGGGGTGCCGCGGCGACCGGGCCGCTCGGGCGTGGCCGGACGCGCCACGGGGGGCTCGGGCATCTGGATGTCCGGACGCCGGGGGAGGCTCCCGGGCGTGCCGCTGGGGGGCCTGCGGGCGGCGCTCGCGGGGGTGGGCGACGGCCTCGGGGCGGGGCCGGCACCCGGGCCTGGGTCTTCCAGGGGCCGCTCGGGGGCCTGGAGGGGAGTGCGAGAGGGCCGCGCGGTGGGCGGGTCGATGACCGCGAGCACCATGTACGCCAGTGGCTGGCCCGCTCTCGTGGCCAGGGTGAGCACGCTCGCGCCGCCCTGGTTTGTGCTCGTGACCTGGTATTGATCCTGGAGATCTGGGTTCACGATGTGCACGAAACTACCATCGGGGTACTGCCGGAGCCGGTAGAGCGCGGCCTGGTGCAGCGAGGGATGGCTGAAGTTGTCGAGCCAGTGGTTCCCGATGGTGAACAGAATCTGGTCGTTGTGCAGGCGCCCGACTTCCTGGTAGCCCTCCCAGACCCCCGGCAGGTTCACGTGCACGCCGATGACGGGGTAGCTGCCGCGCACGGGGCCGGTGTACAGGTTGGGGAGCAGCCCGCTGATGAACTCGCCTGCGGCGAGGCCGAGCTGCTGCCCGCCGATCTCCGGGGCTCCGTCTTCGAGGAAGCGAACGCCGAGTGGCCGGTGCGCGTGGAGACGGCTGAACCCCTCGCGCCGGCAGAAATTGTCGAACTCCTGCTGGAGGGCCCGGGTGGCGCTGACCTGCCACTCCGGGCCAGCACGGCGGAAGTCCTCGCGGCTGAGGATGATCAGCACGTCGGTGTAGTTGGCCGTGCCGTCGCCGACCTCGGCCGCCACGTGGGTACCCAGGCCGGCGCGGCGCTTGACGTAGGGGGACGTGTACCAGAGCAGGCCTGGCTCGGCGACCAGGTCACTCTCCGTGCGGTGCCGGCGAAGCCGGTAATTGTAATACGGGTTCGAGTCGTCGAGCGCGACGGAGTGGGAGGAGTCTCCCGACAGGCCGCGCGTCGCCTGGTTGTCGGCCTGGAACAATCCGGCGACCCACTCGAACGCCATGGAAGTAGCTCCGATTCCCTGGAATCACCCGGGCGCTCCGGAGGGGGTAACCGAGGATGCGCCGCTGACACCTGAACGTTGGCATCCTAGCGCCGCAGTCGGCGGCGGGCCAGCGCTCTGAAGGATAGCTGGGTTCGCTTCGGGAGACCCCATGGCCGACGTTCGACCCTTTCGCGCCCTCCGCCCGAGGGACGACCTCGCTCACCAGATCATCGCCCCGCCCTACGACGTCCTGAGCGAAGCCGAGGCCAGAGCACTGGCGGAGAACCGTCAGTCCTTCGTCCGGATCACACGGTCGGAGGTAGACTTGGCGGAAGGCGCCGACCCCCACAGCACCGAGGCGTACCAGAAGGCCAGGGAGAACCTGGATGCGTTCGAGCAGCAGGGGCTGCTGGTGCAGGACGAGGCCCCGACGTACTACCTCTACGGCCAGAAGATGGGCTCCCACGAGCAGGTGGGGGTGCTCGCGGCCGCCTCGGTCGTCGAGTACGACTCCGGTGCAATCGCGAAGCACGAGTTCACGCGGCCCGACAAGGAGGACGACCGCACGCAGCACATGGATGTGCTGGACGCGCAGGTGGGCCTCGTGTTCCTGGCCTACCGCTCCACGCCTCGCCTCAGCGCGCTGCTCGACGAGCTGACCGCGGGGGCGCCCGCGTGGGTGGTCACCACTGAGGACGGCGTGCGCCACTCGCTCTGGCGCACGCCGGAGGCTCGGGTCGAGGAGCTCCGGCAGGCCTTCAAGGAGGTCCCGCGCCTCTACATCGCGGATGGTCACCACCGATCCGCGGCGGCCTCCCGGATCCACCGCCGGCGAGGGCAGGGCCCGAGCGCCCACTTCCTGGCGGGCCTCTACCCCGCCGATCGCCTGCAGGTCCTCGCCTACAACCGGGTGGTGGAGGACCTCAACGGCCACACGCCCGAGTCGTTCCTCGACGCGGTGCGCGTAGCCTTCGACGTCGCCCCGACGGCCGACGACACGCCGGTGCCGGCGGCCCACGGGGAGGTCACGATGCTGCTCGATGGCCAATGGTACCGGCTGCACGCCCGAGCCGCGATCCGTAGCCCCGACCCGGTGTCCGGCCTCGACGTGTCGCTGCTTCAGGACCACGTGCTCAAGCCGCTTCTCGGAATCGAAGACCCGCGCACGTCGCAGCGGATCCGCTTCATCGGGGGCATCCACGGCGTCCACGGGCTCGAGAAGGCCGTCCACGAGGGCGCGGCGGTCGCGTTCCACCTGTTCCCCACGAGTCTGGATCAGCTGTTCGCGGTGGCCGATGCCGGGCGGGTGATGCCGCCGAAGTCCACCTGGTTCGAGCCCAAGCTCCGCGAGGGCGTCGTGGTGCGCAAGCTCACGTGAGGGCAGGCACCGGCCGCTCGAGCGAGGGTCGAGCAAACAGGTAGCCCTGCATCCACCGCACGTGGCACTGGCGCAGCGCGTCGAGCTCGTCGGTGGTCTCCACGCCCTCCGCGATGATGATCGTCTGCTCGGCCTCACCGAAGCGCTGGAGAAGCTGGACGAGCCGCTGTCGGCGCGGCTGCCGGTGGAGGTCCCGCACGAGGCTCATGTCGAGCTTGATGTACTGGGGCTCGACGTCGGCCACCATCGCCAGCGAGGAGTAGCCGGCGCCGAGGTCGTCGACCGCGATGGCGAAGCCTCGGCTCCGGATCATGTCCACCGTGCGAAGGGTGAACACGACGTCGTCGAGGGGGGTGCGCTCCGTGATCTCGAACACCACGCGGTCCGTGTGATCGGCGAAGGCTGCCAGGTCTTCCTCGAGCTGTCGTCGCTCGGCGAGCTGGACCGGGTGGAGGTTGACGAAGAGCTTGGCGTGCGGCTCGATCCACGCGAGGCGCTCGGCGGCCAGGGCCAGGGCTTTCGAGCCGACGTCGACCACCCGATCCAGGCGCTCGGCCACGCTGAGCAGGGCGGGGGGCGTGTCGAGCACGAGGTGGCGGCTTCGTAGCAGGGCCTCGTAGGCCACGACATGGCGGCCGTGCACTGGCCCGGCGCGCTGGTCGTCGACGATCGGCTGCAGCGCCATCGACAGGGTCGGGCCCAGGGCTTGCTCGAGGTTCCGCCGATCCTCGAGGATCTGGGGATCCTGCTCGCGGACCCGCTGGCGGTCTCGAAGGTTGCGGTCCATCGTGGACAGCAGGTCGGCGATCGAGAACGGCTTGCGCACGATGTCCATCACGCCGCCCTCGCGGACCGCCTCCATGTACACGTCGCCGCTTCGCCGGCCAGTCACCAGGATCCGCACGCAGTCGGGCTGCGACTCGCGCAGGGCTCGGAGCACGGGCAGACCCGAGTGTTGGTGGAGCTGCCCGTCGACCACCGCGCAGGCGAAGGTGTGCTCGGCCACGAGCTCCAGTGCGGCGTGCACGGACTCCGCGACGAGCACCTCGTGACCGTGGCTGGCCAGCGCCTGGGCGAGGCTGCGCCGAACCACTCGATCGTCGTCGACGACGAGGACGCGAGCTCCGAATGACGTAGGTCCTGCCACCTACTCTTCTCCGAGGGAACCGGGGTCCGGATCGAACATAGCGGGCCTTGCACAGGAAGGTCTCTGCACGTTCGTCGAGCTTTCCCATAACCGCCGGCACATGGTTGGAATCACGGTTATCCGTAGCCGCGGCCGACGACCGAGGGGAGTCCGATGCGTGTTCTGATTGCCGACAAGCTGCCCGACACGACCCGCACCCAGTTGGCGGCGGCGGGGTTCGAGGTCCACGTCGATGCGGGTCTGAAGGGCGAGGGCCTCGCCGAGGCCCTGGGGAGCTTCGAGCCTGACGTCCTGGTGGTTCGCTCCACCAAGGTCCAGGCCGAGCACACCACGGCGGGGGCTCGGCTCTCCCTCGTGATCCGGGCGGGCGCAGGCACCAACACCATCGACGTGAAGGCGTGCTCGCGTCGCGGGATCTTCGTGGCGAACTGTCCCGGCAAGAACGCCGTGGCCGTGGCCGAGCTCACGCTGGGGCTCGTGCTGGCTCTCGATCGGTTCGTGGCGGACTGTGTGGTCGACGCCCGTGCAGGGCGCTGGAACAAGGCCGCCTACGGCAAGGGGCGCGGGCTCCGGGGCCGCACGCTGGGGATCATCGGGCTGGGGGCGATCGGACGGGCCGTCGCGGAGCGTGCCCAGGCCTTTGGCATGGATGTCGTGGCGTGGTCCCGCTCGCTCACCGAGGCGCGGGCGGAGGAGCTCGCGATCACCCGGCTCGCCACCCCCGAGGCGGTCGCTGAGCAGGCCGACGTGGTCTCTGTCCACCTCGCGCTCACTGAGCAGACGCGCGAGCTGATCGGCGAGTCGGTGTTCGACGCGATGAAGCACGGCGCTCTGTTCGTCAACACGAGCCGCTCCGAGGTCGTCAACGAGGCGGCACTCGCCAGGGCGCTCGATGCGAAGGGCATCCGTGCCGGTCTCGACGTGCTGGAGGGCGAGCCCGCCGTCAAGGAGGGGCCGTTCGAGCACCCGCTCGCCAGCCACCCTTCGGTCTACGTCACGCACCACGTGGGCGCGTCCACGCTGGAGGCCCAGGAGGCGGTGGGGACCGAGGTCTGCCGCATCACCGAGGCGTTCCGCGACGACGGCGTCGTCTACAACGTCGTCAACAAGATCGAGCGCACGGCCGCGACGCACCGGCTGGTGGTTCGGCACCTCGACCAGGTCGGCGTGCTCGCGAGGGTGCTGGACTGCCTGTCGCGCGCAGGTCTCAATATCCAGGAGATGGAGAACCTCGTGTTCCCGGGAGGGGCGGCGATCGCCCGCATTCAGGTCGCCGGAGAGCCCGGCCGCGAGGTCCTCCAGGAGCTCGAGCAGGCAGACGCAGTGTTTCAGGTGTCCTCGGTCGCCATCGAGGGAGGTGAGTGATGGAGCGGATTCACAACTTTTCGGCAGGGCCCGCGATTCTTCCCGAGCCGGTGGTCCGGCGGGCGCAGGAGGCCCTCTGGGTGCACGGCGAGTCCGGCATGGGGATCGCCGAGGTGAGCCACCGGGGCAAGGTCTTCGGCGAGGTGATGGCGGAGGCGAAGGAGCGCATGCACCGCCTCCTCCAGCTCGATGACCAACAGGAGATCCTGTTCCTGCAGGGCGGGGCGCGCGCGCAGTTCTACATGTGGCCGATGAACATCCTGCAGGGTGGCACCGCCGTCTACCTCAACACCGGTCGGTGGGCGGATCTCGCGGCGAAGGACGCGCGGCGCTACGGCGAGGTGATCGAGGCGTTCTCGTCCAAGGAGCAGGGGTGGAACGCGGTGCCTGCCGAGGGAGGCTTCGAGGTCGCCGACGAGGCGGTGTACCTGCACTACACCTCGAACAACACGGTGGCCGGCAGCGAGTACTCCTACGTGCCCCATGCCGGCGATGCGCTGTTGGCCTGCGACATGAGCTCGAACTTCCTCTCTCGGGTCGTGGACGGCTGGAAGTTCGACTTCATCTACGCGGGTGCCCAGAAGAACGTGGGCCCGTCTGGCGTGACCATCGTCGTGGTCCGAAGGTCGCTCCTGGACCGGATGAGCTCCGACCTGCCGGAGATGCTTCGCTACAGCAAGCAGGTCGAGAAGGACTCGATGCTCAATACGCCGTGCACGTTCGGGATCTACGTGATCGGCGAGGTGCTGCGATGGATCGAGGACGAGATGGGCGGCGTGGAGGGCATCGAGGCCCGCAACGTGGCCCAGGCGAGCAAGGTCTACGACCTGATCGACGGCTCGGATTTCTGGAAGGGCAAGGTCGAGCCGGCGTCGCGGTCGCGTATGAACCCCACCTTCACGACGGGGGACGACGACCTCGACAAGGCGTTCCATACCGCCGCGGCGGAGGCGGGGATGTCGGGCCTCAAGGGCCATCGCTCGGTCGGAGGCCTCCGGGCGAGCCTGTACAACGCGCAGACCGACGCGGCGGTCGAGGCGCTCGTGGACTTCATGCGCGACTTCGAGCGCACGCACGGATAGGGCGAGCCCATGACGACTGACGAGGAAAACGGGGCGGGGTTCGTCGAGGGCTTCGACGAGACCGAGGACCTGACCGACGACGACAAGGTCGTGATCACCGACGACGACGGCGTCGAGATCGAGTGTGCCTACGTCGCGGTGATCGAGCACGAAGGCGCCCAGTACGTCATGCTGCAGCCGACCGCCCAGCTCGCGCAGGACGACCTCGAGGAGATCGACACGTACGTGTTCCTCTACGAGGTCAACCCGGAGGGGCTGCCCGTCTTCGCCCCGATCGAGGACGACGCCACCTTCGAGGCGGTCTGCGCGGCGTTCTCGCAGGTCTGAGGCCGCGTGGGGGCTCGCTTCGAGGTCCGCGTCGTCGGGCGATCCCGTTGCTCCTGGGCCAACGAGGCGGTGTCCGACTATGCTCGGCGGATTCGCCGCTACGGCGGCGTGGACGAGCGCGCGGTGCGTCCGGAGCCGTTCCGCGGCGATGTCGAGGCGGTTCGGGCGGCGGAGGCGTCTCGACTGATCGCGGGTCTACCGTCCCACGGGGTGCTCGTCGCGCTCGACGAGCGCGGGGATCGAGTCGATACCGAGGCGCTCACCGGGCTCGTGGACGACGGCCGGCAGCGCGGCGGTGTGGTCTTCGCACTTGGCGGGCCCTACGGGCACGGGGCGGCGGTGCGGGCAGAGGCCTGGCGCGTGCTCCGGCTCTCCGACCTTGTGCTCAACCACGAGGTTGCCCGGGTGGTGCTGTACGAGCAGCTCTATCGCGCGCTCACCCTGCTCGAGGGCGCGCCATATCACCACTAGCTAGCCCCGAAACAAGCGCTTGCGCTTGGTTCAGGGGCTAGCGCAGGGACACGCC
>CAYMSU010000061.1:0-18525 GCA_964393165.1 uncultured Enterobacteriaceae bacterium
GCGCTCGCGCTCCGCCGCGGTCGGCGGGGCGCAGGCCGCGAGGGCGACGAGGAGCGCGGTCAGCGGGGGAACGCGCGACGGCATGAGCTCTCCATTGGGGGGGCCGGGGCGGGGAGGGTACCATACCGCTTGCGCTGTCGGCATGCGGATCGTGGCCGCTCTACGTCTTCAGGCGAGGGTCCAGGGCATCCCGCAAGGCATCGGCGACCACGTTGACCGACAGCGTGAGCAGGAACAGCGCGAGCCCGCTCGCCAGAAGCGGCCACCAGATGCCCTGCATCAGCTCGCTCTTGGCGTCCGCGATCATCTGTCCCCAGCTCGGCTCGCGATCGACCCCTACGCCGAGGAAGGTGAGGATCACCTCGCTCTTGATGGCCGTGACGAACGTGAGGCTGAAGTTGATCAGCACGAGGTGGGCGACGTTCGGCAGGATGTGCCGCCACAGGATCCGCCCCTGGGGCACCCCGAGGGCGGTCGCGGCCTGCACGTAGTCCAGGTTGCGGACCTTCTTGACCTCGGCCCGCACGAGCCGGCACAGGGTGACCCAGGACGTGAGCCCGACGACCACGACGATGTTGAAGAGCCCGATCGACAGGTAGTCGGCGAGCCAGAACGAACGGTAGACCTCGGCGACCGGCCCCTGGCGCACGATGAAGGCCAGCGCGAGCATGAGCAGCAGGTAGGGGATCGACGCGACCGTGGAGTAGACGTACACGACGAGCTCGTCGATCCAGCGGCCGAAGAACCCCGCCACGAGCCCGAGCGTGGTGCCGATCAACACCGCCAGTCCGGCCCCGAACGTGCCGACGACGAACGCCACTTTGGTGCCGTGGAACGCGCGCAGCAGCACCGACTTGCCCTGCGACGTGGTGCCCCACCACGCGAGCCAGTGCTGGCCGCTCGGCGGGACCGCCGACTCGTCGATGTCGAGGCCCTGCTCCGCGAGGGTGAGCTCGTAGACGAACGGTGGGCCGTCGACGAGCTCGACCACCTGCGCGACCAGCGCGAGGACCGCGAACCCGACGAACACGACGAGCGAGGCGACGGCGAAGTGATCGCGCCGGAAGCGCCGCCACGCCTCCTGGGCCGGGGTCTCGGTGTCGGGGGTCATTCGAGGCGGATCCGCGGGTCGACCCAGGCGTAGAGCAGGTCGGCGACGATGTTGAAGAAGACGTAGAGCACCGCTCCGAGCATCGTGAACGCCTTCACGATCGGCAGGTCGGAGTTCGTGATGGCGGTGTACAGGGTGCTCCCGAGCCCCGGGATCCCGAAGAAGATCTCGAGCAGGAAGCTGCCCGTGATCAGGAACGGCACCATGATGGTCAGCCGCGTGATGATGGGGATCAGGCTGTTGCGCAGCACGTGGCCGACCATCACCTGCGCTTCCGGCAGGCCCTTCGCGCGGGCGGTGCGCACGTAGTCCTGGCCGATCTCCTCGAGGATCACGGTGCGGAAGTAGCGCACGTTGGTGCCGACCGACAGGCTCACCCAGATGATCACGGGGAGCGCCACGAACACCGCGGCGCTGGGCCCGTAGCTGTAGCCCCACACCGGAAACCACTTCCACTGGTCGGCGAGCAGCCACTGCCCGACGAGGATGTAGACGAGCGACGAGATCGAGATGCCGGCGACCGCGAGGGCCGTGGTGACCCGGTCCAGCAGGGACCCGCGGTACAGCGACACGACGAGGGCGATCGCGACCGCGAGGACCGCCCCGATCGTGAACGCCGGGAGCGAGACGGACAGCGTGGGGCCGATGCCGCGGAGAAACACGTCGCGCACCGGCGTGTCATCCGCCCAGCTGCGGCCGAAGTCGAGCATGACGGTCTGGCGGAGGAACTCGACGTACTGCAGGGGGAAGCTGTCGTACAGGCCGAGCTCCTGGCGCAGCGCCTCGACCTCGGCGGGCGACGGGTTCTTGCCGAGCTTGATCGCCACGGGATCGCCGCCCGCAACGTGGAACAGGAACAGCGTGATCAGGGCCACGCCGAGGAGCACGGGCACCGAGTAGGCGAGCCGGCGCAGGAGGAACCGCGTCATGCGTTCCTCCGCGAGATCGACAGCGCGGCGATGCCCACGAAGAACACCGAGAGGACGACGCAGGGCCAGCGCGTGGGCTGGTTCCAGGCGGCCACGAGGGACGCCCGCTCCTCGGTGTCGACCCAGACGTAGCGCAGGTGCTGGTCGTTGACCTCGGTGTACTTGTAGCCGTGCAGCCAGCGGTGGCTCAGGTTGGGCCGGATCCGGTGCACCCGGGTGACCCAGGGCACCTCCTCGGCCACGATGTGGGCCATGCGCTCGTACAGGTCGGTGCGGGCGGGCGAGTCCTCCATCACCGCCGCCCGCTCGTAGAGCGCGTTGAACTCGGGGTCGTCGAAGTTCGCGGAGCCCACCCCGGGGGCCTTGTTCGGACCGTAGAGCAGCTGCAGCACGTTCTGCGCGTCGGGGTAGTCGAAGCCCCAGGCCAGCGAGGCGATCTGGAACTGCTTGCTCCGCATCTTCTCGACGAGCTGGGGGAACGTGTTGACCACGACGTCGACCTCGATCCCGATGCGGCGCATCTCGTCGACGAAGCGCTGCGAGAACATCCGGTTCGTGGACGAGCTGCCAGAGCTCTGGAACGTGAGGTGGAGGGGGTCGCCGGTCTCGGGGTCGATCCCGCCGGGGTACCCGGCCTCGGCCAGGACCTGCTTGGCGCGCTCGGTCTGCGCGGTGCCGTCCTCGCTGTGGTAGGGGTGGTAGTTCCCGTCGAAGCCGGCGACGCCCGGCGGGATCGGGCTCGTGGCCACGATCGCCTGCCCCCCGTAGAGGTTGTCGACGGTCCACCGGTGGTCGTAGGCGAGCGCGATCGCGCGCCGAACGCCCACGCTCGACAGGATCGGATCCTCGGTGTTGAGGCAGGCGTAGACGACCCCGAGCTCGGGCCACTTCTGCACGCGGACCCCTCGCTCGACGAGCTCCTCGGACAGCTCCCCGCGGGGCAGGGCCTCGGCCACGTTGTCCTTCGGGGGGTTCACGAAGTCGGTGTGCCCGTTCTTGAAGTACAGCCAGCGCGGCTGCTCCTCGAGGATGAACCGCACCTCGATCCCGTCCACGAACGGGATCCGCTCGCCCGCCCGGTCGAGCAGCCCGGCCTGGGCGTCTTCCTCCCACTCCGGGTAGACCTGCGACGGATCGCCCTGTGGGTCGGGGACCCGCACCTCGCGGTACGCCTCGTTGCGGCGAAACACCGCCCGGTACACCGGGTTGTACTCCACGAGCCGGAACGGGCCGGTGCCCACCGGGTGGTTGCGCCACTCCGCCCCGTAGTGCTCCACACACTCGCGCGGGTACAGCGCGGTCGTGGGCAGCGCCAGGATCCACGACAGCTGCGGGTACGGCTTGGTCAGGCGGATCTCGATCGTGCGTGCATCGAGCGCGACGATGCCGGCAAGCGGCACCTCGTCGAGGCCCGGCAGCGGCCCCGACACGCCGCTCGCGCCGGCGTCCTTCAGGTGGTCCTGCAGCGCGTCGCGGTACTCGACGAGCCCCGCGATGTGGTCGCGGACCATCCACAGGCTCTTGGTCTTGATGTACGGGTGCGCGAGCCGCTTCATGGCGTAGACGAAGTCGCTGGCGGTGATCTCGCGACCGCGCCCGCCCGGAAAGCACGGGTCGTCGTGGTAGCGGACCCCCTCCCGCAGGCGAAACGTGTAGGTGAGCCCGTCGTCGGAGACCTCGGGCATCGCCTCGGCGAGCGCGGGCTGCACCTGGTAGGGCCTGGCGTAGGGGTGGTACTCGAGCAGCCCCTCGAAGACGTTCACGCCGAGCTTGACGCTGGCCTGCTCCCCCATGAGCGGCGGGTCCATGGTCTTTGGCAGGGTGCGCAGGCTCACGTGGAGCACGTCACCCTTCTCCCCGGGGTACGGGTCGGGCGCGCAGGCGAGCAGCATCGAGGCGAGGGCGAGCAACACGGCCCGCCACCCTATCGCAGTCGAAGATACGGTGCCGGCCATGCTCCACGACGTGATGGTTCTCGGGGCGGGTCCCGCAGGATTCGCCCTCGCGAAGGCGCTGGGGGCCCGGGGCCTCGGCGTCGCGATCGTGGACCCTCGGCCGGGCCGCCCCTGGCCGAACCGCTACGGTGCATGGGCCGACGAGCTCGCCGACCTGGGGCTCGAGGGATGCGCCCGACAGGAGTGGGCGTCGAGCGAGCTCGTACTCCCCGAAGGGGAGCCCATCGCGCTGCCCCGGCGCTACGTGTCGGTCGACGGTGCGCGCCTGCGCGAGGTCCTCGATGCTCGAGGGGGCGACGTCGGCTTCGTCACCGGCAAGGTGGTGGAGCTCCGCCACGGGCCCGAGGCCACCGAGGTCCGTCTGCAGGAGGGCGCCAGTCCGCGGGCCCGGGTGGTGGTCGACGCGACCGGCCACGGTTCCCGGTTCGTCCAGCGCGAGGGCCCACCCGGCGCCGCCTGGCAGATCGCATACGGCATCGAGCACTCCGACGTTCAGGGGCCGTACCCGCCGGACCGCATGCGGTTCATGGACTGGCAGTCCCACGGACCTGCCGACGAAGACGCACGGCCGACCTTCCTGTACGCCATGCCGCTGCGGCCCGGGCGCTGGTTCTTCGAGGAGACCCAGCTGATCGGCGCCCCCGCGATGAGCGTGGAGCTCCTCGAGCGGCGGCTGGCGGCTCGGCTCACCCGAGACGGCGTCCGCAGCTTCGCGGATCCCGCGGCGGGGATCGAGCACTGCCGGATCCTCATGGATCCGCCCCTGCCGCGCGCGGACCAGCGCGTCTTCGGCTTCGGGGCTGCGGCGAGCCTCGTGCACCCGGCCACGGGGTACCTGCTCACCCGCACGCTGCGGGCGGTCGAGCCCGTGGCCGACACGCTCGCGGCCACGCTCCCCCAGGGTCCTCGGCCGGCGGTCCGCGCCGCGTGGGACACCCTGTGGCCCGCCGATCGGCGCGATGCAGCCTCGCTGCTGCGGTTCGGCGCGCGCGCCCTCGCGGGAATGGACCGCACCCAGATCGGAACGTTCTACCGGGCGTTCTTCTCGCTCGGGCCCGAGGCCTGGGCCACCTACCTCGCCGGCGACGCACCACCTGGCGAGCTCGCCCGGGTCATGCTGGAGGTGTTCCAGGCGGCTCCGCTCGGCATGCGCGCGCGACTGGCGGGGGGCGGCCTGCGCGACCCGCTCACCCTGGCCCGCGGTGTCGCCCACCTGCTCACCTGAGCCTCCAGGCCACGGGGCTCGGTGCCGACAGGGGCCGGAGGGAGCGGAATGGGCAACGACCTCCAGCGGCTGATCGAGATCATGACCGCGGCCGACGACCTGGCGTGGTGGGAGTGGAACGTCGTCGAGGGCACGGCGCGGGCGAGCCAGAGCTACGGCCGCATGCTCGGAGACGCCGACCACGAGGTGCTCACGAGCTACGACGCGTGGGCCCAGCGGGTCCACCCCGAGGACGTCGGGCCGGTCGATCACCAGCTCACGCGGTTGCTGGCCGGGGATCTCGCGTCGTTCGACAGCGAGCTTCGGATGCGGCTGGCCGACGGGCGCTGGCGCTGGTTCCTCGTCCGTGCCTACGTCGTGGACTGGACGCCGGACGGCCGCGGAGCTCGCGTGCTCGGCACGATGCAGAACGTCCATCGGCTCAAGACCCAGGAGCGGCGTCTGCGGCACGCCCAGCGCATGGACGTGCTCGGGGAGGTCTCGCGGGTATTCGCCCACCGCATGAACAATGTGCTGTCCGTGGTGCGGGGAAACCTCGATCTCGTGGCTCCAACCCTCGCCGTGAGCCAGTCCCCGAGGGTCGCGGAGCTTCAAGACGCGATGGACGAAGCCGCGGCGCTGGTCCGGTCGCTCCAGGCGTTCGTCCGCGAGGGCCCGCAGGGCGACGGTCCCGCGCAGGTCGACGTGGGGGCGTTCCTCGCCCGCATGGAGCAGGTGTTCGACGCCGCGCTGCGTCCCGGGACGACCCTCGAGGTCCGTCAGGGAGTCGGCGAGGAGTGCGCCTGCGCGCCCGCGCAGATGCGGATCGAGGTCGACCCGGCGGCGCTCGAGCAGGTGACGATGTGCCTGCTGCTGCAGGCGAGCGAGCAGCTGGCCCCGCGCGGCGGCACCATCCGTATGGGCGCCATTTGTCGGCACGTGTCGACGACGGAGGCGGACGCCCACCAGGTGAGCCCAGGGCCCTACGTCGTCATCGAGGTCGTGCACGACGGCCCCCAGGGGTCGCCCGCGGGCCTGCGGGACGTGCGGCGCTTCGTCTCGGAGTCCGACGGATTCCTGGTGGTGGCGTCGAGCGAGACCGCGGCGCAGGTCGAGATGGGGTTCCCCCTGGCGGTCGAGCCTCGCCTCCGGCGTGCCGAGGTCCCCGGTGCCAGCCCTCCGGCCGCCCCGTGCCCCGCGCGGATCCTGGTCGTCGACGACGAGTCGGCCCTCGTGAAGGCGACCTCCACGGCGCTGTCGCAGCTCGGCTACGAGGTGGTTCGGGCGGGCAACCCCCGGCAGGCGCTGGCGGCGCTCGCCGAGGGACCGGTCGATGTCCTGCTGGCCGACATCGTGATGCCGTACTCGCTCGACGGGGTGGCCCTCGTCCGCCGCGCCAAGGCGGCACAGCCGGCGCTGCGCGTGGTGTTCATGACCGGCGACGCCTCCGAGCCCCAGGAGCGAGCGGCGTCGGCGCTCGGGACGGTGCTGTGGAAGCCGTTCACCGTCGAGCAGCTGGCCCACGAGGTTCGCGCCGCGCTGTCGGTGACCTGATCGATCGAATCACCCCCTGGTGAGCGACTCCCACACATCGGCGGGCCGCTCCCGGAGGGCGCGATCGTGCAGCTCGATCATCGACGCGAGCTGCGGGCCGCGCAGGCGGAACAGGTACCCGCCCTGGGCGAAGGCCACCGGAAGGTGGGGCACGCCATAGAGCGGACCGAGGGGGGACGCGAGCGCCCGCTGCGTCTCCGCGGGGAGCTCCCCGCGCCAGGTCGACCCGATCTCGTTGACGTGCCAGTACACGAGGATCTCGCGCGGCGGAAGGCCCAGCGGGTTGTCCTCGCGGAGGTGGTGACGAACGAGCGCCCACGGCGCCTCTCCCCGCTCGCGGGCCTCCATCAGCGCACGGCCGAGATCGGCGAGCTCCTCCTCCTCGAACAGCGGCAGCGGCCCGTACCCGCCGAGCAGCGGGACCTTCCCGAACAGCCGTGAGATCTGGGCCTCGACGCCGCTCACGTGCCAGGGCGAGGCGTTCCCCGCCAGGCCCGTGTTGCTGTTGGCGAACACCGCCAGGCGGGTGGCTCCCCGCCGCAGGGCGGGCAGGATGCCGAGGTTGTCGACGTAGCCGCCGTCGACCAGGTAGGCCGGCCCCTGCTCGGCGAGGAACCCGGCCGCGGCGAGCACGAGCTGGTTCGCGTCGAGCCCGAGCGAGCGGGCAATCCGCACGAGCACACCGCCGGGAGCCCCCCCGGTGGCCGCGAGGAGGTCCGCGAGCCCGAACCCCTCGTCGGCCAGCGCCGCGAGCTCCGCGGCGGCGCACGGCCACTCGGGGCCGAGCGTGCGCGTGACCGCCACGGGGCTGAGCTCGATCGGCTGGTACCGCAGGCCTTCCTCGGTCTGGCGGAGCAGGCTCGCCCCCGCGAGCGCGGGCGGCCGGCCTTCGGGGACCTCGAGCACGTCGTCTCGGCTCACCTCGGGGTTGCGGGCGAGGAAGTCGGCGGTGTGCCGAGGGCCCCCGGTGAGCAGGGACGTGCTCCCCGCGATCCCGAGCGGCTCGAGCAGCTGGGCCCCGAGCACGCGCCCGAAGATTCGGGAGGTGGGGATCTCCTCTCGCAGGGTGCGCGCGAGCGCGAGGGCGTCGAGCTGGGTGACCGGCTTCGCGAGGTGGTCGTCGCCGAGCGCGCGCTCCAAGGCCTCCAGGGTGAGCTCACCGGGCGGCAGCGGCTCGCCGAGACGGGCCCGCACGTGGCCCTCGGCGGCGGGCGCGAACGTGTGGGCCATGATCGCCCATGCGCCGCCCGAGACTCCCACGAGCAGGCCGACCTCGTCGAGCACGCCGAGATCGTGGAGCGCCCGCAGCTCCCCCAGGGCGCACGCGTAGGCGCGGAAGCCGCCGCCGGACATACACACGGCAAGAGGACGCTCCGCGAGGCGATCCTCGCCGAGCTCCCGCGGGGGAGTCTCCTCCCAGGTGTGGACGTGCAGGCCGCCGGGCATGGCCATCACTCCGCGAGCGCGCCCCCGACGGCGCCCAGGACGCCGGCGAGGCCGATCCCGCCGCAGTACAGCACCATGAGCACGAGCACGGAGATGCCGCTCACGCGCCAGAAGTCCCGGTGGGCGCGAAGCACGTCGCCCAGCACGTCGAGCCCGCCGAGCTTGGCGAACCTCCCGATCGCGTTGGCTTGCTTGATCAGCAGGTACGCGAGGAACCCGTAGAACCCGCCGATCAGCAGGTAGAAGAAGGAGATGAAGGCCATGATCGCGCCATCGCCCATCAGGCCGGCAGCCTCCGCCTCGGCGCCGAACACGCTCCCGGCGAACCCGGCGCCCCCGATGAGCCCCATGATCAGCGCCAGACCCACCAGGAGCAGCGCCGAGCCGCCGGTCAGGATGCCGAACACGAGCAGCCAGGGGCGTGTCTGGCTGAGCAGTGCCCGGTGGTCGGCCGCTTCGGGCGTGTCTTTCGCAGCGAGGGTCTCGAAGGGATTGGACGGCTGCGCCATGACGACCTCCCGGAAAGGGCGATAAGGACGACGCCGTGGGCGACTGCACGAGCGATGCCAGCTACCACGAGGTCGCGCGCTTGTCGGCGGCGGGGCACACCCTAGCGGTTGCGACGGTGGTGCGCACCCGGGGATCGGTACCTCGGCGGGCGGGCGCGAGGATGGTGGTTCGCCTCGACGGCACGTTCTCGGGCACGGTGGGCGGGGGCGAGATGGAGGCCCGGGTGATCCGGGAAGCGCGGGCGCTGCTCGATTCCCCGGAGCACACCAGGTTCCTGAGCTTCCGCTTCGAGGATCCTGCGAAGGGCGACGTGGGGGTGTGTGGGGGCCAGGTGGAGGTGTACGTGGAGGCCGTTCGCCCGCGGGAGAAGCTCGTGGTCGTGGGGGGCGGGCACGTCGGCAAGGCGGTGGCTCACCTCGGGGGATGGCTCGGCCTCGAGGTCGTGGTCTGCGACGACCGGCCGGCGTTCGCGTCCGAGGAGGAGGTCCCGGGGGCCGATGCGTACCTGGTGTGTCCGCTTGCCGAGCTACCCGCGCGCGTCCAGCTCGACGCCCGCACCTACGTGGTGCTCACCACGCGCGGCGTCGACGTCGATGTCGCGGGGCTGCCCTCGGTACTCGACAGCGCCGCGGCCTACGTCGGCGTGATCGGATCCCGTCGGCGAGCCGCCACGCTGCGGCGGAAGCTGGTCGAGGCGGGGGTCTCCGACGACCGGCTGGCCCGGCTCACCTCCCCGATCGGGCTTGATCTCCGCACCGAGACGCCCGAGGAGATCGCGCTGTCCGTGCTCGCCCAGATTCTGGCGGTCCGCCGCGGCGGTGCTCGCCCGCCCGCGACTGGCGAGTCAGGGGGACAGTAGCTCCAGGAGATCGGCCCACCGCGGATCCTCGGGGGCCTGTGCGGCGGCCTCGGCCACCGTTTGCCGGGCCTGGTCGTGCAGGCCGAGGTCGAGGTAGTGCGCTCCGAGCGTGCCGAGGACTTCGGCGTCGTCGGGGTGAGCCCGAAGGAGCCCCTCCAGCGCGGCGCGGCGCGTGCGCTTCGTGGCTGCCAGGTAGGCTTGCAGGGTGTGCGGCTGGGCCGGATCCAGCAGTAGGGCCGCCCAGAGGTGCTCGGCGGCTCGAGGGCGGTCGCCGGCGGCCAGGTAGGCGCGCCCGAGCCGCGCGAGCAGCTGGGTGTCGTGCTGCACCTGGGCCTCCAGGCTCTCGATGTCTCCTGCGTCTGGCGGGTCGGCGGTCGGGGGCGGGGGCGCGAACCCGCAGGGCTGGGCGTGGCGCTTCCACTCGTCGTCTTCGGGGTCCAGGGCGAATGCACGGCCCCAGTAGGTGCAGGCCTCGGGCTCCCGGCCGGCGGCCGCCAGCAGGTCCGCGAAGTCGCCGAGGGACTCGTCGTCGCCCTCCCGCAGGGTCTTGCGCATGGCGTCGATCACGTGCTCCGCGTCGCCGAGCTCGATCAGCGCGAAGTGCCACTCGTTGTCGCGCGAGTCGAGCCGGAACGCCTCGAGGTACGCCTCCCGTGCGGCGGGGAGGTCGCCCTCACGCTTGAGCGCATCCCCCAGGTCTCCCCAGCGCTCGTCGTCTGTCGGATGGCGGTCGACCTCCTTGCGGAGTCGACGGATGGTCGCCCGGTCGCGGGGCAGCCGCGCCATCAGGGCGGCCTGGTCCGAGTCGAGCCGGATGGCCTGACGGTAGGCCTCCCGGGCGCGTCGGTAGCGCATCGCGGAGCGGTAGGCGTGACCGAGCTCCGCCCACACCTCGGGGTTGTCGGGCTCTACTCGAGTGCGCGCCTCGAGCTGGGACACCCCGCAGGCGCCGAGCAGCAGTAGGACCAGCATCTATGCCTCGCGGGAGGACTGTGGAGGGGCGGGGTCCTCCGACGCTGGAGGGTCTCCCGGGGACCACACCAGCTCGCCGAGGAACAGGTCGCTGCGCTTGTACAGCGCGATCAGGTCGGGGAGCAGGACGCGCAGGCTCCCCACGACCGGGATGGCGAGCAGGATGCCGAGCAGGCCCAGGACCTCGGCGCCCAGCAGCAGCGCGATGATGACGACGACGGGCGACAGGCCGACCTTCTCGCCGACGATCCGTGGCGTGACGACATAGCCCTCCAGCGCCTGAGCCACGCCGAAGGTGAGCAACACGCCGACCAGCTGCTCCGGTCCGGTCCAGTCGAGCAGCGCGAGGAGCACGGCCATCACGAAGGCGATCACGAACCCGAGGTAGGGCACGATGTTGAGCAGGCCCCCGACCATCCCCACCGCGATGCCGCTGACCACTCCGCTGGCCGGGTCGGGGCCGTACAGGCCGAAGGTGACGGCGAGCCCGACCGCATACATCACCCCGAGGATGACCGAGACCTCGATCTGACCGCGGATCCAGGCGCCGACGACCCGGTCCATCTCCGAGAGGCGGCCGAGGACCCACGCCTCGTAGCGGACCGGGAGGTACTCAGCGGTGGCTGCCTTCATGTCGTCGAAGTCGCGGAGGAAGTAGAAGGTCAGGATCGGGATGAGGACGAGGTTGACGAGCCCCGAGGCGAGGGCTCCGGTGCGCGACCACGCGTTGGCGATGCTCGCGGAGGCTCGCCCGAGCAGGTCGGGCACGTTGTCGGAGGCGCGCGTGGTGAGCTCGGCGAAGATCTCGCGGATGCCGACGTGGGTGGTGAACCCCACCTGGTCCTCAAGCCAGGGCAGCCACTGGTCGTTGGCGACCGTCAGCAGGTCCGGCACGCCGACGACGATGCGCTGCCCGATGTGCGACACCGTGGGGTAGAGAAACAGCGCGAAGACGGCGAGCAGCCCGCCACCGGCCAGCGCGAACAGGGCGATGCCCGTCGTGCGGTTGAAGCCGCGGTCCTCGAACCAGTCCACGGCGGGGTCGAGCAGGTAGGCGAGGAGCAACGCGAGGAAGATGGGGACGAGGACCGCGCTGATCGCCTGCAGCACCCACCACACGCCGCCCGCGACGAGCACGAAGAACACGAGCCGCGCGAGCAGTAGCGGATAACGCAGGTAGCGCAGCCAATACTGCGCGGGCGTGAGACGGAGGGGGTTGGCCACCGCGGAAGCGAACCACAGGTCGCTCGCGGGCACAAGCGATAGTCGGCTCGGAAGGAGGTGCGGAGATGCCCTGGATGCTCGCCACCGTAGCGGCCTGTGCGATCGTCGCGACTCCGTCCGCCCGGATCGACGAGGTGTCGCTCGGCCGACTCTCACTCGAGGGCGCCCTGCTGCACGTCGACACCACGCTCGACAATCCGCTGTGGGTCGACGTCCACGTGGAGCGCCTGGCCTGGCGCTTCGAGGTGAACCACGCCGTGGTGGCCGAGGGGGCGAGGACGGTCCCCGTCATCCTCAAGGCGGGGGTGGGCACGCCCCTGACGGTGCCGGTCGAGTTCGCGCACGCGGACCTGCTCCGCGCGGTGGGGGCCACGTTCAGCGGCCACGAGGTGCCCTACGAGCTCCGGGTCGAGATCGACACGTTCACGCCGCGCGGCCTCGTGACCGTGCCGTTGGAGTATACCGCCACGCTGCCCGCGATCCGCCCGCCCACGCTGGACCTGATGGACATCTCCTGGCAGGTCGGGGAGGACGGGCGGCTTCGGATCGACCTCGCCCTGAAGCTGGGCCTTCCCCGGGCGTTCCGCGTGCAGCGGCTGGGCTGGACGGTCGACGTGGACCACCACCGGGTCGGCGACGGAGGCGTCGAGATCGACGAGGACGGCGCGCTGCGCTTTCCGGTGTTCTTCGACCCCCGACGGGCCGCTCAGGCCTCGTGGGACTGGCTCTGGGGGGAGGCCCGCGCGCTGGAGCTGGCGCTCGACGGCCTGGTGCAGACGCCGCTCGGTCCTGCGCCGATCTCGATGCAGCGCGCAATCGTGCTCTCGGATCACGGCGTGCCCCCAGGGACTTCGGGCGAGCTGGGCGGCGCTCGCTGAAAAGGAGGCTGTCAAGATCCGTCAGCGGATTCGATAGACGGTAACCAGGAGTGGCCCGCAGCCACTAACCTGAACCAGGAGGTGAGGCTTGTGGACACGCCGACGTGTGACCGCGCTGCTGATCGGGGCCGTCACGGCCTTCGCGCTCACCTCCACGGCGGAGGCCTCTCCGGGGTCGGCGCGGCTCCGCGGGGTGGTCACGACCGAGCAAGCGGGCCTGGCGCTGCCGCGGGTGAGCGTCACGCTGCGCAGCGAGACGCACCAGGGCTTCATCCGCGTGCGAGCCACGGGCCCCGAGGGAGCGTTCGAGTTCGACGAGCTGCCGGCGGGGCTGTACTCGCTTGAGGCCTCGCATGCGGGCTACAAGCGGCTCCTGCTCGAGCCCATCTTGGTGATCGAGGGCAGCGAGCGGCGTGAGCACCTCACGCTGCGCGAGTCGGACTCGCCCAGACCCCAGAGTTGACCGCTAGGACGAGGCCGCCCCCTTCTGGCAGATCACCGCAGTGAGCTCGGCTCCCGGCAGGTCCTGGTAGGTTCGTTGCACCAGGGTGCGGCCGCCGATCTCGGTGAGCAAGCGCTCGGGATCTCCCAGATCGTGAATGATGGTGGCGTAGAGCAGGCCCCCGGGGCGCACCCACTCGCTCGCGCAGCGGATCGCCCGGGCCGGGGCGTGCGTCTCGTGGAGCGTGGAGCCCACGATCGTGACGAGGTCGAAGGGCCCGAGCGTGGCCTGCAGCAGGTCGGCGTGCACGACGCGCGCCGGGTTGGGGTGCCCCTCTCGCTGCTGCCGCTCGGACAGGCTGCGCACCTGCTGTTCATCGATGTCCACGCTGACCAGCCCGCCGTGCCCGAGCAGCCAGTAGCCGAGGAAGTCGTCGAACTCGCCGAGGCCGATGCCCACGTTGCAGGTGTCGCCGGCGACCGCTGGATCCACCTCCTCGCGGAGGAAGTGACGGATCCAGCACTCCTGGTAGAGCCGCTCGGGGGAGAGCTGCCAGCGCTGCAGGTCGTACATCGAGGTCGGGGGGATGGAGGCGCCGGGAGCCTACCATCGGAGCCCACTCAGATGTCGCCCACCAGCACGCGCTCCACCAGAGCCCCGATGGTCTCGGCGAACCGCGGCAGCGGTACATCGGCGACGGACTCCGGGTAGAAGGTGCGCACGTGCTGGGTGCCGGGCCCCAGACCGAGCGCGATGAGGCGCAGGCCCCCCTGCTCCGTCAGCTGGCGGACCGCGGCATGCAGGTCAGGCGCCGAGGACCGGCGCCCCTCGGGGATCCCGTCGCTCACCACGACAAGGATGCGGTCGGCGGCAGGCTGGTCGAGCAGCTTCTCTGCGAACTCCAGCAGGCAGGGCCCGTCGTCGTTGTAGCCGGGCTGGTTGTTGCCCCCCGGTCGGCTCCCCGAGACCTCCTGCGGGATCTCCGAGATCCGCTGGCGGGTGGCACGGCGCAGCGGCTCGTGGAAGGCGTGGAGCGGAATCAGCACGTCCTGGAAGCCGTCGATCGCGAACGGGACCTCCAGGCGGTGGAGCGTCTCGGCGAGCAGGATCGTGCCGAGGACCGCGCTGCGCGTCTTGTCGCCCTGCATCGAGCCGGACAGGTCCACCAGCAGCCCAATCGCGGCGTTGCGCCGGTCGGGGATGGTCGTGCGGGTCCACAGCTCGTCGTAGCGCCGGGGATCTGCCTCGAACGCCATCAGTCGGCGGAGCTCGACCTTACGGCCGGTTGGGTAGCCGGCTCGCTCCTGCAGGCGCCGGCGCGGCCGCAGGACCTCCTCGAGATGCCCCACGAGCTGATCGACCTGGACCGCGACCTCCTGGTGCAGGCGGTCGTAGTCGCTGCGCGGCTGCCAGACAGGCGGCAGGGGCGGCAGCTCCCCCGAGGCGCCCCGCGGTCGGGAGCGACCCGGTCGCGTGCGGATTCCGACCACCATCGGCGCCCGCACCTGGCCCGTGAGGTAGGCGTCGAGCAGCTCCTGGGCGAGCTCCTGGGCCCACGGCGGGGCCGGTCGGGGGTCGAGGATGCCCTCGCGCATGGCCTGCCCGACCACCGGACCCGGACGGCCTGCCTCGAGCAGGCGCCGCCCTTGACCGCCGTGGGCGGGCTTGGCCGCGAGCCAGGAGGCGAGCCGCCGCCGGTCGATCTCGTAGAGCGCGCGCGCGGCCGGCAGGATCTCGTCTTCGGCGAGCTGGTGGGCGTCGTAGGCCGACAGCTGCACCCGCTGCTCCCGTCGGGACGGGATCCACCGCACCTCGTGGAGTACGGGCCACACCTCCTCTCGGTACCGCTCGGACACGTCCGCTTCGACGGGCGCGTCGACCTCGGTCGGCGGGGCCAGGAGCGCGTAGCGGTGGCGCGCCTCCCGGGTGGCGGCCAGTGCCTCGACCACCGGCGCAGGCAGCTCGCGCGCGGAGGGACGCCAGTTCCGGTCGCCCTCCGCGGCGCACTCCAGCGTGAACAGCAGATACCAGGGGCTTCCCTCGGCGTGGGACAGCTCGTCGACGAGCGCTTGGTTCTGCCACGGACGGGCGCCCGGGTAGCGAGACGTGATCCAGCGGTCCACCCGGGGGTCCTCGATCGCGTTGAGCAGGGAGCGCACCGCGGCCAGCGGCGGCTGATCGTCGCGGAGGGGGAGCAGGTTGTACCGGGTGATGAAGTAGTGGCCGACCTCGTGGGCGACGATGCCTGCGCAGTACTCGGGGCCCTTGGTCTGCAGCCCCTCCTGCGACACGCGGATGACGCGGCGAACCGGGTCGAACGACCACCCTCCGGGGGCCACCTCGAGGCCGATGCCGACGTCGAGGCACAGCCCGGCCGCGAGCCCGCCGAGCTCCTCGGCCAGGGCGAGGACCTTGGCGGTCGCAGGGTCGGTCGCGGAGGGGCTCACTCGCCGCCCTCCAGATCGACGGAGACCGCGTCGTCTGCGCCCTCGTCCTGCCCCTCGGTGGGGCCGGCGTTGAGTCGATCGAGGCGATGCGGCGCCCAGGTGGACGGGCCGATGCCCGCCGCGTCGAGGAGCCTCGCGACGACCCGCTGGTCGCTGCCCGGCTGGACGCGGCCGAGGTAGTACCGGGCGAGCGCCTGGCGCTTGGAGCGCACGCCCCCGCCATCGGTCGCGAGTGCGCTCGAGAGGTAGTCCATGACCGCGAGCAGCCCACGGCGCGTGAAGACATAGCTCTCGCGCCGCCGGGCGCCTAGCGCGCCGCCCCTGCGGGTGGTGCTCCGGCCGACGGCCTCCTCGAGCGCGGCGTGGAAGCGGGCCAGCGCGCGCAGGAAGTCGTCGATGCCCTCGATGTCCGCGAGACCGGCGAGCGAAGGCTCCTGCGGCGACCCGGTGAAGGTCTCCCCTGCGACCGCGACCTCGGGCTGGGTGCCGTAGACGAGGAACTGCAGCATGGCGTGGTACTCGGCCTCGCCTGGGGGCTGGACGTAGCGATATGCCCGCCAGCGGTCCCGGTACGCGGGAGAGAGTGGGCTGCGGCCTGCGTACTCGGCCGGGTTCATCGTGGCGAAGATGCGGAACGCAGGGTGGACCGGGTGATCGGTGGATCCCAGCACGCGGTTGTCGTGCTCGGTGAGCACGAGCGACGGCGAGCGCTCGAGGACGGGGTTGAGGCGCTCGAGGATCTGCGGCTCGGCGAGGTTGAGCTCGTCGAGCACGACCCACCATCCCCGGCGCATGGCGGTCACGATCAGCCCGTCCTGCCAGCGCCAGGGGTGCACCGTCATGCGCTCGTTGGCCATGATCTGCTGCACCTCCACGCGGGTGAGCGTGCGGCCCTCCTGCTTGGCGCGCTCGAGGATCATCCGGCTCTCGGACTCGAGGAGCTCGGCGGCGGCCAGCAGCTCCCCGGGGTCGACCGGCAGCGAGGCGGCGACGTCCTGCGGGACGTAGCGGCCGATCAGCTCGCCCGTGTCGGTCTGTCCGTTGAGGTTGAGCCGCACGAGCGGCTGCCCGAGGAGCATCGCCAGGTACTGCACGATGCTCGTCTTCGACACGGAGGTCTCGCCCTCGAGCAGGCACGGCTCCTTGAGCATCACGCTCTGCGCGACGTGCAGGAGTGACTCCGCGGTGCGCTGGTCGAGGCAGTAGTGGGCGAACGACGACGGGCGCGGCACGAGGTTCGGCTCGGTGACGGCCTGCCGGCGGAGGGTGACCGGGCCGATCCGCACGCGGTCGGCCCGCACGTCGACGAGCGGCCGAGCCTCGAACTCGCCGTCGCCGAGCCCGAAGGCGAGCCAGCGCGACAGGTCGAGCGGCTCGTCCTCCTCACCCTCGGAGACCTCCTCCGCGGCCGCCAGGTGCACCCAGATGTCGTCGTCGCTGTCGCTCCAGGCCTTGCTGATCGGCAGCTCGACCCCCGTGTGCTCGGCCACCACCTTCTGGACGTACTCGACGAGCTGGACTGGCGCGCCCCCGTACTGAATCGCGGGAGTTGCGCCGGTCTCCGCCTCGGTGGCCCAGCTCTTCCAGGGAATGCCCCGCAGCGCCTCCTGCAGCGCCGGCAGGTCGTCGGGGCGCGGCGCCTTCAGCGTGAGCTCCCAGCTCCCGGCGGCCTCGCGCAGCCGCTCCGCGTAGGTCATCCGGCGGGCAGCCCCCAGGGGCAGCTCGAGCACGATCCGCTGGTCGGAGAGGTCGAACGCGTCGGACATGGTCAGCGGATACTCGCTCGCCGTCGGCGCCTCCTCCACGGTGCGCGCCATGAGGCCGCGCATGAAGTCCGCCACGGACTCCTCCTCGCGGGCTCCGCCCCACCGCAGGCCGAAGCCGAACGCGGTGCTGGGCAGCGCCTCGACCGTGATGTCGCTGTAGCCGTGGTCGAGGAGCTGCTGCTTGAGGCTCGCGATGGCCGCGGCGTCGTCGGTGCGGAGCACCACCTCCCAGCGCTCGGGGAACGCGCCAGCGTAGGGCCGAAGCGTGCCCGCGGCCTGCGCTCCGACCGGGAGCTCGATCCGGGCGTGCCCCCGCCGGTCGGCAGGGAGCTCCTGCACCGGGTGCCGGCTCTCGTCGACGCCCTGCTCGGCGAGGAACCCGCGCACGACCTCCGTGAGCTCGAGCGCCGCCTCCGGATCCTTGTCGATCGGGCCTCGGGCCAGCGCGAACCGCGGCCGGTGGGTGACGTCGAGACTACGCACCGCCACCTGCGAGAAGCCCGCTCCCTCGAGGCGCTCCTTGAGCGCGAACATGCGCTCGTAGTCGTCGCCGTGGATCTCGACGGGGTACCGCTCGCGGACGGACTTGCCCTCGAAGGCGGGGTCTCGCGCGTAGATCCAGATGTCGTCGTCGTCGTCGCCCCAGTCCTTCGACTCGGTGGCCACGATGCCCTCCTGGGCCATCAGCCAGCGCACCACCTGCCGCGAGAAGGCGGTCGCCCCCCCGAACTTGAGCTGGTTGCGGTCGGGCTCCTCGATCTCGAGGCCGTCGTCGCGGAAGCCGAGCGCGAGGAGGCGCGACTGCAGCCGGTCTCCGAGCGTCTCGCTCTCTACGTAGACCTTGACCTCCCAGCTCGAGAACGGCTTCGCCTCGCCGAGGCGGAGCTCGACGTCGGCCCCCGCGAGCGCCTCGTCGGGCTGCACGTTGGGCAGCAATGGCTTGATCAGCTCCACGAGCGCGGTCACGTCGGACAGGGCGGTCGCCGGCCCGTAGCGCAGCTCGCAGTCGAAGACCGTGTCGGGACGGACATCGACCTCGTGGTCGTGGCCTCGGAGCGCCTGTGCGACGGACTCCGCGAGCAGGTGGTGGTGACTGAGAACGCGGACCTGCACAGCAGCCTCCGATCGGGGGTGCCCGATGCCGATGCGGGAAGCCCTGACGTAGCCGCACCGCGGCCCGCAGCTGCTCCAGGCGGGCGACCTTGTCGGCGGGACGGACCCCGGCCTG
>CAYMSU010000062.1:0-3116 GCA_964393165.1 uncultured Enterobacteriaceae bacterium
TGGCTCGGGCGGCCGTGGTGGTCCCGGCGCGAAGGTCCAGGCCGGTGCCCGAGTTCTCTGCGAAGGAGTTGGCAGTCAGCCCCTGGACCACCCGGGGCACCGGCTTCGCCTCGGGGACGGGCTCCTCGGGCGTCTCGGGCACGTCCTCGAAGTCGACGACTTCGGGCTCGGGCTTGGGGACTGGCTCGGGCTCGGGCTCGGGTTCGGGCTCGGGCTCGGGAACCGGCTCGGGCTCGGGCTCGGGAACCGGCTCGACCTCCGCCAGGGCCACCTCGACCCATGCCGTCTCCTCGCGCTCCGGGGGCTCGATTCGCGACACCGTGGCGGCAAGTCCGAGGTGGCCGAGCCCGGACAGCCCCAGGGCGAGCAGGAGAAGCCACGCGGGGGCGCGGCGGTCGCTCTCGAGGACGGTGGCCTGCACTAGCCTTCTTCCGGGAGCAGGCCGCGACCCTCCCCGCGGGTAGCCGGGTCCGATGGAACCATCTGGGTCTTGTCGATGTTGAAGCCGAACTTCGCGACACCTTCGCTCTTGACGAGGTCCATCAGCCAGATGACCCGGCCGTGGGCGACCGCCTTGTCGGCTGCGATCAGGCACACCACGTCGTCGTTGGCAGCCTTCGCCTCGCGGATGGCGGCACGGACACCGTCCGCTGTCGTGACCTCACCGTCGAGGAGCAGGCGCCCATCCGGCAGCAAGGTCAGCCCGAGGCTCGCGTCGTTCGTTGCGTCGCCGGTGGCGGCCTCGGGGAGGTTGGCCTTGATCGACGACTGCGCGATGGTGGTTGCCGTGACCATGAAGATGATCAGCACCACGAGGATGATGTCCACGAACGGCGTGATGTTGATGTCGGAGATGACGTCGTCGTCGCTGCCGCCGAGTCTACTTGCCATGAACCTCTCCAGGGCCTTCCAGGCGGGCCAGGAGCTGGTTCGCGAGACTCTCCGTCTCGGTCTGGCGCGTGCGGACCACGCGGTTGAACGCGTTGTAGAGGATGACCGCAGGGATCGCGACGAGCAAGCCGACCGCGGTGGCCACCAGCGCCTCGGAGATGCCTGCCATGACCGCCTTGTTCGCGTCGGCGAGGCTCAGCGAGAGGTCGCGGAACGCTTGCATGATCCCCAGGACGGTCCCGAACAGGCCGATGAACGGCGCGTTCGAGCCGACGGTGGCGAGCACCGAGAGTCCGCGCTCCATGCGGACCTTCTCGGCGCTCACCGCGCCCGCCATGGCCTTCTCGGCGGCGTCGGGGCCCCGCGGGGCCAGCTCGAGTCCCGAGGTGAGCACCCGCGCCTGGAAGCCTTCGAGCTGGTCGAGCTGCTGGCGGAAGCCGTCGGTGGGGCCGCCCTTCAGGAAGGCCTCGAAGGCTGCGCGGAGGGAGTCCCGGTCGGTGCGGTCGCGGACCAGGTACACCCCTCGCTCGATGGCGATGGCAATGCAGAGCACGCTCATGCCCACGAGCACCCACAGTACCCACTCCGCCCCGAGTAGGGCGAACGCCAACATCCCGTCCTGGAGCACTTCGCCTCCTGCGATGGGGCTCTACTAGCCCAGCCGCTGGGCGCAAGTCAGCAACGGATCGTCGCGCCGAGAGGAGCGCTCCACATTCGCTCCATCACTCGACGGGGCTCCGCGCAATCCGCCGACGGTTGGAGGCGCCACCCGGATTCGAACCGGGGAATGGAGGTTTTGCAAACCTCTCCCTTAACCACTTGGGTATGGCGCCAGCCGACGAACCGCTTATCGAGGTACGTGTCGCCGTCAAGGGAGCCACGAGGCGTGCTGTCGGTGGTCGTCATCGCGCGCGACGAGGCAGACCGCCTGGGTCGCTGCTTGCGCTCCGTCCCCTGGGCCACCGAGCGTGTCGTGCTGGTCGATCCGCGCACGACCGACGCGACCGCCCAGATGGCGGAGCGCGAGGGCGCGACGGTCTACCGACACCCGTTCCACGGCCACGTCCAGCAGAAGAACCGCGCCCTCGGCCTCGCCACGCAGCCCTGGGTCCTCTCGCTCGACGCCGATGAGTGGCTGACTCCCACGGCCTCGAGCCAGCTCCGCGGGGCGCTCGCCGCGGGCCCTCCCACCGCGGGATTCAGTTTCCCGCGGTGCTCCGAGTGGCTCGGCAAGCCCCTGCGCCACGGGCGGTGGTACCCGGACCGCAAGGTGCGCGCGGTTCGCAAGGGGTTCGGCTGGTGGACCGGCGACAATCCCCACGACCGCCTCGAGGTGAACGGCCCCGTCTCGCATCTGCGAGGAGACATCGGCCACCAGCCCTACCGCTCGATCTGGGAGCACCTCTCCACGATCGACCGTTACTCGTCCGTCGCCGCCACGCAGCTGCGCGAGCGGGGTGTGCGGGCGCGGGCGTGGGACCCGCCGCTGCACGGCGTGCTCCATCTTGCAGATGCCGTGCTACGAAGAGCCGCGTGGCGCGACGGCCCCGAGGGACTCGTCGTGGCAGCGCTCGGGGCCGCCTACTCGGGGCTCAAGTGGTCCCGCCTCAGGTCCCTGCAGCGGCCGTGCAGCTCTTGAACGTCGCCCTGTTCTCCCAGAGACTGGGCCCGGGGGGCGGCACCGCCGGGGTCGCGCTCACCCTCGCGGAGGGGCTCGCCCGCCGCGGGCACCGCGTCCGCGTGTTCTGCCAGCGTGCGCGCGCGACCCCCGTGGGCGCCGAGATGCTGCCCTGGAGCACTCCCCACCGGGTGGCTCGCCGCCCCGGGGAGCTGCGGATCGCGCTCGATCGGGTCGCGGCGTGCGACGTGGTCCGGGCCTCCGGCGGCGTGCACCGCCAGTGGCGCCGCGCCTCCAGGGTCGGCCTGTGGCGGTGGGCTCGCTCGTTCGCACCCTCCGAGGTCCTCGAGGAGCGTGCCGAGGGCCGAGCGCTGCGCGATGCACGCCTCGTCGTCTGCAACTCCGAGATGGTGGCGGCCGCGGTGAGCGATGTGCACGGGCTCCCGTCCCAGCGGGTTCGCGTCGTGCGCAACGGCGTCGACCTCGACCGGTTCCGCCCCGACGGGGGCCTCCGGGCGCGTGCCCGAGAGCGCTGGAGGATCCCTCCGGGCGGGCGCGAAACTCCGCAGGCCAACGGGTCGGCGGCCGGCTTGCAAGCGCCGGCCGC
>CAYMSU010000062.1:3126-18414 GCA_964393165.1 uncultured Enterobacteriaceae bacterium
GGAGGATCCCTCCGGGCGGGCGCGTGGCGGTGTTCGTCGCGCGGGGTTGGTTCCGCAAGGGCTTTGCGGCGGCCGTCGGTGCGCTCGCGCTGGCCGGGGGAACGCGTGATCGACTCGTCGTCATCGGTGACGACGCCCAGGCCGATCGCTGGTTGCGCCGCGCGCGCCGCGCCCTCGGGGATCGCCTGATCGCCATGGGGCCCGGCGATCCGGCACGTTGGCTGCCCGGGGCTGATGTGCTCGTCCACCCGACGAGGTACGACGCGTCGGCGAATGTGGTTCTGGAGTCTCTCGCGTGTGGCGTGCCCCCGATCACCACGAGCTGCGACGGTGCAGCGGAGATCGTGCCCGATCGGGGCCTGGTGCTCGCGGACCCCGACGACGTGCAAGGGATCGCCGCGGCGGTCCGTTACGCCTGGGACCAGCCCGGGATGGGCACCTTGTGCCGAAGTGTCGCCGAGGAGTGGCCCGCATCTCGCATGGTGCAGAGCTTCGAGGCGGCTCTCGCCGAGCTTGATCATGGAGGAGCTTGAACATGGCTGACAGATCGCGCCCGCCCCGGCGAAGGACGGCGACCGACCGGAAGCGGCCACGCGAGCCCCAGGCCAGTGCCAAGCCCCGGAGCACCCTGCGCATGATCGCGAGCCTCGCCGTCGTGGGGGGCGTGGTGCTCGGCGTGGGAGCGGTGATCGCCTTGATCGGGAGCGCGTTCGCGTACCAGTACTACGTCGTGCTCAACCCCGGCCCCCACCTCGAGCGCGATCACATTCGCTCTGTGATCTCGCAGGAATCGCCCGTGTACTACGCCGATGGCGTGACTCGGGTCGGCGTGTTCTTCGACGAGGAGCACCGGCAGTTCGTCCCCTACGAGGAGCTTCCCCAGGCCTACGTGCTGTCGATCGTGGCCGCGGAGGACGGGCGCTTCTGGTCACACTGGGGGATCGATCCCCGCGGGATTGCTCGCGCGCTGCTCGACAATCTCCAGGCGGGAGCCGTGGTGGCGGGCGGCTCCACGCTCACCCAGCAGACGGCCAAGAACCTCTACTATCGGCCCGATCGCTCTCTGCGGGCCAAGCTCGTGGAGTTCCTCAACGCCGCAAAGCTGGAGGCTCACTACGACAAAGAGGAGATCCTCGAGTTCTACGTCAACCAGTTCCACGTGTCGGGGAACGGGCGTGGTCTCGGGATTGCCGCGCGGCACTTCTTCGACAAGGAGGTCGACGAGCTCACACTCGTGGAGTCGGCGTTCCTCGCCGGGCTCGTCAAGGCGCCGGCCTACTACGACCCCTACCTCGGCGATGCGGCCCGCAGGGAGCGTGCCGTGACCCGGGCGCACGACCGCACCCGGTACGTCCTGCGGAGACTGGCGGAGGAGGATCCCCAGGCCCTGACCCAGCCGCTGAAGCGCGGCGAGCCGAGAGAGGAGGCGCGAGCCCGTCTCGCGCGGACGAGGGAGATCCAGGAGCGGGCGGCGGCCGCCCTGGAGGAGGGCTTCGAGCTGGAGTTCAAGCGGGGCTCGTTCCGCTTCGAGAGCTCCGCGGTGCTCGACGAGGTCGCGCGGCGACTCGACGAGCCACCGTTCGACGAGGTGCTCGGGGAGGCCGGGATCGAGAGCGCGGAGACCGCAGGTCTGCACGTCATCACCACCCTCGACCCCGACGCCCAGCGCGAGGCCACTTACGCGTTGTGGCATCACCTCACCGAGGTCGGGGCCTGGATGGAGGCTCCCGGTGTCGAGAACCTGGTGCTCGAAGGCCATCGAGGCCCGAGGTTCGACCCGGACTTTCCGCCCCGGCGGCACCAGTTCAGGGTGGCGCGGGTCGCAGAGCACGAGGGCGGATCCGGGAAGCGAACCCTCCGACTCGATCTGGGCGGGCACCTCTGCATCGTGGACCGCACGGCGGTCGTCCGAATGGCGGTCGCTCACTGGCGGGGCCGGAAGAAGGACCGGTTCGCCAAGATGCCCACCAAGGAGGTGGATGCCTTCGTCAACGCCATTCCCGACGACGCCATCGTGCTCGCGTCGGTCCGCGAGATCCGAGACGAGGTCGCCTACTGCGATCTCGAGGTTCGGCCCGAGCTGCAGGGCGCGGTCACGGTGATCCAGCAGGGCGAGGTCCGGGCGATGGTCGGCGGAAACGACAACCGGAACTTCAACCGCACAGCGGCGCTGCGCCAGTTCGGCTCGACCTGGAAGCCCCTCGTCTACCACGCTGCCCTGAACCTCGGGTGGCAGCCGAACGAGGCGCTCGACAACGAGCGGAACGTGTTCCCGTTCTCGACCACGTTCTACTATCCGCGGCCCGACCACACGCCGGCGCCCCGCGTGTCGCTCGCGTGGGCGGGAGTACGTTCCGAGAACCTCGCGTCGATCTGGCTGCTGTACCACCTGATGGATCGGCTCACCGAGGACCAGATTGCCGAGCTCGCCGAGACCTTCGGGATGTCTCGGAACGAGGGCGAGGACATCAAGGCCTACCGCCGTCGGATCCAGGAGATGGGTGTCCTGCCCACGCGCGCTCGGGTGGAGGAGAGCCTGTTTCTGAAGTCCCGCCAGGAGGTGTTCGCGGGCATCGAGGAGTCGGACCACCCCGAGGATCGGGTCCCGCTGCAGTCCCTGCTGTACGGGTGGGGCTTCTCGCGGGAGCGCAACCGCGCCTCGCGCGAGGGCGCGAGCACACGGGAGTGGAAGCTGCGGGCGCTCGACAACCAGTGGCAGACGATGCACGGCCGGCTCCCCGGGTGCCGCACACAGTACGACGAGCTCGCCAAGGCGCTGGAGCGACGTCGCGTGCCCGAGCGCGATCTCGTGAAGGACCTGACCGTGCTGATCGACGAGGAGCGGATCGAGGTCAACTGCGTGGGTACCCCCGAGGGGCACGTGAGCCCCGACCAGGACTTCCTCGACAGCCTTCCCACGCTCGACGAGATCCGCGACGACGAGGCCGAGGAGGTCGTGGAGGAAGGCGCCGATGACGATGAGCGCCGCCGGCGCAAGGCGCTGTCGGACCTGTTCTCGTTCGGCAGCCGAGACGACGAGGCCGAGGAGGGGGCCGAGACCGACGACGAGCCGTCCCGGCGGGAAGTCCGCAAGGCCGTGCGACTCGGCCCACAGCTCGTCGAGGTGGACGACATCACCATCGACGGCCGACTGCACCTGTCCACGCTCGCTGCCGTCGAAGCGGCCGTCGACCGCAACCGGGCGGTCTGGGAGGCCCGCGAGGAGCAAGAGCTGTACGATCCCGAGGTGCTGTACTGGCACCAGGACTTCCGCGTGCTGCTCGCCATGAAGTACGTGGTGCAGCTCGCCGAGGACTACGGCGTGCAGACCGACATCCGGGAGGTCCTCGCGATGCCCCTCGGGGCCTCGGAGATCACGCTCGAGGAGGCGGGGATCCTCTACTCCGGTCTCGTGAGCGGGACCGCGTGGGAGTTCCCGGGGGAATCCGGCGGTGCGCCGGTCGGCAAGGTACCGACGGCCACCCTGCTGATCAAAGAGATTCGGGACCCCGACGGCACCCTGCTCTACCAGGCGACGCCGGAGGAGACGAAGATCGCTGAGCCGCCGGTGGCCGACATGACAGTCGACATCCTGCGCAACGTGGTGCTCCACGGCACCGGTCGTCGGGCGAAGGAGACCCTCACGGCCGGTGGCTTCGCCTTGCCGGCAGGCGGCAAGACCGGCACGACCAACGACTTCAAGAACGCCGCGTTCCTCGGCTACGTGCCGGTGGCGCGCCGGGACGGCTACGTGGCCGACGGGAGCTTCACCATCGGCGTGTACGTGGGCTACGACGACAATCGCCCGATGTCGGTCGGGAACATCCGGCTCGATGGCTCCAAGGGCGCGCTCCCCGCCTGGATCCTCACGGCGCAGGGCCTGTCGGACAGTGGGCTGCTGGGGGAGCCCCCCGTGGTCGACGTCGCGGAGGGAGAGCCGTGGCCGCTCGACCCGAGCAACGGCATGGCGCGGATGTTCGTGGACCCGAGCACGGGGCTCCCGTCCCAGGACGGGGCGGAGACCGAGGCGATGACGCTCGTGCGGAAGTCGCTCGTGGAGCAGGCGCCCGATCTCGAGCTTCCGACCATCGCGCGACCCACCCGCGTGGCGCCGTCCATCGAGGAGGCCCAGGAGGAGCTCACGCGCCGCCAGCGGCGTCGCCAGGAGCGGCGCGAGCGTCAGGCCGAGGCCGAGGCCGAGGCGCTCGAGCGCAGCGGTGGCGTCGTAGAGTAAGCCGGGGAGGGCGCGTTGGAGCCTCTGGTCGTAGGTGGGCTGACGGGCGTGACGGCCGTGATCGGCGTCGCCTTCTGGCAGCTCATGGTTCGCCCCAGCGGGGTCCTGTCGCTGTGGAGCGATCCGTCGAGACCCGAGCCGTGGCTCGAGCAGCACCCGGGAGCCGTGCGCGCGCTGCGCTGGACGCTCGGCGCCATCCTGTTCCTCTCCGGCTTCCTGACCGGGCTCACCCTCACGTTCCTGCTACAGACGCAGGCCGGGTGAGCAGACCACGGGCGGTGCGCGGGAGGATTGGGTGTGGGGTGTGGCTAGGGGCGGACTCGAACCGCCGACAGCACGGGTATGAACCGTGTGCTCTAACCAACTGAGCTACCCAGCCGAGCTTCAGCGACCCTAACCAATCCCGCCGCCAGTGTCCCCCTCCGATCCGCGGTCCCAGCGAGCCCTGGCCTCGCGCCACGCTCCCGGGTCGTCGAAGTCGCCCTCCACGAAGGCGTCGCGTACGACGACGTCGCGGGCATCGGTCAGCAGCTCTCGGAGCCCCCCCGCGAGGGGGGCCGCGGCGAGCCGACGCAGCGCCGACGGCCCCAACCGCACAGGGTGACCGCGCTGGCCCGTGGGTCCGCAGGGCACGCAGGGGGCTGCCCCCTCGACGAGAGCTTCGAGCGTGGACCGCCGCGGGGGGAGCACGTCGACCGGCGTGACCAGCGCCTCCTGGTCGATGTCGAGGCGAGTGACGGCGAGGCGCAGGGAGTCCGACGGGTGGGTCGAGGCCCACTCGGGGTTCACCACGACGAGCGTCCGCGCGGGAAGAACCGGGCGGTAGGCGTGCTCGTCGCCGCCCAGGACCACCACGAGGTGCTCGCAGACCGCGGAGAGGCCCACGAGGTGGCGGACGACGACCGGCTGGTCCCCGAGCGGCAGGAGCCCCTTGGGCTGCCCCATCCGCGTGGAGCCGCCAGCGCACAGCACCACCCCCCAGCGGGGGGGCTGCGGGGGCGGGGGGCTCCGGTGTCCCCGGAGGCGCGGAGTTAGCGGGGAAGGCATATGGCCACGGGCAGCAAGCTCTCCTTCCTGGGCGCGTCTCCGCTCCTATCGCGCCTCCCGCCGATGCTCCTCGGTCGGGCGGTTCGCCACACGACCCCGGTGCGGCTACCCCGACGCCGAGCGCTCTGGCACGCCGGGGCGCCCGTCGAGCACGTCTACTTCGTGCGCTCGGGCGTCGCTCGCGTAGGTCGCGTCGTAGAAGAGGGGCCTGGCCTCATCTACTCGTTTCACGCCAAGGGCCACGTGTTCGGTGAGGTGGAGGGACTCCTCGCGGCCATGGAGGGTGCGCTGCACCACCACACCGACGCGCAGGCCCACGAGGACCTGCTCGTGTACGCGTTGCCGATCGCGGAGCTCCGAAAGATGATCGACGGCTCGCCAGAGGTCGGCCTCGAGCTCGCCATGCTGCTCGCCCGGCGCCGCCGGCGGATCGAGGCACGGATGGCGGGCCTGCTCTTCCGTCCCGTCCGCGCCCGACTTGCCGCCGCCCTCCAGGAGCTGGCGTCGGAGTTCGGCGTGCGGGACTCTCGCGGCGTGATCATCAACCTCCGCCTCACTCAGGGGGAGCTCGCCTCGTTCGTGGGGGCGGCGCGCCAGACCGTCAGCCGACGCGTCTCCGTGTGGCGGCGCGAGGGGCTCCTCACCGTCGAGCATCGCCGAATCGTGCTTCTGCGACCCGAGAGCCTCGCCCGCCAGGCAGAGGCGGCGGACTGAGCCCGATTCACGCCCTGCCGGTCGCGTGGGGGGCATGGGCTGGTTACGCCGCCATCGGCACACCGGATGGCTACGCATGAAGCTGTATCGCGCGAAAATCCCTGCGATCGCGAAGGACGTGGTCGAGCGTCTCACGACCGACGGCGACATCGATGTGCCGGCAGACCATAAGGAAGAAGCCGAGAAGGACCTCGCGGCGATCATGGACGAGTACGTCCGTCGGGACGGGGAGCTCCGGGAGCGGGTGCGGGAGCACATGTCGCAGCGGAACATGCCGTACTCGCAGTTCGGTCGCACCCGAAAGCGAATGGCCGAGCAGATGGGGCACCCCCTGGGTGACGACGTCGAGCGCTTCCTCACCCGTCAGTTCATCGAGAACATGCTGATCTCTCCGAATGTCGACGAGGTCTACGAAGAAGACGAGGTCATCCATCGCAAGATCCTCGAGGTGCTCCGCGGTCACGACGTCGACGAAGACGAGATCCGCCAGGAAGCCATCGACAAGATCAAGAATGTGGCCGAAGGTACCGTCGACTACGAGATTGCCCTGCAGCGCGCGGTGAAGGACGTGAAGAAGCGCCGGGGTCTCCTCTGACGGGCCTCGCGCTGGTCGGCGCGCTGCTCGCTTGCGGCGACCCCGCGCCCCATGGCGCCGCTGCCCCGCCTTCGCCGTCCGCTCCGCGTAGTGCGCCGCAGGCGGCGCCCGGTGCCCCCACGTCGGGAGCAGCGGCTCGGCTTCAGTCTGCACCCACCGTCGTCTCGGGGAAGGGCGCCTCCGTGGCCCTGGCCTTCGCGGGGGTGAGCGGCCTGTACCAGGGCTACTTCGCGGAACCCGAGCGCGTCCGCCAGCTGTCCACCGATCTCGGTGGCTGCTTCGACGGCCTCGTGGAGGTGATCGTCGGCTACGACAGCCTCGAGCACGTGGGCCGGATCGTGCTGCAGACGAGCGCGGCGGACCTCCGCTGTCGCCCTCGGGCCGGCGAGGAGGGCGTCGACCTGTCGCCACTGGTCCCTGTCGCGGCGGCACTCGCGCGCTACCGCAGCGGGCTCGCCGCCGAGCGCGACGTGCGTGTGAGCAGCTTCCGTACCGGCGTGAGGCTGGTCCAGGGGGGCGAGATCTGCGACCTGTGGCTGGGCGGACAGTACCCGCCCGATGGCTCGTCGTTCTCGCCTTGCATCGGGCTTCGCGGCCACGAGCGCTGCCTCGGCGAGCGGGGAGCGGGCATCGTCCAGCTCCCCTGGCCGCCCGGCGAGGGGGCCGAGGTGCTGCGGACCTGCCTCTCGCTCTGAGCGATCAGCGCTCGGCGGGCGCCCCGTCTGCCGCCGCTCCGTCGGCATCGGACGGGGAGGGGGCCGGCGTGGCCGGCGGCGTGGCCGGCGGCGTGTGGTGCGCGCCTTGCTCCTCACCGAAGGCTTCCACGCCGAGGTAGGTGCTCCCGGCGGCGACCATCGTCATCCGGCTCGTGAAGTCTCCGAGCAGCACGTTGCGCTTGAACTGCTTTCCCTCGAAGCCCCAGAGCATGAAGCTGCCGTAGTGGGGCGTGGGGCCGTACCACTGAAAGTTGCGCCCTTGGACGCTGCGGATGCGGTAGCGCTTGCCCGTCGGCACGTCGACGAACGACAGGGTGGGGGGCTTGACCTCGGTCTCGAAGCTGTCCGGTAGCCGGTCCTCGAACTGTTTCGCCCGTGCCAGCTCGCGCTCGCGGGCGCGCTCCGACAGCTCGTCCCACGCCCGCTGATAGAAGACGCTGACCGCCTCGCCCTCGTGCTCGAGCATGAGCCACCGGCCGTCATCGTGGAGGCTGCCTCGCAGTGCCGGGCGCCAGCTCCCGCGCGACTTCCCGGTGGCCGCCTCACGAAGCGTGACCGTGCCCTCGTGACCGATCACCGCGAGCTTCTGGGCCGGGGTGTACGACAGCGTGGTGACCTCGGTGAGCCAGGGGAAGGCGGGCTCATGGGATCCTTCGGTGAGGCTCACCCGAAACGCCTGGCGAGCCTCGCCGACCTTGGCGGTCAGCAAGACCTCGGACGGCGTGCCGGAGGGCTGCACATCAGCGATCTCGGTCCAGGTAGCGGGCAGCGCGACCTGGAACACCGTGGCCTGCTCGGTGTCGAACAGGGCGAGCTGGGGCCCTCCCTCTTCGCCCGCCTTGGGGCCGACCGGCACGACCAGCTGCGTGCGCGTGAGCCATCCCCCAGGACCGATGGGGCTCGGCGTGGGGACGACACGGGTGTCCTTCCCCGGCGCCTCCGCGTCCATGATCAGGTGGCTCGCGCCGAGCTGGAAGTACAGCTTCCGCCCGTCTGGGGACCACGCGAAGTCCTGGAAGTGATTGTTCCCGCAGGGTCGGAACGCGGTCATGAAGTTGTGCTTGGTGGCCAGGAAGCGGATCTCGGCCTCGTTGCAGGGCGCGAACGCGTCACCCACGTTCTGGGACAGCGACCCCTCGGGCGAGGGCGAGCCGCTGCACGCGACAGCGCAGACGAGGGCGGCGAGTGATCGGGCGGGGTGAGCGCACACGGAGGGCCTCCAGCGGCAGGGCGCCACGCCTCGGTCGGCCCCACTACTCGTGAATCGGTTGCATCCACACGGTGGTGGGGGTGAGGCCAAGCGACGCAAGTGCGCGGTCGTAACGGGCCTCGGGCGGCGTCGAGAAGACGATATCGGGGTCGCAGTCCGTGAACAACCAGCCTCCCTGCTCGATCTCGTGATCGAGCTGGCCGGGACCCCACCCCGCGTAGCCGAGGCACAGGGTGATCGGGGCCCTCGCTTGCAACAGCTCCACGAGGTCGGCGGGCGACCGGCTGACCCCGATCCCGGGAAAGGCCCAGCCATCGTGGGTCTCGGGGAGCCCTCGGGGCGTGAGCACGGTGCCGGTGTTCTCTTCCACGGGCCCGCCCCACGCCACGCGGGTCTCTCCGTAGTCGGTGAGGTCGACCTCCTCTCCGAGGTCGAGCACATCGGGCAGGAGGTGCTCGAGGAAGCGGTTGATCACGACCCCCATCGCTCCCCGCGCCTCGTCGTGCGTCCACAACAGCACGACCGTGCGCTCGAAGAAGGGGTCCCGCATCTGGGGCGAGGCGATGAGCAGGCCGGGGGACAGGTAGTCAGTCACGCCGGGCACCGTATCACGGCATCTGGCCTGGGCTTGACCAATCCGCGCCCTAGCTGACCCCGAACTCCTGGACGGTCTGGAAGACGGGGTCTCCCGTGCCATCCACCACGTCCTCGCCGATCACCACCTCGGACAGGCCCTCGATGCTCGGCACCTCGTACATCACGCCGAGCATCACCTGCTCCATGATCGCCCGCAGGCCACGAGCCCCGGACTTGCGCTCCTGCGCCTTCTCCGCCATCCGGCGGACGGCACCGTCGGTGAAGCGCAGCTTGACCTTCTCGAACTTCAGGAGCTTCTGGTACTGCTTGACGAGCGCGTTCTTCGGCTCCGTGAGCACGTGGACCAGGTCGTCGACACCGAGCGGGTCCATCACCGCGACGACCGGCAGCCGCCCGATGAACTCCGGGATCAGCCCGAACTTGTCGAGGTCCTCAGTGTTGACCTGCTTGAGGAGGGAGCGGCGATGCTCGATCGCCTCGGGGTCGGTCCGACCCTCGATCGACTGCTCTCGAACGTAGCCGACCGAGCGCCGGCCGATCCGCTGCTCGATGATGCGCTCCAGACCCTCGAAGCTCCCCCCGACGATGAACAGGATGTTCCGGGTGTCGATCTGGATGTGTTCCTGGTTCGGCAGCCGCTTGTTGCCCCGCACCTGGATGTTCGCCACGGTGCCCTCGAGGATCTTGAGCAGCGCCTGCTGGACGCCCTCCCCAGAGACATCTCGGGAGACCGAGGACGTGAAGCTCTTCTTCGAGAGCTTGTCGATCTCGTCGATGTAGACGATGCCGCGCTGCGTGCGCTCGATGTTGTTCGACGACTGCTGGTAGAGGTTGAGCACGATGTTCTCGACGTCCTCGCCCACGTACCCAGCCTCCGTGAGGGTGGTCGCGTCGGCGATCACGAACGGAACGTCCAGGAAGCGGGCCAGGGTGCGTGCCAGGAGTGTCTTTCCAGTGCCGGTCGGGCCGATCAGCAGCACGTTCGACTTCTGGACCTCCACCTCGGACTCGGACGGGGTGGCGTTGGCCTCGAGCCGCTTGTAGTGATTGTACACGGCGACCGCGATCTTTCGCTTCGCGTCGTCCTGTCCGATCACGTACTGGTCCAGGTAGGTCTTGATCTTCGCCGGCGCGGGCACGCCCGACTGGCCCCAACTGACTGGCTTCTGCTGGGAGTTCTCGCGAATGATGTCCAGGCATAGGCGGATGCATTCGCTGCAGATGTAGACGTTGGGGCCGGCAATGATTTTGTCGACCTCGCGCTGTGACTTGTGACAGAACGAACAGCTGAGGCCACTCGGGTTGCTGTATTTGCCCATAGTTACCGGCTCAGTCCCCTCTGTACTGCACTATAGGTTCGTCCCGCGGGGGGGTCAACGAGAGCAGACCCCCTAACAACTCCGTGGCGATCAGCCGCAACAATTGCGCATTCCCCTTGTTTCTCGGCGGATCGCGCGAGGGTCGGGGTCGCCCGCTCCGGGCCTCCCGACCGTGCATTCGCGGAATCTTCGCCGGCTCTGGCCTTGCCACCCGCCACTACGCGGACGACCCCGCGGCGCGAGCGAGCGCCTCCTCGATGAGCTCCACCATGGGCTGTAGCCCCAGACGGCGGGCGTCCTGCAGCGCGGACTCGAGCTGCGCGGTGGCCTCCTCCTCGCGTCCGTGAGCCATCAGCCAGCGACCGGCGAGCCACGCACCCGAGGTCGAGACCTCCGGGTCGCCCAGGCGCCCCGCCCGCTCGGTGGCCTCGAGTAGCGGGGCGACGTCGGCCCGGCCTGCGTCAGCGTCGAGGTAGGCCAGGTAGACGTCGTTGAGCACGACTCCACGCTCCCACCCGATCTGACTCGCGAGCTCCCGGCTTCGCGAGAACGCGACCCAGGCCCGTGCGTAGTCGCCGGTCTGGAAGTGCACGTCGCCGATGTTGTGGTGGTTGACGACGACGCCGCGGGTGTATCCCACGCCCTCGCGCACCTCGAGCGCGGCGCGGTAGTACCGCAGCGCCTCCTCGAGCTCTCCGGTCCACGCGCGCAGAAGGCCGATGTTGTTGAGCACCCGGCCCTCGAGGATCCGGTCGCCCGCTCCCCGGGCGGTCACCAGCGCCCGCTCCAGGAGCCGGGCCGCACGGCCGTAGTCGCCCATGCGGAGGTGGCGGTTGGCGAGCCCGATCTCACAGCGCGCTACGGCTACCAGGTCGTCGTCGGCGAGCTCGATCGCTCTCTCCCACAGGGCCTCCGCCTCGGCGTGGCTTCCTCGGTCGAAGGCGAGCCCTGCGGAGGCCTCCAGCGCCTCCATCTCGAGCTCGGGATCGTCTTCGATCTCGAGGAGGGCACGGGCCTGCGACAGGTGCGCGTCTGCGAGGTCCAGCCGGCGCTCCTGCAGGTACGACCGGCCGAGCTCGACGTGAGCGCGCGCCTCGATCCACGGGAGGCCCGCCTCGCTCGCAATCTCGAGGGCGAGCTGCATGCGATAGCGACCGCGGTCGAAGTCCCCGAGCATCAGGTTGACGTAGCCGAGGCGAATGTTGAGCATCGCCTCGCCCTGCACGCGTGCGTCCCACTCGTCGGGGTTGCGGTCCGCGCGGGCGAGGCGCTCGAGGCCCGTCGAGTAGCAGATCATCGCTCGCTCGAAGAACGCCTTCTTCTCGAGCTCGATCCCCGCGCGGTACGCGTAGCGGGCCGCGTCGATCGGGCGCCCGCCCTCTGCGCAGTGGTTCATCAGCGCCTCGAGGTGCGGCTCCAGGCGCCCCTCGTGGAGCTTCTCCAGAGCCGCGGCGACCAGCCGGTGGTAGTCGCGCCGCTGCACTCCCAGGGTGCCCCGCAGCGCTGCTTCTCGCACGAGCTCGGAGGCGAACGCCCACTCGTCGCCCTCCCGCACGACCAGGCCGTGGGCGAACAGGTCGAGGACGAGCGGGGTGGGGTCGAGGCCGGCCGCTTCCGCCAGCAGGGGGAGCGTGAACTCGGAGCCCGCCACCGCCGCCAGCTGGAGCAGGCCCCGCGCGGCGGGGTCGAGCGCGTCGATCCGGGACGTGATCAGCGCCTGCAGCGTGTGCGGTAGCTCCGCCTCGACGTTCTGCACCTCCGCGAGATGGGCTCGATCCTCGCTCACTGTCACCCGGCCCGAGGCCACCAGGTACTTCAGCATCTCCTCGAGGTAGAGCGGGTTGCCCTCACAGGTGCGCTGGAGCAGCTCGAGGAGCTCCGGATCGATCGTGTGGGCGTCCAGGATGCGACCCACGAGCCGCTCCTGCAGCGGCGCCGTGAGCGGAGGAAGCCGAACCTCGGTGGTCACGCCGGACAGGGCGGGGTCGAGGGGGGGCCTCGAGGACAGGAGGAGCAGGATCGGGACGTCGGCGACGCTGCGGATCAGGCCGGACAGGTCCTCGCTGCCTCCCTGGTACAGGTGGTGGGCTTCGTCGAGGGCGACGATCGCGGGCCGATCCTCCGCGACGCCTCGGAGAATCCGTCCGAGTGCGCTCCACGTCTCGGCGCGCTCCGGGCTGTGCCGCGGGGACGAGCCGAGGAGGCTCTGCACGGCCTCCACGTCGCGGGGGCGGAGCCCGAGCTGCCCGAGCCGGTCGAGGACGTCCTGTAGCTGGTCGTGAGGATTCTCGGGGTCGATGCCGAGCACGGCCGCGGTGAGGTCGCGGAGGGGCTCCAGCGGCCGCTCCCGCGTCGCCGGCACGCGGGCCCCGATGAACAGGATCCCTCGCCGGTCCGCGAGATCGCGGATCTCGCGGATCAGCCGGGACTTGCCGCTCCCGACCTCGCCGATCACCGCCACCGCCGCGCCGTGGCCGGCGGCGAGCTCGGCGAGCGCGTTGCGGAGGATCTCGACCTCCCGATCGCGCCGCAGCCACGGACCGCGGTGGGCGCCGCGCAGGCCGTGGGACCGGCCCTCGACGAGGTAGGCATCGAGGCTGGCGCGCCCCCCCCGGCTGGCCACCCTCGGTCCCCGACGTAGCCGGAACTCGCCCTCGACCATCGCCAGGACGCGCTCGGACACCAGCGTCTGGCCGTGATCCGCCACCGCGGACAGCCGGCGGGCCAGGCGAGTGGTGTCGCCACGGGCGACGTAGCGCACGCGTCGGCGGGATGGCTGGACCGTGACCTCGCCGCTGTGCACGCCGATGGCGAGCTCCAGCGCCATCCCCTTGCGGCGCAGCTGGCTGACGTCGCGGTGCAGGTGGAGCGCGCACTCGAGGGCATGGCTCACGTCGTCGACCCGACTGCGCGGGACCCCGAACAGGATCGTGACGTGGTCGTCGATCGCGCGCTGCACGAGCCCACCGTAGCGGTCGACGATCCGACGCATCCAGCGCAGCAGCTGGTACTTTCGCTTGACCAGCATCTCCGGCGTGACCCGGGCCGACAGCTCGGTGAGCCCGTCCACGTCGATCATCACCACGACGACCTGGCGCCGCTCTCCGGAGGCGGCTCGCAGCCTCCCAGGCAGGTCGGGGTCGAGGTCTGGCGACGGAGGGGCCGCAACCTCCTCGCCGAGCGGCTCCCGCCCGCCGAGCCGGTCGATGTCTGCCAGGAGCTGCTGCAGCCCGAGGTCGTCGTGGGAGGTTCGGGCTTCTTCGGGGAACGCGGCGCGGACCAGGGCCGCGACCTCCGCGCGCCCGACCTGGAAGCGGTGCCGGAAGAGCCAGGCACGTAGGTCCTCGTCGAAGAGCGCGGCGCTCTCGTACCGGTCCTCGGGGTCTCGGGCGAGTGCGCGCTGCAGGATCTCCCACAGCGCATCGTCGATCGGGGCGCCGCGATCGCGGGGGTCCTCGACCGCGGCCTCTCTCACGCGGCGGAGCTTCTCCGCGGGATCCGGATCCTGGTACAGGCGCTCCCCGACGATGAGCTCCCAGAGCACGATGCCGGCGCTGAAGATGTCCGACCGGTGGTCGAGCTCACCGCCCTCCGCCTGCTCGGGGCTCATGTACGCGTACTTCCCGCCGCCCGGGCCGGGCTTGGCGGGCTCATCGGAGGTGGCGGCGTTCTTCAGCCGCGCGATCCCGAAGTCGACGAGCTTGACCTCCCCGGCGAAGGTGACGAGCAGGTTGTGGGGGGAGATGTCCCGGTGGACCAGGCCGAGCGGGGTGCCGTCCGCCGCCGTGCGGGAGTGCGCGTAGGCCAGCCCCCGGCAGACCTCGGCCACGATCGCCACCACGACGGGGATGCCGATCCGCTCTCCGTGGGCTCGCAGCGCCTTCACCACCCGGGTCAGGTCGCGCCCATGAAGGTGCTCCATGGCCATGAAGTGCGCATTGCCGACGCGACCGAGCTCGTAGACCGACACGATGTTCGGGTGGTTCAGGTGCACGCCGATGCGCGCCTCGTTCACGAACATCTGGACGAACCTGGGGTCCTCCTCCAGCTCCGGGCGCAGGCGCTTGATCACGAGGCGCTTCTGAAACCCTGCCACACCCGAGGAGCGCGCCAAGTAGACCTCGGCCATGCCCCCAGTGGCGATGCGTTCCAGTAGCTCGTACTTGCCGAAGGGCGCCGGTAGCGGCATCGAGGTCACCTAGCGGACCCCTAACGGGTGCTCGCGGATCGACTACCCGCGCCGCTCTCGCCGGGATGCCGGAGTCGGCCGCCTCGCGGGGCGCCCCGAGGTCGCCAGGGGGGGCCGGGTGAGGCTCCTGGGCACGATGTCGAGGGCCACGTCGAGGACCTCCTCGATGCGGTCCACGAAGACGAACTCGAGGTCTGCCTGCAGCTCGTCGGGAATGTCCTGCAGGTCGTTCTCGTTGTGGGCGGGCAGGAGCATCGTGCGCACGCCGGCGCGTCGTGCGGCGAGCGCCTTTTCCTTGATGCCTCCGACCGGGAGCACCTTGCCGCGCAGCGTGATCTCACCCGTCATCGCGAGCCCGTCGCGCACTGCGTGGTCGCTGACCAGCGACGCAAGCGCGGTCACCATGGTGACGCCCGCGCTGGGGCCGTCCTTGGGGATCGCGCCGGCGGGTACGTGCAGGTGGAACTCGGCGTCGAACGCGTCGGCAGCGAAGCCGTAGTCCTCGCTGCGGGAGCGGAGCCAGGACAGCGCGGCCTCCGCAGACTCCTTCATGATGGCGCCGAGCGAGCCGGTCAGCTTCAAGGTGGCCTTGCCCGGCATGCGCGCCGCCTCGATGAACAGGATGTCGCCGCCCGCAGCCGTCCACGCGACGCCGATCACCACGCCC
>CAYMSU010000063.1:0-18318 GCA_964393165.1 uncultured Enterobacteriaceae bacterium
GCTCGCGATCCTGCGCGCCGGGGGGATCGCGTGCCTGGTCCCCCCTGGGGTGCTCCGCGAGGCCGCCGTCGGGCAGGTCGGCGCGCAGGCGTGGGGGCCCGGGCCCGGCACCCCTCCGGGCGTCGACGTTGGGCGGCCGGCCACCCTGCTGTGGTCGTCGGGCAGCGAGGGCACCCCCCGCGCCATCGCCCACAGCCTCGGGCAGCACCTGTCGAGCGCGGCGGCGTCGGCGGTGCACACGCCGTTCGGCCCTGGCGACCGGTGGGTGGCATCGCTGCGCATGCACCACGTGGGTGGGCTCGCGCTGCTCTTTCGGGCGCTGCACGGCGGGGGGACCGTCGTGTTCGGCGGCCGGCGGCCGCTCGCCGAGCTGCAGCCCACCCACCTGAGCTGGGTGCCGACGCAGCTCCTCCGCGCAGATCCTGAGCCGCCCTCTACTCTCCGGCACCTGCTGCTCGGAGGCGCCGCCGCGCCGCCAGCGCTGGTGCGCGAGCGGCGCGCCCGCGGCTGGCCGGTGAAGACCACCTACGGGTCGACCGAGGTCGCGAGCCAGGCCTGCACGTCGACGACCGACGCGGATCCGCGCGACAGCGGCCGGCCGCTCCCCGGGCGCGAGGTCGAGGCCACGCCGGCGATCCGTGTGCGCGGCACCACCGTGTGCCTCGGGGTCTGGTCCGACGGGCGCATCCGGTCGCTCACCGACGGCGACGGGTGGCTGTCGACCGGCGACGTGGGCGAGCTCACGCCGGAGGGCACCCTGAGGGTGCACGGACGTGCGGACGCGATGTTCATCTCGGGCGGAGAGAACGTCTTTCCCGAGTCGATCGAGCGGGTGCTCGGTGCGCACCCCGACGTGCGGGCGGTCATCGTCGTCGACGTGCCCGACGAGGCCTGGGGGGCGCGCCCCTGGGCCTTCGTCGACGGGCGCCTCGATCTCGACGAGGCGCGCGCGTTCCTGTCCACTCGGCTGCCGCGCCATGCGTGGATCGATCGGGTGCTCCCGTGGGCGCCCGAGGGCGTGACCGCGACGGGCAAGCCCCGGAGGGCCTGGTTCCGCGCGCGCGCGCGAGCCATCCTGGCGGGAACGACCGAGCCCCACGCCCCGAGGAGGGACCCGAGATGACCTTCGATCCGACGCGCTGGCAGCCTGTTGAGGGCTTCGACTTCGAGGACCTGACCTACCACCGGGCCGTCGACCACGGAACCGTGCGCATCGCGTTCGATCGGCCCGAGGTGCGCAACGCGTTCCGGCCGAAGACGGTCGACGAGCTGTACCGCGCGCTCGATCACGCGAGGATGTCGTCGGACGTGGGGTGCGTGCTGCTGACGGGCAACGGCCCGTCCCCGAAGGACGGCGGCTGGGCGTTCTGCTCCGGCGGGGACCAGCGGATCCGCGGCAAGGACGGCTACGAGCGGGGATCGACGCGGCCCGCCTGGGGCGCCTCCACATCCTCGAGGTCCAGCGGCTGATCCGGTTCATGCCCAAGGTCGTGATCGCGGTGGTTCCGGGGTGGGCGGCGGGGGGTGGGCACAGCCTCCACGTGGTCTGTGACCTCACGCTGGCGAGCAAGGAGCACGCCAGGTTCAAGCAGACCGATCCGGACGTGGCGAGCTTCGACTCGGGCTACGGCTCCGCCTACCTGGCCCGCATGGTCGGCCAGAAGCGCGCCCGGGAGATCTTCTTCCTGGGCTTCGACTACACCGCCGACGACGCCTTTCAGATGGGGATGGTGAACCGGGTGGTGCCCCACGCCGAGCTGGAGGAGACGGCGCTGGAGTGGGCGCGGGTGATCAACACGAAGTCCCCGACCGCCATGCGGATGCTGAAGTTCGGGTTCAACCTCCCCGACGATGGGCTGGTCGGCCAGCAGCTGTTCGCGGGCGAGGCCACGCGGCTGGCGTACGGCACGCCCGAGGCCCAGGAGGGCCGCGACGCGTTCCTCGAGAAGCGGGACCAGGACTTCAGCAAGTTCCCCTGGCACTACTGAGGGCTCGCCCCGCCGCCCTGCGTCGGGAGCCACGCCAAGGGACGCTGGCTGTCGAGCCGGCCCCCTGCGGTGTGCCGCCAACCCTCGGCATCAGCGGAGGGTCGGCCCCGACGGAGGGGGGCGCCCTCGCGCCCCTCGGTCCGTCGCGCAGCGCGGGCCGAGCGCCAGGCGCAGCGCCACTCCTGTCTCACTCCTGCTGGAGATCGCAGACCACGCCCGCCACGACCTCGGGCACGGAGCGTCCGCGTCCCCGCGCCTCGACTACCGCCAGGCCATCGGCGGCCTGACGGCGTGGCGCTCAGGCGGGGGCGACGTTCACATCGTCGTCGAGGTCGGCGAAGTCGTCGTCGCCCTCGTCGGCGTCGTCTTCGATGTCGGTCTCTTCCGGCGTGTCGAGCAGGCCGCCGGCGGCGCGGCGGGCGCGTAGGCGGGACATCTCCTCGGCCTGCGCCTCGAGGGGGCCGAGCAGCGCGTCACGCGCGGCCCCGTCCTCGTCGGAGGAGCTCGGGAACGCGCCGGCGATCCGCGCGACGACCGCGACGACGGACATCCAGGCCTCCCGGTCGCGGTCCCGGAGCTCGCCGTAGGTCATGCGCTGGGGCTTGGACAGCGCGGCGCCGTAGGCCTCGTTGAGGCCTGCGAGGTGGCCCACCACGTCTTCGATCCCGAGAGTCGCGATCGCCTCGGTGACGGCGGGCTCCGTCTGCATCTGCTCGATCAGCGCCGCGACGGCTTCGTGCTGGTCGACGTAGGGCAGCGCGGTGATCTGCCGAACCCCACCCGCGAACAGGCGGTCGAGCAGGACGGCGGCGGACGCCGCGACGGGCGAGTCTGCGCCGTGCAGGTCGGCCGCGTCGCGGAGGTGGTTGTGGAACGCCGACAGCAGGCGGTCGACCTGGTTGTCGAGCGCCCCGGCGGTCTGGGTGTGCATGGCGACGTCGTCCTGGACGCGCCGCCACTCGTTGACGAGCCTGGCCAGCTCGCTGTGCAGGGCCTCGGCGGTGTCCATGGCCTCGTCGAGGCCGGGCACCGCCGGCATCGACGCCATGACTGCCCGCATGCGCTTCAGCGCCTGCCGACGTCGTCCGGGGGTGAGTCGGGGCACCTTGACCAGGGTCTCGATGGCTCGCGCTCTCATGTGTCCTCCAGAGAACCGTCTGCCGTGCCTCAGCCGATCCGAGGAGTGGACACCGCTCGGCCCCAAGACCGTACCCCTGGATCCTCAGTTTCTCTGAAAAACCGCCAGGCCACAGCGCTGATGGTCGTGATCTGGAGTCCCTTGCGATACTCGGCCGTCCCGGTTCTCGTCTCGCGGGGCCGGCGGCCACGGGAGGTCACGCGGGGGGCCCAGATCTGAGGGGCCGCGCGACCTGAGGTCGTGGCAGGGTTGGAGAACTTCTACTTGCTCGCGACCTGAGGTCGTCGCGGATTGGATAATTTCTACTTGCTCGGGACCCGGGGTCGTCCCCGACCGCCAACTTCTGGCCCCCCGGCACGACCCGGGGTCGCGCGCGGGCACGGATCCTGGCGCCGGGTGCGATGAAGGGTCGTGAAGGCAGATGGAGGGCTCGTGCCAAGCCACACTGCGCGTCTGGAACTGCGGATCTCGGCAGGTGCCGCGACAAATGGACTCAGGCCGTCGACACGGCGCCCGACCTTATGAGCGAATGCGAAGCCTACCCTCGGTCAGCACCGAGAACGCGCGTTGGAGTTCATCGGCGTTGTGGACAACCGTTGCTGCCACCAGCTCGGCTTGCTCGTCGTACGGCATTCCGCCAAGGCGCAGCAACAGTACGCCGGAGTGTCGCGCCGCGCCGACGAAAACTAGTTCGCCGAAGTCGAGATCGTTGGTCAGCAATAGGGCCTCACGCTCCACCGCCAAGCGCAAAACGTCGTCGTCCGTAATGCTGGGAGCAAGGTCCCCGATGTGCACAACGTCGTGACCGTCGTCGACGAGTCGTTGGAGGATCAGCCGGTGGATGTTCTCGTCGGCGACGATCTTCATCGCGCCGCGGTCGACACCACACGCTCGGCACGGAGTGCATCGATGGCGTATTGAACCGCCGCTTCGATCCCATCACGCGTCAGGCGTGGGTGCCCATCCAACAGCTCGTCCATCGTGTGGCCGTGGCGGAGCTGATCCAAGATGTACTCCACCGTGATGCGGGTGCCAGCTACGACGGGCTTCCCGCGCATGACATCCGGGTTCACGACGATGAGGTCTGCCATCCTGCCTCCACTTCGAGTCTACCTCGAACGAAGCTCGTAGACCGGTTCCGCTGTATCACCGCTTCCTCGGAGAGGAGCCAGCCCCCTGGTTCGTCACTGGCATGATCATCGAGGAGTCCATGCTCCAGGGGCTTCCAGCCGCTTGTGGCCGCTTCCCGCACGAAGTGCCCAAGTCACCTGGCCATTCTTTGCGTTAGCCCGCCGGTGGAGTAGCCGCCGGCTTGGGCACCCAGGGCGTCAGGTGCCCAACCCGACCGGACAGGAAACGCCCGTCCCACCTAGCCCGCAATAACCACCAGGGTTCTTGGCCAGATATTGCTGGTGGTAGTCCTCCGCATAGTAGAACTCCCCCGCATCCTCGATCTCCGACGTGATCGCGCTGTAGCCCGCCTCCGACAGCTTGCGCGCGTAGGCCTGGTGGCTCGCCTCGGCTGCGGCTCGCTGCTCCGCCGAGTGCACGTACACCCCCGAGCGGTACTGCGTGCCCACGTCGTTGCCCTGACGCATCCCCTGCGTGGGGTCGTGGTTCTCCCAGAAGGCCCGAAGCAGCGCCTCGTAGCTGATCTTCGCAGGGTCGAAGACGACCTGGACCACCTCCGTGTGGCCCGTCTTGCCGCTGCACACCTCCTCGTAGGTCGGGTGCGGCGTGAACCCCGCGATGTAGCCCACCGCCGTGCTGTGCACGCCGTCGAGCTGCCAGAACACCCGCTCCGCGCCCCAGAAGCACCCCATCGCGAAGTGCGCCACCTCGAGACCCTCCGCCCACGGTCCCTCGAGCGTGGTGCCCAGCACCGCATGCCTCGACGACAGCGCGAACGGACGCGCCCCGCGACCCTCCAGCGCCTGCTCTGCGGTCACCATCTGCGTCTTGTTCCGAAACAGGAACTCCAACACTACGCCTCCCTTGGTCTCGCCAACATGCACACCCCGATCGGGGTCGCCCACCCCGGCTCGGGCCGGTAGGCTTCCCCGCGCGACCCTCGCCCGCGGAGAGCCCATGTTGTCCCGCCGATTCACGACCACCGGGGCCCTCGTGGCCGGAGGGGTCGTCCTCGCCGTCATCGTCGCGGTGCTGATCGCGCTGCCGATCGTCCGGCGCAACCTGGCGAGCCAGCTCGAGGCCACCCTCGACGAAGCCCTGCTCGCCGACACCGAGGTCGGCGACGTGGGTTTGGGCCTCTTCTCCGACTTCCCCAACGTCACCCTCCGGATCGACGACTTCCGGATCGTGGGCCTCGACCGCTGGGAGGGCATCGAGCTCGTGCACGTCGATCGCCTCGAGGTGTGCCTCGGCCTCGGGTCCCTGTTCCGCGACACCTTCAACATCCGGCGCATCGGCCTGCTCGGTCCCCGGCTCGACATGCGGGTCGCGGAAGACGGCGCGAGCAACCTCGACCTCTTCCCCGAAGAAGACGTCGCCAAGGGCGCCGAGGCCGAGACCGGGCGCTGGGCGGTCGACCTCGACGACTTCGAGATCGCCGACCTGACGCTCGACTACGCCGACCGCGCGACCGGGGTGTTCGTCACGCTTCGCAATCTCGACGCGCAGACCCGAGGAACGCTCTCCGACGTGGGCACACGGCTCGACACCGAGGCCACGCTGCAGAGCCTGACCGCCGAGGCGGGCGGGGTGACGTGGGTGCGCGACACCGCGTGGAAGGTCGACGCCGCCGTCGAGTACGAGGAGGCCACGGGCGCGATCCGGTTGTTCGACAACGCGATCTCGGTCAATGCCCTGACCGTCTCGCTCGACGGCTCGATCGTGCCCCGCGGGGCCGACACCGAGCTCGACCTCACGCTGTCCACGGCCGACACCACGTTCGCCTCGCTCCTGTCGCTGGTGCCCGACGCCTACAGCGCGGACTTCGGCGACGTCGACGCCGACGGCACCCTGGCCCTCGCCGGAACGGTGAAGGGCACGCTGGAGGGCGAAGGCGACGGGCTCCCCGCCTTCGACCTGTCGATGGTGGTCGCCAACGGCCGCGCCAAGTTCCCCGATCAGCCGGTCGGCCTCGACCGGGTGGACCTGATCGTCAAGCTGACCCACCCCCAGGGAGGCCCCGACCTCACCACGGTCGACGTGCGCCGCTTCGCGTTCACGGGGGCGGGCAGCACGTTCGAGGGCACCGCCAAGCTCACCCGCCCCGTCTCCAACCCCACCGTCGACCTCGTGGCGAAGGGCCACGTCGACCTCGCCAAGCTCGACCAGGCGTTCCCCGGCAGCACCGAGGACTCCACGGGCATCATCGACGTGGACGTGAAGGTGAAGGGCGCCTCCCAGGACTTCACCGAGGGCAACGCCGAGCGGATCTCTGCCTCGGGCGAGGTGCGGGCCACCGATCTGGTCTACCGCTCTGCCGACATGCCGGTCGACGTCACGGTCGAGGACCTCGACTTCGTGCTCGCGGGCGCCTCGGCCGAGCTGAAGCGCCTGGCCATCCGCTGGCCGGGGCCCGTCGGCGGGCGCAAGCGGGCCTCCGACCTCACCCTCACCGGGCAGTTCGAGCAGTTCGTGCCGTACTTCCTGGGCGACGGGACGCTCATCGGGCGGATGATGCTGTCGGGGAGCCGCGTCGACGTCCGCCCGCTGGCCACGAGCGAGGAGGCGAGCGAGGCGGACGCGCCGAGCGCGGATCCGGCCCCCGACGAGCCCGTCGAGGGCGACGACGCGCTGGTCATGGCGGTTCCCGAGCGGCTCGACGTCAGCTGCGACCTCGTCTTCGAGCGCCTGCTGACCGACGCCTTCCAGATGCGGAACGTGCGCGGCCGCATGGAGGTCAAGGACCAGGCGGTCGACCTCACGTCGCTCACGGGCGAGATGCTCGGTGGCGAGGTCGTGCTGTCGGGCCGCTACGCCGCCGCCACGTCGGACAAGGCCGACATCGACTTCCAGGTGGAGACGGTGCGGTTCGACCTCGGCAAGCTCATGGCCGAGTTCGACACCCTGAAGCGGATCGCCCCGGTCTTGCGGGGGGCGGTGGGCCAGCTCGACAGCAACCTGTCGCTCGCCACGCCCATCCTCGCCGACGGCAGCCCCGTGCTGTCGTCGCTGGCGTCGCAAGGCAAGCTGGAGACCTTCGAGCTGTCGCTGCAGCCGCAGGTCCTGCAGTCGGTGTCGAAGCAGCTCGGCCGCAAGGAGCTCGCCACGCTCGACCTCACCGACTCGGTGCTGCGCTACCGGGTCGAGGGCGGAGAGCTCTCGCTGCGGCCCTTCCTCGCGAAGCTCGGCGGCCTCGACGCCAACGTGTCGGGCACGGCGAGCCTCGTCTCGGAGACCCTCGACCTGAAGATCGACACCCGCGTGCCCACCGCGGGGATCACACAGGCGCCGTTCGTGAAGGGCCTGAAGGGCGCGGTCCCCGAGGCCCTGGACCTGCGGATCGCGATCACCGGCGGCTACGACGCTCCGAAGGTCCGGCTGGATCTCCAGGGCGCCGGCGAGGCGCTGGCCGACGCCGCCAAGGAAGCCCTCGGAGACAAGCTCGACGAGGCCCTCGAGCGCGGCCTCGGGAGCGACGCAGTGGCCCGCGCCACCGAGCGCGGGGACCGGCTCGTCGCCGAGGCGAAGGCGCAAGCCGAGGAGCTCCGCAGCGAGGCACGCGCAGCCGCGAAGAAGATCCGCGCCGAGGGGCGCAAGCGCTCCGACCAGCTGCTGAAGGAGGCGGAGGGCAACCCGCTCAAGCAGGCGCTCGCCAAGAAGGGCGCGGAGGCCGCCACCCGCGAGGCGAACAAGCTCGCCTCGAAGACGGTCGACGAGGCAGACGAGAAGGCCGACGCCCTCGTGAAGAAGGCCGAGGACCGCCGCGCGCGGATCATCGAGAAGGCCGGCGAGGACTGACCGCCACCGCGATCCGTCAGTCGCAGTCGGTCAGTCGCAGTCGGTCAGTCGCAGTCGGGGTTCGCCGACACGTCCGCCGCGTCGATCCGCTGGACCGACTCCCCGGGCACCACCGCGCCGCTCGTGGCGTCGACCTGGAAGGCCATGCAGAAGTCCCCGGACTTGTCGGGGCACGTGCCGCAGCCCTGGTTGGCCTTGCAGACGTCCTCGGCGGAGCCCCCCGGCGCGAGCAGGGGCACGAGGTCGCGGGCGTCGAGCAGGCCCGAGACGGTCGCGTTGCCGAGCAGCGTGGCGTCGGCGGAGAACAGCCCGGTGACCGACAAGTCCACCACCGGGACGACGCCCGCATCGTCGAACACCAAGAAGGCCTCGGGCGCGGGTCCGACCGACACCACGGGGTTGCCGAGGAAGGTGGCGACCGGCATGTCGCCCGTCTCGATGCAGACGTCCTGAGACCCGCTGCCCACCTCGGCCACGGCCGCGATGGTGGTGATGGTGCCGCTTACGATCTCGTCGATGCCGAGCAGCAGATCCTGCGCGACCGCGGCCTGCAGCGAGCCGCCGAGAGCCGGCGAGGACCAGAACCCCCCGGCGAGGTCGATCGCGAAGGAGGCGTCGCGCAGGTCGTCGAGCGCGGCCGCCGGCCCGAAGGCGCCGGTGGTGAAGCTGAAGCTCAGGTCTCCGCAGCTGCCGCTGAACTCGACGTCGTAGGTCGTGAAGGTGTCGAACGAGACGGTGGGGGTGAACTCGAAGCGGCGGCCGACGAAGTCGGTGCTGCCCGCCACCTGCGTGCCATCGGGGCGAAACACCTCGAGCGTGGCCCCCGACTCCTCGCGGGTGAGCTCCACGAACACCGGCTGCGTGCCGATCTCGTCGGTCCCCGAGGGCCCCGCGCCGTTGATGAAGTTGTCGGTCGCCTTGGGATCCTCGTCGTCGCAGTCCTCGAGGAAGTCGACCTTGTTCACCTCTGGATTGTCGTCACACGCGAAGTTGTCGCCCGGCACGTGGCCGTCGAGGACGAACCCGTCTCCATCACGGTCGAAGTCGCATGCCCCGTCGCAGTCCTGGTCGACGCCGTCGTACCAGATCTCGGCTTCGCCCGGGTTGATGTCGCGACCATCGAGCGGCGAGTCGTTGCAGTCGTCGCCGCCCGACGCCTCGGAGGCGAAGCCGTCCCGGTCGAAGTCCTCGCCGTCGATCCCGTCGCAGTTCTGATCGACCCCGTCGCCCACGTCGTCGGCCGCCCCGGGAAAGGTCGCCGGATCCGTGTCGTCGCAGTCGTCGCCACCCTCGACGCCCAGGAATCCGTCACCGTCCGCGTCGACGAGGTCGCCGCCGCTGCAGTCCTGGTCTACCCCGTCGTAGGGCACTTCCGTGGCATCGGGGTTGATGCTCGCGTCGTTGTCGTTGCAGTCCGCCCCGTCCGCCTGCACCGCGTCGAAGCCGTCGCCATCGACGTCCACCAGGTCCGACCCGTCACAGTCCTGGTCGATCGCGTCGTAGGGGACCTCGTCGGGACAGTCTCCCTGCAGGCAACCGGACGCGATTGCGAGCAGACCAAGGAGCCATCGAAGCTTCACACCCACCTCGGACAGAGACTGGGAGCATAGCATGCAGCTCGCCCGGTCACCCGACGAGCGACAGCAGCACACCAGCGGCCACCGCCGAGCCCAGCACGCCGGCGACGTTCGGCCCCATCGCGTGCATCAGCAGCAAGTTGCCGCGGTCGTTGTCCTGACCGACCCGGTTGACCACCCTCGCCGCCATGGGCACCGCGCTCACCCCCGCGGCTCCGATGAGCGGGTTGATCCGCTCGCGGGTCACCGCGTTCATCAGCTTGGCGAGAAGCACCCCGGTCGCGGTGCCGATCCCGAACGCGACGAGCCCGAGCCCGAGGATGCCGAGCGTCTCGACGGAGAGGAACGCGTGCGCCTCGAGCTTGGAGCCCACGGACAGCCCGAGCAGGATGGTCACGATGTTGATCAGCTCGCCCCGGGCCGCCCCCGCGAGGCGCTCGGTGACGCCCGACTCGGCGAGGAGGTTGCCGAACATCAGCGCGCCCACGAGGGGCGTGGCGTCGGGCAGGAGCAGGAAGCACAGCCCGAACACGACGAGGGGAAACAAGATCCGCTCGAGCTTCGACACTGGCCGAAGCTGGGTCATGCGGATCCTGCGCTCGTCTGCCGTGGTCAGGGCGTTCATGATCGGCGGCTGGATGATCGGCACCAGCGCCATGTACGAGTAGGCGGCCACCGCGATGGCCCCGAGCAGGTCGGGCGACAGGCGGCTCGCGAGGAAGATCGCAGTGGGGCCGTCAGCACCCCCGATGATCCCGATAGCGGCGGCATCCTGCAGGGAGAACGCGATCCCCGGGACCTGCTCGCTCAGGAAGAGCGCCCCCAGCAGCGTGGCGAAGATGCCGAACTGCGCGGCTGCGCCGAGGAGCGCGGTCTTGGGGTTGGCGAGGAGCGGCCCGAAGTCGGTGAGGGCGCCGACCCCCACGAAGATGAGGAGCGGGAAGAGGCCGTTCGACACGCCGGTGTCGTAGAGAATGCCGAGGAACCCGGTGGGCTCGGCGATCCCGGCGAGGGGCACGTTGGCGAGGAGCCCCCCGAAGCCAATCGGGACGAGCAGCAGCGGCTCGAACTCCCTGGCGATGGCCAGGTAGATCAGGACGAGGCACACGATCGCCATGATGAGCTGGCCCGCGGCCAGGTTGGCGATGCCCGTGCTCTGGAGGACCTCGGCGAAGCCCTCCATCAGGCGCCTCGGAGTGTGACGAGCACATCGCCGGCGGCGATCTGGGCGCCCGGCTGCACCCTCACCTCGGCCACCGTTCCCGCTTCGGGGGCGTCGACCGCGATCTCCATCTTCAGGGCTTCGAGCACGACGAGGCCTTCGCCGGCCCCCACGCGCTGACCCGAGGAGACGAGGACCTTGATGACCTTGCCGGGGAGCTCGGAGCGGATCTCGGTGCCCCCGGCCGAGCCCGACGCGGGGGCCCCGCCGCCCGCCTCCGCGGCGGTCACGTCGAAGGGCACTCGCTCACCGTCGATCACCGCGTGATCACCGTCGAGCTCCACGTCGTAGGTGCGGCCGCGGACCACCACCGAGAACCGGGTGGCTGCCTCGGGGGCCGCCGACGCAGGAGTAGACGCGGCCGCGCTCTTCTTCCGGATCCCGAGGGGGGCCTCTCCCTTGAGGAACGCGATCCCCTTGTCGAGCAACGCCGAGGCGATGAACACGTTCTCGTCGGTGACCTCGAGCCCGTGCTCCTCGAGGCGCGCGGTGGCGGCCGCGCGGCCCTTGGTGGGATCTTCGTCGTTGATCTCCCGCGGATCCCGGGTGGTCGGCTCGCGCCCCATCTGCTCGGCGGCGATGGCGACGATCTCGGGGTCCGGCGGTACCGGGGTGCGCCCGAAGTAGCCGAGGACCATCTTGCCGTAGCCCTCCGCGATGCGCTTCCAGGGCCCGAACATGACGTTGTTGAAGGCCTGCTGGAAGTAGAACTGGCTGACCGGGGTGACCGACGTGCCGAAGCCCCCTCGCCGCACCACCTCGCCCATCGCGAGGATGACCTCGGGGTACCGGTCCATGATGTTGTTGTCGCGCATCATCTGGGTGTTCGCCGTGAGCGCCCCGCCGGGCATCGGCGAGTAGGGAATCAGCGGCTCCACGGCGGTGGCCTCGGGAGGCAGGAAGTAGTCGTGCAGGCAGTCCTTGAGGACCGCCTCGGCCTCGAGGACCTTGTCGATGTCGAGCCCGAGGTCGTAGTCGCTGCCGCGCAGGGCCTGCCACATGGTGACCACGTCGGGCTGGCTCGTGCCCCCCGACACCGGTGCCATGGCGAGGTCGATGCCGTCTACGCCGGCCTCGAGCGCCGCACGGTAGCAGGCCACGCTGATGCCCGCCGTCTCGTGGCTGTGCAGCCTCAAGTGGACGTCATCGCCGAGCATCTGCCGGGCCTGGCGGATGCTGTCGTAGACGATCGACGGGGGCGTGGTGCCCGACGCATCCTTGTAGCAGACGCTGTGGAACGGCACCTCCGCGTCGAGGATCTGGCGGAGGATCGAGGTGTAGAAGGCGGCCGAGTGGGCGGGAACCTTCTGCCCGTCGGCGCTCTCGTAGGTGCCCTCGGCCCCCGGCGGCAGGCCCATCAGCGCGACCACCACCTCGTGCTTGAGGCCCGCGTCGACGATGCAGCGCCCCGAGTACGACAGGTTGCGGACGTCGTTGAGCGCGTCGAAGTTCCGGATCGTCGTGATCCCGTGCTTCTTGAAGAGCTTGGCGTGCAGCTCGATCATGTCGGAGCTCTGCGAGTCGAGGCCTACCACGTTGACCCCGCGGGCCAAGGTCTGCAGGTTCGCCTCGGGCCCCGCCGTCTCGCGGAACGCGTCCATCATGTCGAACGCGTCTTCCTGGCAGTACAGGTACAGCGCCTGGTAGCGCGCCCCGCCGCCAGCCTCGAAGTGGGTGAATCCGGCGTCCTTGGCGGCCTCGACCGCGGGCAGGAAGTCCTCCCGCAGCACGCGGGCCCCGAAGACGGACTGGAACCCGTCGCGAAACGCGGTGTTCATCACGTGCACTCGGCGGCGCGCCATCACCGACCTCCCCGTGCGGCCCGGACCGCTGCCAACACGACGGCGATGTCCCGGTCGTCACGCTGTGCCTCGGGGCGGCGCTCGGGGGCCGGGGGCTCGGCCGACACGCCCAGCACCGACTCGACCACCACCCGGGTCGCCTGCATCGCGACCACGAGCACGCCCAGGAACGCAAACACGGTCGTCATCCCGACGACCATCAAGCGCACTCCGTCCAGCAGCAAGCAACCTCCCCGTCCGAGGCGGGCATCCTATAGCAGCGAGCCGGAGCGCGGGCGGATTCCCCTTTGGAAAGCGTTGCCGACGGCCGATCACCGGCGTAGGCGGGGAGGGCCGACGTGGCACGACCCGATTGCCAGTGAGCGGAGTGCACGGAGTCCGTGATGTTGACGTTGCTTCTGACGGCAGTAGCGAGCGCCGCGACCCTCCCCGGGATCGCGGTCCCCTTCGACGTGACCGACGACGGGCGGTGGGTGCTCGCCGAGAACCTGCCGGCGGCCCTTGCGGACGCCGGCGCGCAGCCCGGCTGGGAGCTTCGCGAGGTCGACGGGATGCCGTTCGACGACCCCGATGCGGTCATCCGGCGGGTCGCGAACGGGCCCGCGCGACCCGTCCAGCTCGTCTTCTACGACGCGCCCGAGGGCGGCGCGGAAGACGCGAGCGAGACCGTGGTCGTCGCGAGCCGCTCGCCCCTGATCCGCGCCTCGTCCGTGCGCTTCGTGTCGTGGCCGGAGGCGCTCTCCACACCGGTCCAGGCCTGGCAGGAAGACCCCACCGGCGCTCCGGTGGTGCTCGACGCCGACGGCACCGCCTGGGCGCTCGACGCGTCGTCGGGTCAGCTGCGGCGCAGCCGCGCCGAGGGGCTCTCCGAGCACGCCATCCCGGGGGTGTTCTGGGAGCTCTCCCGCGCCGCGTGGGTGCTCGACGGCGGCTCGCGCGTCGAGCGGGGCTCGGAGAAGCTCGCACGTAGGCGCCTGGCCGAGGCCGCGCGGGTGCCCGTGTTCGAGAAGGCGGCCGGGGAGCACCTCGTCGTGCCCGAGGAGCGGGGCCTGCGGGTCTGGGCGGTCCAGTGGCCTGCGGGCACGCCGTCGCTGCCGATGTGCCAGCCGCGTGTGCCCGAGACCTGCCTCGCCTCCGGCCGGCAGATCCTGCGCGATCTCGGCGACGTTCCCGGCGGTCCGGAGGAGGCGCGCCGGCAGCTCGGGGTGGCGTGCTCGCGGGGCGTGCACCGCGCTTGCTACGAGGCCGTGGCCCTCGAGGAGCCGGACTACGCCGCGCGCGTGTCGCAGTGCATCGACGGCGAGATCGCCGCCTGCAACGACGTCGCCGAGCACCGGTACGACTTCGACCCGGAGGCGCCCAGCGACCTCGTGGTGGGCCTGCTCGAGCACGCCTGCGACCTCGAGGGGTCGGGCTCGCTCGGGCAGCGCCTGCGCCGCCTCGAGGACATCGGGGCGAGCTGCATGCTGCTGGCGAACGCGTACGACACCCGGGACATGTCCGATCTCGCCCTGCTCAACCTCGACCAGGCCTGTGTGCTCGGCCGAGCCGACGCCTGCACCGAGGCCGAGGCGCGGCGCGAGGCCGCCTTCGCGGCGCGCACGGTGCGCGAGTGCACGTCCGACGAGCTGCCGATCCCCGCGTCGTGCGTGGAGCTCGGGCGGCTGCAGCAGGAAACCCCGGTCGAGGGCTCGCCGCTCGACGACTTCGATGCGTTCCTGAGGGGGTGCGAGCTGGGCGCCGCCGAGGGCTGCGAGCTGCTCGGAGACTACGTCGACCGCTGGGGCATCGACCACCCTCGGGTGACCGAGGCCCAGTCGCGCCTGGCCCGAAGCTGCGGCACGGGCGAGGTCCGTGCGTGCCTCGGCCAGGCGCACCTGCTCGTGCGCCACGAGCCGCGGACGACCGCCTACGGGCAAGCCCTCGAGCTGTTCGCCAGCGCGTGCAAGGCCGGCTCGGCCGAGGCCTGCGTCGCGGGGGCTCGCCAGCGGCGGATCGGCGACGCGCGGCAGACCACCGCTCCTGACCGGGTCACGATGTATGGCGCCGCCTGCGACAAGGGCAGCCCCGAGGGCTGCGCCGGCCTGGGCGACCGCCTGGCGGACTCCCGGTCCGAGCTCGAGGGCGCCTTCACCGCCTACACGCAGGCCTGCGAGCTCGGCGACGCGCCGTCGTGCTCGGATCTGGGCCAGCTCGTGCAGCGGCGTCACGCGCCCCCCTGGGAGGGCGAGCAGCCTGCTGCCACCTACCTCGCGCGGGGCTGCGATCGGGGCGATCCCGAGGGCTGCTTCCTGCTGGCCGAAGCGCAGGGACTGCCCCGCAAGGGAGATCCGGCGGAGCAGACCTACGTGCTGCTCGAGCGGGCGTGCGAGGGAGAGAATGGACCTGGCTGTGCGCGCCTCGCGCAGGTCCACCTCGACCGGAAGAGTAACTTCGACAACGAGATTGCCGCCCGTCACCTCGGAACCGCGTGCGAAAACGGGTTCTACGAGTCCTGCCGCGACCTGGGCCGGATGTACCAGGTCGGGAAGGGCGTCGAGCGCGACCGGCAGCGGGCCTCCGAGCTGTACGAGCTGTTCCGGAACAACGCCCCACGCCGGCACCTTAGAGTCGGTCCCACGGCGGGCCTGCCCTACGGCATCGGGCTCGAAGGTGAGGTGGTGCTCCCGCTGCCGGTCGGCCCCGGCCTGTCGGTCGGAGGCCACGCCGCGTGGCTTCCCCTCGCGGGAGCCCCGCTGCCCCTGCTCGACGGCGAGTCGCTGTCGCTCAACCCCCCGAACCTGCGGCTGCTCGGCGTGAACGCCCGGGTGTACCCGAATCCCCAGGCTCGCGGGCTCTACGGCTCGGTCGGGTACCACGAGCTGCGCGCCGCGGGCGGCAGCCTCGACGAGGCGAAGACCCGCAAGGGCTGGAACGCCCGGGTGGGCATCCGAAGCCAAACCAAGCTCGTCTACACGAGCCTCGAGATCGGGCTCGGGACCTACGGCGTGCTCGACCTGAACGACTTCGACCAGGACGAAGAGGGCTCCCTCCCGGTGATCCTGCCCGCCCTCGGGTTCTCCGTGGGCCTCGCGCTGTTCTGACCGGCACGAGGGCAGGTTGGCGAGTCAGTCGGCCTGGCGGGCCCGCCGCCGGGCCTCCCGGCGGCGCCGCCGCTCCTCCTTTGGCGAGAGCGGGGGCGGCTCCGGCTTCTTGCGGGGAGCGAGCTCGGTGATCTCGGCCTGCTCGCCGGGCCCTCCCGGCGACACGAGCCACAGCCCATGCTCGTGCCAGACGTAGGCGGCCACCGCGTCGGGCAGCGTGGCCAGCAGCAGGCTGGTCATGGCCTCGTGACCCGCGGTCGAGCCCATCGCCGCCAGCGCCGGGAGCCCGAAGCCCCGCGGCAGGACCACGGTCAGTGCGCCCCCGACCGACAGCCACGCCGAGGCCACCCCCTCCTCCCCCGTGTACTGCAGCAGATGAAGCCCGGGGAGCACCGACGTGGCTCCCTGGACCGCGCGCCCGTCCAGCCAGGGGCCGCTCGCCAGCTTGGCAGGCTCGACCCGCACCGTCACCGGCTCCACGCGGCGAGCCTCCGCGAGGAGCACCGCCCCGTGCTCGGGGAGATCGCGTGGCCAGGCCACGCCAGGATGCAGCGACTGGGCGGTGGCCAGCTCGGAGCGCGCCGCCTCGAGGTCATCGGCCTGTACGTGCACGGCCGCGCGGAGCAGGAACACCTGCGCGGCCAACCGACCGTCGGCCACCTCCTGAAGGCACCCGAGCCGGGACACCGCCACGTCGAGGTGGTCCATCGTGTCGAGCGCGTCTTTGCGCTGCCAGCCCGCCTTGGCCCGCGCGAGGTCGGTGCGCACCGCCTCGACCTGCGCCTCGTGCTGCAGCGAGGAGGCTGCCGCGCAGCGCCTCAGCACGCCCTCGCCGACGACCTCGGGAGGCTTGCTGAGCAGCTCCTCGAGCGCCACGGCGCGAAGCTGCGAGGCGGGAAGCCCGGTACGGGCCCCCACGGCGGCCATGACGGGCCCCGACCGTGGCTCCGCATGGACCACCGGAGTCTGCGCCGCTGCCGGGGCGCCACCGACCATCACCAGCCACACCGGACTCATGGGGCCCCGGGTAACGCGCGCTGCGGACCACGCGGAAGCGATCCGGGGGTCGATTTGCCCCAGCTCCTGCGGGACGGCTAGGGTTCGACCTGTCATCCGAGGACTCCGCCGTGGTCAGAGTCGTGATCCTGTGGCTCGTGCAGTGCACGGGGTGGGCGCCGCCGGTTCCCGAGGCGCCTCCTCCGGTTCCTGAAGCCGCCCCCCCGCTCTCCGCCGAGGCGACCGCGCACATGGGGGTGAACGAGGCGCTGGTGCCGTCGCCGGCGGAGACAGCGCGGCTCGTCCGGGAGAGCGGACTCGACACCGAGCTGGCCACCCTGGTCGGGCCCCCGGCGTTCGACCTCGACCGCGACGAGCCGGACCTGGTGGCTGTGCGGACGGGGGTGGTGCTCGCGGATCTACTGCTCACCGTGCGCACTGCGCCCGAACGGGCGCTCGTGTCGCGGCTGGACGCGGTAGCGACCGGGCTGTCGCAGCTGGACGTCCCCGCGCCGCTCGTCGCGCGGGTGCGGTCGATCCGCACCCTGGTGTCGGCGGGCGGCTTGTCGCGCGAGGAGCTGATCGTCGCGCTGGATGAGGCTGCAGCCGAGGTGGTGCCCCAGCTCAACGCACCTGCGCGGCGCGACGTCGTGCCCCTGGTGCAGGCGGGCTCCTGGCTCGAGGGTGCGCACCTGATCTCCCGCGCGCTGCGCGCCTCCGACGCGCCGGCCGCCGGAGAAGCCGTCCTGCGGGTGCCCGAGGTCGTGAACTACTTCATCGCCTACGTCGCGGTCGAGGCGGAGGGCCGGGCGTCGCGCAGGGTCCGCGGCCAGCTGCTGGACGCGCTCACCGCCCTCAAGGCGGTGGCGGAGGGCGAAGGTCCGCCGACCGAGGCAGAGCTGGCGGTGGTTCAGGCGCAGACCGCACGGATCCTCGAGATGCTGTAGCCGCCGGCGCCCCTGGAGCTCCGCGGCCGCCGAGAGCCCTCAGCGCACGCACCGCCCGTTGGTCGCGAAGCTGTAGCAGACCGGCTCGTTGCTGTCGCCTCGCCGGATTCGCAGCGGCAGGACGTGCGGCTTCTCACCGGGCGCCCGAAGCTCGAGCTTGTAGGTGCCGACCGGCAGCGCGTACCGGCTCGGCGCGATCGGCTCGAGTCGCTCGCCCGCCAGCCACACCGAGCCCTTCGGCATCGTCTCGATGAGCACGCGGCCGGTGGGCCGCTCGGGCAGGGCCATCTCGTACGACGGCGCGGGATCGGGCGCCGGGGACGGACTGGGGGCAGACGGCTCCAGCCGGATCACCAGCTGCTTCGGCTCCGCGTCGGGAACCGTTGGAGGCGCCGTGCTCGACCGAGGCCCCGCGGTCTCGGCCTCGTCTTCGCCCTGGGACGGGGACGACCGTGCCGGGGCGGCGGGCGCCTCAGCCGGCAGGGCCTCGACCGCTCGCTGAGGGTCTTCGGCCACTGGCGCCGACCGCGACGCGACGCCGGCCCCCTGGCTGTTCCACCACATGAGCCCGAGGCCCAGCGCTACCAGGAGCACGCCGAGCCCCGCGGCGAGGAGCACCACGCCGCCGACGTCGTG
>CAYMSU010000064.1:0-18300 GCA_964393165.1 uncultured Enterobacteriaceae bacterium
CGAGGGGAGGCCCAGCGCCTCGAGTGTCTCGACGAGGCGGGCCTGCCAGGCGCGCGCCGGCCCGCCCTCGGCGAGCGGCGCGCAGCGGGCGCCGAGCGCGATCAGCGCGTCGAGGCTCGCCATCAGCGCCTCCGCGTCAGCGGGATCCGCGCGGTTGCGCACGAGCCAGCCCTGCAGGCCGCGGCGCCACCGGGCCGGATCGTCGGCGCCGGCCCCGAGCCCCGCTCGCTGCAGGGCGCGCCGCAGCGGGGCGGCGGCGACGGGCAAGGGCGGCGCGAGGTGCTCGGCCAGGATCCCGAGGGCGTCGACGGTGGGGCCCTCGACCCCGATGCGGACGGCGGCGAGCGCGGCCTGGACCACCGGCAGCCAGGCGAGCGGGGTGCCTCCGCCGACCTCGAAGGGGATCCCCCAGGCGTCGAGCGTGGCCTCGACCGATGCGCGCACCGTGGAGAGGCCGGCGACCGCGACCATGCACTCGTCGGGGGCCGCGCCCGCCCGGAGCGCGGCCGCGACCCCGGCGGCGGCGACGCGGATCTCGGCGCCCGGATCGGGGCAGCGGACGAGGCGGACGGCGCCCTGGCGCAGGATCTCGCGGGCCTCGTCGCGGGACGCCACCGGCACGGGGGTGCCCGTGGCCAGGGCGTCGGCGAGATCCGGGGGGGTGGGGGCGGCGGGCTCGGTCCACGGCTCGACGAGGATCGGCCCCTCGAGGCGGGCGACCTCGACCTGGGCCTCGCCGGTGGCGACGAGCTCGAACAGCGCACGCCGGAGGTCCTGGGTGACGGCGAAGGTGCGCGCCTCGCGCTCGGCCTCGGGGGTGTCGGGCTCGTCCCACCCGAGCAGCGCCCCGGCTTCGGCCCCGCCCTGGTCGCGGCCGGAGGCGAGGCTGAAGGTGACGGCGACGCCGGCATGCGCCCAGGCCCGGGCGAGGGCGACGAGCAGCGCGCACTCGAGGGGGGTGGACTCGAGCACGTCGTCGACGACGACGGTGTCGAACCGGACGAGCCACTCGCGCAGGGCGGGCGCGGGGGCCGCGAGCTGCGAGAGCAGCCGCTCCCAGGCGGCAGCCGGGCGGACGTGGCGGCGCAGGGTGCCGTGGTGCCCCCGCAAGGCGGCCAGGGCCACGTCGGTGGCGGGGTCGTCGACCTGGATCAGCCGATGGTGGGCGAGGCGCTGGTCGAGGCGGGCAAGCTGCTCGGCGACGATCGGTCCGCGCAGCGGGGCCTCGGGGGGGCCGAGGCCGACGTTGGGGGTGCGGTCGAGGACGAACCCGGCGGCGAGGCGCATGGCCTGGGGCGACAGCAGGGCGCGGCCGTCGCCGAAGCGCTCCCAGAGTGCGGTGAGCAGCTCCCCGAGCACGCGGACGTCGGGCAGGAAGGCGGCGGGGGCGTCGGCGGTGGCGGCGCGGATCACCTGGTCCCGCTTGCGCAGGGTGTCGGTGAGGAGCAGCGAGGCGGCGCCGGACGCGGATCGGCGGGGGAGGGGGAGGCAGGCGCGGCGGAGCTGCCGGGTGCGCCCGAGGAGGATGCGGACGGGGACCATGCACGGATGTAGCGCGGTGCACGGACGGGGCTCGGCAGGGCGCCCGTCCGATCCTCAGAAGCCAGTGAGGACCGTTCCCTCGCCCAGGCTCGTGCCCGTGAGCCGATCGGCGGCGCTCGGATCGCGCTCGATGCCCCACAGGAGGAGGCGCTCCTCGGGGATGCTCACCAGGTCGAGGTCGTAGGCGCCGCTCGGCAGGCCCACGTCCGCCCGCCCGGCCGCGACGTCGAGCTCCAGCCGGGCCACCCGAGACGCCAGGTACGCCTGGATGTCGCCGTTGGCGGCGTGCAGCCACACGCGCTCGGAGGCGTCGACCCTCACGTCGAGGTTGCCGAGGTCGGAGAACGCGCAGAGCTCGCGCGTGGCGGTGCCGCGCATGGTGAGCCGCCCCGTCGACGTCCTCAGGTCGACGTACTCGGCCGCCGGCACGTCGACCCAGACCGAGCCGTCCGACGCCTCGGCGTGCACCCCCCGCGCCTCGCCGGTGATCGTGACGTCGCCGCGGCTCGTGATCGCGACGACGTCGGTGGTCGCCGCGTCGGTGATCGTGACGTCGCCGCGCTGGACGTCGCTGACGATGCGCGGCATCGCGGTGGGCAGCGTGATCCGCAGCGTCTGCTCCGCGCACGACTCCAGGGCACACGCCGCGAGGATGACGAGCCTGCTCCCCTCTGCGTTGGCGAACACGATCACGCCCTCGCCACGCGGCGGCGTGACCGTCGGGCCCGCCACCCGCCCGAGGGTCACCTCGACGCTCGTGTCGGCGGCGACCAGGAGCTCCCCGAGCCCGAGGTCGTCGAACATCACGGGGCCGGGGAGCTCTGCGAGCGGCGCGTCGAGCGGCGACGCGTCGCTGCCCACGTCCGCCACGAACCCGCTGCACCTCGTACCCCGGATCAGGGGCGAGACGTCCCCGGTGTCGGCCACGCCCTCGGGGGGGGCGAAGTCCACGACGAGCTCGCACGCCGCCGCCAGGAGCCACCACCACATCACGGCCTCCATCCCACACGCACCTCGATCCAGCCCTGGACCGGAAACAGCACCGCACCCTCGTCGTCGGGCAGCTCGAACCGGGTGACCGCGGCGTCGACCGTGGCCCCGCCCCAGGGCGCCACGGTCAGCGGCCCCCAGGATCTCACTGGCTTCGGCCACGGACCTCCAGGTAGCAGAGGACGAGCACCTCTCGGTGGGCCTGGCTCAAGGCGTTCAGCACCTCCGCGACCTCTTCGGCGAGCTCCTGCTCCTCGAGCGGGCCGTCGGTGCGCTCGGGCGCCGCTCGCTCCTCCACCGCCGCGCCCGGCGTCCAGCGGCGCCACCACGCGAGGCGCCGGTGGTTGGCCACGACGCGCTTGCAGGTGGCGAAGAGCCACGCGGGCAGCGCCTCGGCGCTCCGGATGGAGCCGTGACGCTTCACGAACACCATCAGGACGTCGTTCGCCGCTTCCTCGGCATCGATCCGCCCCGCCCCGAGCCGCGCGCACCACGCGTAGACCGTGGGGAGCCAGTCGTCGAGCACGGCGTCGATCGACGCCTGGTCGCCCGCGAGCGCGGCCACCACGAGGGTGGAGACCGGGGGAGGGGTTCGTGCCACGGCCGGCTCCTAGCGGTCGATGCTCGCGCGGCGCACCGGCAGGTCGAAGGTCGCCGTGAGGCCGAGCGCGCTCGTGCTCACGCCGCGATCGTCGGGCGCCTGGTAGGAGGCGCTGAACCCGTCGTAGCCCAGGGTCGACATGTCGATCTCGCCCTCGAGCGTCCCCGTGGTGCAGGTGGCCTCCTCGGGGAAGATGAAGGCGGTGCAGCCGACCTCGGTGCTCGCATCGAGGGTCACCGCACCGATGGTGAGCGTGCCGTCGTCGTTGTAGTAGGTGGTGTCCGCCGCCGCGTCTCCGAAGAGGATCCAGGTGGGCAGCATCGAGTTGGACAGCTCATCGAGCGGATGCACGGTCGGCTCGGTGATGCCCGCGGCGCGAAAGCGGAGCAGGTAGTCGGCGGTGCCTGCGGTGACGTCGAGGCCCGACCACGCATACACGAGGGTGTTGTCCCAGAAGCGGTCGTCGGACTGGAGCTGGATCGCCACGGCGTGCATCACGATGGACTCGCTCTCGCCGTCCGGGGTCACCACGATCTCTCCGAGGCCGAAGTCGAAGGCGGCCAGATCGTCGCCCATCCCGAGTCCCAGGTCGTTGAGCAGGTCGAGCTCCTCCTGGGTCAGGCCGAGCTTGGCCTCGCTGCCCTCGTCGCCGTCGTCGCCGTCGTCGCCTTCGTCGCCTTCGTCGCCTTCGTCGCCTTCGTCGCCTTCGTCGCGGATGGGGACGGGGGCCGCGAAGGGCTCACTCTCCGGGTCGGCCACGAAGTCGTCGTCGTCGAGCGCGTTTCGAAACTCCCGTTGCCTCCGCAGGCGACCGTGTGGGTGGCGAGGACGAGGGCGAGGGGGAGCCAGCGTGCGTCGTTCATGGTCATCTCCGTCGGAGCGTTCGTCCACAGGTGTCCGAGCGCCGGAGGCGGGTTCAACGACGTGTACGTTTTTGGTCGGGCGGTCGCCCTACTCGCCGTGGACGGACGCGTAGAACCCCACGCCCCGTACGTTCTCGTCCATTCGCAGGGGGTGCCGCAGCGACGGGAACGCTCGCTGGTCGCAGTTGCTGCGCTCGCACAGCCGGCACGTCACGCCCGTGGGAACCATGAGGTCTCCGGCGCGGTCGAGGTCCATCGCGTCTGCGTAGACGAGGCCCGCCGCGTGCTCGATCCGGCAGCCGATGCCCACGGCGTAGACGGTCTGGGGCGCGCGGAAGCCGCCGTAGCGGCGGGTCACCGTCTTGGCCAGGCAGAAGTAGCGCTGCCCGTCGGGCATGCTCGAGACCTGGGTGCGCAGACCGTTGGGCTGCAGGAACGCCCGCGTGACGTTCCACAGCGGGCACGCGCCCCCGAAGCGGGCGAACCGGAGCCCCGACGCCGAGAAGCGCTTCGAGATGTTCCCCGCCGAGTCGATCTTGATGAAGTGGAAGGGGATCCCTGCGGCGCCCGGCCGATGCAGTGAGCAGAGCCGGTGGCAGATCTGCTCGAAGCTGGCGCGGAACCGGTGCCCCAGGAGCTCGAGGTCGTAGCGGGTGCTCCGGGCCGCGGCGAGGAAGCGCGCGTAGGGCATCAGCACGGCCCCGGAGAAGTACCCGGCGAGCACGACGCGGGCGAGCGTGCGGGAGTCCTCCGTCGTGAGCTCGTCGTCGTCGCACAGGTGGTCGATCTGCTCCCGGGCGGCCACGAGGCCGAGCTGCACCCCGAGGTGGAAGTCGCGGCTCCGGGGCGCGAGCACCTCCGACAGCGACAGCCGCCGGACCACCGGATCGTAGTGGCGCACGGCTCCGCCGAACGAGCCGGACTGGACCACCTGGACAGACCCGCCGTGGTCCTCGAAGGCGCGGACCAGCCCGTCCCACCGGTGGTGCGGCTCGATGGTGCACGAGACCTCGTCGGCGATCTCCTCGAGCGTTGGAAAGTAGTTCCGATGCCGCTGCACGAGCTCGGTGACCTCGTCGGAGGGCAGACGCGCATCGGACGTGGGGGGCGTGCTCGAGGGGCGGTCCCGCGCCGCGCTCAGCGTGCGGTAGAGCTGGACGACCGCGTGACCGATGGTCGGGAGCCGCGACACGAGCTCACGGATCTCCTGGTTGGAGGTCGGCGTGTTCTCGAACAGCGAGTCGCCGAACACCTCCATTAGATCCTCCTCGAGGCGTGCGTCTCCGTCGACGGAGAGCTCGCTCGGGTCGAGGTCGAAGGTCTGGAGCAGCCGCAGGAGGAGCGACGCGGTGAGGGGCCGCTTGTCGTGCTCGATCAGGTTGAGGTAGCTCGGGCTGATCTCGAGGCGCTCCGCCATCCGCACCTGGGTAAGGCCTTGACGGCGGCGCAGCGCCCGCACCTTCCCGCCGAGGCGGACTGCATCGGCCATGGGGACCTCCGGGCGAGGGGCGGGAGGCCTAACGCTTTTACACCCGCAGGTCTTCACCGGTTGACCGTTTGCACGACCTGGCGTCCGCCCGGGTGTGTCGGGACTCGCTAAGAACCCCCTCCGGTCGCGGGGGAGTCCATGTCGACATCGATTCAGCAGGGAGCGGGCGCCTGTCTGGCCCACCTGGTGCGCTGCTTCGCCACTCGCCGCGGGCGCCTCCTCGAGCGCCGGGACCGCCAGCGGGGGCGTGCGCCGCAGCCGCGCGCCACGACCTCCTGGGTGCGCGTGGCGGACTGGTCGTGCGTGGCGCGCGGACCTCAGGCCCGCGCGATCGTCGAGTCGCTGGCCGCGGTCGCGCCGGGCCAGCCGCTGGTGGCGGACTTCGTGGGCGGCGCAGACCCGATGCGCGGTCCAGCGATGCGGCCGCGCGGGCTTGCGGCGGAGGTGGCCTCGGTGCAGGGGGAGGGGGGCGCCCTCCCCGCGGCGCTGCTGGACCTGAGCTTGTACCTGTACCACCACGCCGAGACGCTGGTGCGCCGCGGGGGGTTGCCGTGTGTGGTGCTGCCGCCCACGGAGTCGCTCGAGGAGGCGCTGTGGTTCGCGGATGTGCTCGAGGAGGCGGAGTGGTGGCTCGAGCTGCCGGCGCACAGCGTCGCGGTGGTCGCGTCGATCGAGTCCGAGCGGGCGGCCGCGGAGGTGCACGAGATCCTGTTCGCGCTGCGCCGGCGGGTGCTCGCGCTCCACGCCGACATCGACGGGCCGCAGGCGCTGGAGGCGCTGGCCGCGGCGGTCGAGCGGCGCGGGGTGGTCGGTCTCGGTCGGGCCTTGGCGTCGGCGCTGCACGGGTGACGCCGTAGGCGGCGTCGCGTCGGCCGCGAAGACTGTCCGAAGGGTGCGCGAACGCTCCCGACCGGCGGGCCCCGTACAGGAAGGGCGTACGGAGGACAGAGATGAAGACCTTGTTCGCCCTTCTGACGCTCGCCAGCGCGTGCACCACCCAGGCTGTCGACGACACGATCACCGTCAGGTTCGACGTGGTGGTTCCCGACGTCGACTTGAACTGCGTCGAGACCGACACGGATGACCTCGACCCCGAGACCCAGGAGCGGACCGCCGGCTTCGTGTACGAATATGGCGACGGGACCTGCTGGGTCTCGGGCTACTACCGGGGCGCCATCCTCGACTTCGACGAGCTCCGCGCCAGCCTGCCCGATGGCGTGCGGGACGTCGTCTGGACGGACGTGTCGATCACGTTCGACGACCTCGACCTCGCCATCGACGGGCTGGATACGCTTCCCGCGGGCACCTACTTCGAGCTCGGGGCCGCGGTGACCACGGATTCCGGCCTCGATGCGCTGGAGCGGACGCCGACGGGGACCGAGGCCGGGATCAACACCGCCACGGCCCTGCTCACGCACCTGGAGGTCGGCGATCCGAGCCGGCTCTTCCGACTCTTCACGCCGAACATCGGGCTGAGCGCCCCGCTGAGCGTCACGGGGCTGACGGCCTCGCTCGGCCAGGCCATCGACCAGCAGATCGCCGGCCGGGAGGGAGTGGCCGACCTGTTCAACCAGGCCTACGCGAGCGACGACGAGAACCTGTACATCCTGGCCGGCACCCAGATCCTGATCGACCCCGCGGTCCTGCCCGAGACGCCGAGCGACCTGACGCTCGGCGTGGAGCTCACGCTCGACTACGCGGCGAACGCCGAGATCAACCTGCTCGGTGCGGCGTCGGGCGCGGCTGCGGCGGAGTAGGCCGACCGTCGGCGGCGCCGGGCACCCGCCAGGGACGCACGGATACGATTGGCGCCCCGATCCGTCTTGTAGATCGACGGAGGGGGAGGCACCGGGTGCGGAGGCGACGCTTCGATCGACTGGTCACACCGCTGCTGCCCGACCTCGGGCGGTTCGCGCGGCGGCTCGCGCGCGGCCCCCACGAGGCCGAGGATCTCCTTCAGGAAGCCCTCCTCGCCGCGTTCGGCCGGATCCAGTCGCTCCGCCGGGACGAGGCGTTCCGGGTGTGGGCGTTTCGCGTGATGTACACCGTGCACCTCGATCGGGTGGATCGAGCGGCACGCCACCAGCGACGGGTCGACGCGAGCCGGGAAGCCCAGATCATCGCCTTTCCCGCGACCCCCGCGGACGCCCTGGAGGATCGGAGCCCGAGGTCTGCGACCTGGACCCCTGGCTTCCTCCCGAGTGCCCGACCGCCTGACGCGGCGGACCTTCCCCAAGGAGTGTGTGATGACGAAGCGACCCCTGGCCGCTCTGGCCTTCGTGTGCCTGACGCTCGCTGCGTGCGACCTCCCACGAGGTGAGCAGGTGCAAGAGGAGCAGGGCGTCTCCGATGAACCAGCCCCCAGGGCTTCGACTCCCGCCCCACCGGCGGCTGCGCCGGTCGCGCGTCCGGAGGAAGCGGCGGTCGGCGAGCGGGTGATCTCGCTGACCGACGACTGGTTCCAGGGCCGGGCCAGCGTGGGAGGCACCCAGCTCGTCGTGTTCTTCGAGATGTGGTGCCCGCAATGCCGCAACGAGGTGCCTCGCCTGCAAGCGCTCCACGATTCGCTCGGCGACGACGGACTGCAGATTGTCGGGCTCACGCGGCTCACCCGGAACGGCACGGAGGAGCAGCTCGCGACGTTCATCGACGAGCACGGGCTGACCTATCCGGTCGGCCGGACGCCCCCGGAGCTCGCCCGACAGCTCCGCGTGAGAGGGATTCCCGCGGCAGCGCTCCTGAAGGACGGCGAGGTCGTGTGGCGCGGCCACCCCGCCCGGATGGACGCCGCGAGCCTGCGCGCACACCTGTAGCCCCCACGCGCTGGCGCTCGCTGATCATCCACCGCCCACCTCGGGCTTGTAGCGCGCCACGACGGTCGCTCCCGAAGGGGGCACCGCCGGGCCGTGGAAGTCCACGGCCCAGCGCCGGGGGTCGTACGTCCACCCCACGGTCGGGCTCTCGGGCACCTCCTCGCCGTCGACCTCGACGTACAGGCGATCGGGCAGGGCCGCCGACGACAGGACGAACGAGCGCTGCAGGCCCGCGGCCGCGACGCCGAGCTCGTCCAGGTAGTCGGTCCAGTCCTCGGCGCACAGGTCGCCGACGAAGCCGCCGGTGAGCCGGGCTGCCTGGGCGTACCGCGTGCCCGGGCGCACCCCGAAGCAGAACGAGTCCACCTGGCCCACGATCGCGGCGATGCGGAGCTCGTCGTCGGCGAGCCGGAGGCGGTTCCGAAGCAGCGAGACGAAGCTGGAGGCCTCCGGCAGGTCGTCCTTGTTCAGGGTGCAGGCCTTGGCGGGTAGGCCGTCCAGCCGGCCGTTGTCGGAGCAGTCGTCTTCGTCGGAGACGACGACGACGAGCAGGTGGGCCCCGTCGCGGAAGAACCCCTCGTTCGCTCTCCCGGCCGACGTCCGGGCCGCGCTCGCCGCGTGCGCAGCGGCGGCGAGGCCGCGCTCCTTGTCGGCCGCGACCACCTCGTGCACGCCCTCGGTGGCCCGGCGCGCGAACATCCGGACGTAGGGATCCTCGCGCGTGAGCACCCGCGGCACCCCGATCAACGCCCCGCCCGCGGCGTGTCCGCGCTCGAAGGTGGTGGTGATCACGCCGAGGTGGAAGTCGACCTCCGAGTTCTCGAGGTGCTGGGTGAACGCCTCCACGCCGTCGGCGACGAGGGCCCGCTCGCCGACCATGGACTCCGAGTTGTCGATCACCCACAGGATGTCGACGTCGTGGCTGGTGGACTGCCGATAGACGTCCTCGAGCCAGCCGCCGGCGAGCCCGGTCTCGTGCTGACAGCCGCACAAGACCCACGGCACCCCGCTCGCGACGAACCCGAGGAGACGAGAGATCTGCTGCATGGTTTCCCTCCTTCGCGAGGAGGGTAGCGGGGCCCGGGGGCACCGGTGGCGGACCCGCTCGAGAATTGCCGCCCTCGCCCCCTTTGCGGATGGGCAGACCGGCAGCCCTTCAGCGGGCCCGCACGCAGGCGATGGTACCTTCGATCCCATGGCCTGCTGGATTTGCCATCACCCCGACCGCGACGTCTTCCTGCCGGGCACGCTGGCCGGACCCGTCGACGCGTCGCACCTCCGGATCACGGATCGCGCCTACGGGGCGACCTTGCCGCTCGTGCAGTGTCGCGACTGCGGCTTCGTCTACGCCGATCCGCTGCCGAGCGACGACCTCGTCGAGCTCTACGCCGCGCTCGACGACCCCGACTACGTCGCCGGGCGCGCCTACCGGCAGGAGCAGATGGCCGGCCTGCTCGAGCAGATCCGGCCGCACGTGGGCCGCGCCCGCTCCCTGCTCGACGTCGGCGCGGGCACCGGGCTGCTCGTCGAGGCCGCGCGCACGCTCGGGTGGGCCGCCGAGGGGGTCGAGCCCGCGGCCCGGCTCGCCCAGGAGGCGGCGACCCACGGGCTGACCGTGCACGAGGGGGTGCTCCCGCACCCCGCCCTCGAGGGGCGCACGTTCGACGTGGTCACCTGTGTCGACGTCATCGAGCACGTCACCGACCCCGTGGGCCTGCTGCAGAGCATGACTCGCCACCTCGGCCCCGGGGGCACGCTGGTGGTGACCACCCCCGACGTCGAGAGCGTGGCTGCGCGCGTGCTCCGCGGCCGCTGGTGGCACCATCGCGTCGCTCATGTCTGCTTCTTCCCCCGCTCGGCGATGGCCCGGGCGCTGGCCGAGGCCGACCTCGTCGAGGTTGCGCGCCAGCGGCAGACGTGGTGGTTCGCGCTGCCCTACCTCGTCGCTCGCGCGGGCGCGCTCCTCGGCGGGGAGCGCCTCGCGTCCGCGCTCGACCGGCTCACCGACCGCTGGCCCCTCGACCGCGTCCAGATCCCCGTCGATCTCGGCGACTCGTGGGTGGTGCTGTGTCGGAGGGCCTGACGCTCGGGCAGCGGCTGTGGCCGTACGTCCAGATCGCGCGGCCGGATCACTGGTTCAAGAACGTCTTCGCGCTGCCGGGGTTCGTCATCGCGCTCGTCGCGGACCCCCTGGTGCGCACGCCGGACGTCGTGGTGCCAGGCCTCGTGGCGCTCGTCGGGCTCTGCCTGACCGCCTCGAGCAACTACGTGATCAACGAGTGGCTCGACGCGCCGTTCGACCGGCTGCACCCCGACAAGCGGGACCGGCCGGCGGCCCGCGGCGCGGTCTCGGCCCCGGGCGTGATCGCGGAGTGGCTGCTGCTCGGGGCGCTCGGCGTGGGCCTCGGGTTCGCGGTCAACCTCGGGACTGGCCTGTCCCTCGCGCTGCTGTGGGGCATGGGCGTGGTCTACAACGTCCGCCCCCTGCGCTCCAAGGAGACCCCCTACCTCGACGTGCTCTCGGAGTCGGTCAACAACCCGATCCGGCTGTACACGGGGTGGGCGGCCGCGGGCACGCTGCTCGTGCCCCCGCTGTCGCTGCTGCTCGCCTACTGGACGCTCGGGGCCTTCTTCATGGCGGTGAAGCGGTTCGCCGAGTACCGCGAGATCGGCGACCCCGCGGTGGCCGCGGGCTACCGCCGGTCCTTCGCCTACTACACCGAGGACCGGCTGCTGGTCTCGATCATGGTCTACGCGGCGGCGTCGGCGATGTTCGCGGGGATCTTCCTCACCCGCTACCGCATCGAGCTGGTGCTCGCGGTACCGCTCGTGGCGGTGCTGTTCGGCTGGTACCTCAAGCTCGGGCTGCAGCCGGGCAGCCCGACGATCAAGCCCGAGCGGCTCTACACGGAGGGGCCGTTCGCGGTCTACTGCGCGCTGGTGTTCGTGATCTGCCTGGGGCTGCTGGTGGTCGACGTGCCGGTGCTCGCCGCGCTGTTCACGCCCACGCTCACCGCCGACGGGTGGTAGGCGGGTAGCCCTCGGGGTGAGCCTCGTGCCAGGCGAGCGCGTCGCAGAGGATCTGGGCGAGGTCGCGCGTAGGGGCCCAGCCAAGACGGGTCTGCGCCCGGCGGTAGCTCGCGACCAGGCGGGGCGGGTCTCCCGCACGCCGCGGCCCGGTGGGCACCGCCACCTCGCGACCGGCGATCCGAGCGGCGGTCGTGAGGACCTCCCGCACGCTGGCGCCGATGCCCGTGCCGAGGTTCAAGACCTCCATTCCGGGCTCCAAGGCCTCGAGTGCCAGTGCGTGGGCTCGGGCGAGGTCGGCCACGTGCACGTAGTCGCGGATCGCGGTCCCGTCGGCGGTGGGGAAGTCGCTGCCGTGCACCGCGAAGTCGGGAAGGCGGCCCAGGAGGTGCGCGCACAGCCGGGGAACGAGGTGGGTCTCGGGGCGGTGGTCTTCGCCATGGGGGCCGTCCGCACCAGCGGCGTTGAAGTAGCGGAGCGCGAGCACCGACAGGCCGCGGGCGCGGGCCTCCTCGCGGAGCAGCGTCTCGACCATGGCCTTGCTGTGGCCGTAGGGGTTCACGGGGGCGAGGGGCTGGTCCTCGTCGATGAGGGGGACGTCGGGTGCGCCGTAGACGGCGGCCGAGCTACTGAACACGAGCCGCCTCACCCCGCGCGCCTCCATGGCGGCGAGCAGCGCGACGGCCCCGGCGACGTTGTCGCCGATGTACCGGCGGGGGTGGGCGAAGGACTCGCCCACGAGCGAGAGGCTGGCGAAGTGGAGGACCGCATCGCAGCCGTCGAGGGCGTCCGTAGCGGTGTCCTGAACGCGCCCGTGGACGAACCTGGCGCCTGAGGGGACGGCGGCCGCATGGCCGGTGGACAGGTCGTCGAGCACGACGACCTCGTGACCTCTGGCGAGCAGGTGGGCGACCGTGACCGAGCCGACGTATCCGGCGCCACCAACGACGAGCACACGCATTCGTTTCTCCTGGACTTAGGCTGGCGGTGCGCTGTACAGGACGCTGTGAGTCCGCGACTGTACAATCACGACCGCGTCTTTCGCCGGGCATTCGCGTTGGCGCTGGTGCTCGCCCTTGCGTCGATCTGGATCCCCCGGTGGCCGCCGTTCGCGGACCTCCCCCAGCACGCCGCCCAGGTGTCGACCCTGCTCCGGTGGGGCGATCCGGAGGCGGCGGAGATCCAATCGCTCCTGCGGGTCAACGTCTGGACCCCCTATCTGCTCGGCTATGCCGTCACTGCAGCGCTCGGGTCGGTGCTGTCGGTGCCGGTGGCGCTCAAGATCGTGCTGTCCACTGCGGTCGTGGCAGCCCCGCTGCTCGTCTGGCGCCTCCTGCGGGAGGTCGGGGGGCGGCCGGAGCTGGCGATCCTGACGGTCCCGGTGATGATCGGCCTACCCACCATGTGGGGCTTGCTCAACTACGTCGTCGGCTTGCCCCTGCTCGTCGCGCTCCTGTTGGCAGCCGTGCGCTACGGACGGGCGCCCACGCCTCGGCAGGGTGCCGTGCTCGCGCTGGCGGCGATGGCCCTGGTGCCGGTGCACGCGATCATCGCCTTCCTCGGGGCGGCGCTGTCGGGGCTCACCGTGCTCGTGCAGGGGCGGCTCTCGCGCCGGGCGTGGCTCGCGATGGTCCCCTTCCTCACTCCGGCTCCGGTGCTCCTCGCGTGGGTGTCGGCGACCGGCTCCAGCGAGGCGCAGACCCACCGCGAGGTCTTCTGGCACGGGGTGCCGCTCCGTCCCCTGCGGTTGTTCAGCTTCCTCGTGAGCCCCACGGCGGACGCCGTGACCACCGCGGCGGGCCTGGCGCTCGTGCTGCTGCCCCTGTTCCTCGGGGTGCGGCCCACGCGGCAGCGCTGGCGCTACACGCCGCTCGGCGTACTGCTTCCGCTCTACCTGTTCCTGCCGGACCTCTTCTTCGGCACCGGGCTCGTGGCGGAGCGGCTCGTCGTCGTGCTGTTCGTGGCGTACCTGATGATCTGGGACCCCGACGAGGCCTCGCCGGCCCCGGCGGTTGCCCGCGGGGCGCTGCTCGCGGCGCCTCTGCTGTGGCTCGGCACGCGGGTCGTTCAAGCGACGCGGTTTCACGCCGAGACCCGCGACGTGGCCGCCGTGATCGAGGATCTTCCACCGCATCAGCGGGTGCTTTCCTTGATCTACGACGCCCGGGCGTTCGCGCTTCCGGCGCCGTCGTACGCCCACCTCGTCCAGTGGTACGTGACAGAGAAGGGAGGGCTCGTGGACTTCTCGTTCGCCGCCTACTTTCCCCAGGCGGTGCGCTACCGTCGGTCGCTCGCGCCCGAGCTACCGCAGGGGGTCGAGTTCGAGCCCCGGTTCTACGATGACGCGCGGTGGGGAGGAGCGTGGGCCTACACGGTCGTCCACAGCCTCACCGACCGCCAGGTGGAGATCTTCGGGGCGCGGCCGGTGGAGCTCGTGTCGCGGCACGGCGCCTGGTGGGTCTACGCGAGCGGAGCTGAGTCGTCGGACTGACGTGGGCCCTGCTCGATGGTGCTCACGAGGTAGAGCGGGCGAGCCTTCACCTCGTCGTAGATCCGGCCCACGTACTCCCCGATGATCCCGAGGCAGATGAGCTGAGCGCTGCCGATCAGGGCGACTACGGCGATGATCGAGGTCCAGCCGGGCACCGTCATGGCGAGGCCGAGGCGCGCGACCACCGCGCTGGCGAGGTACACGAGGGAGGCCAGCGCCATGAGGAAGCCAAGCGTCGTGGCGAGGCGCAGGGGGAGTGTCGAGAAGCTGACCAGGCCGTCTGCGGCGAACGCCAGCATCTTGCGTAGGGGGTACTTCGTCTCGCCCGCGTAGCGAGCCTCGCGGGTGAAGGTCACGCCGGTCTGCCGGAAGCCGAGCCAGCTCACCATGCCGCGAACGAAGCGGGCTCGCTCGGGCATGCGCTTCAGCGCGTCGATGGCCCGGCGGGACATCAGGCGGAAGTCCCCGGTGTCGAGCGGAATCTGCACCGGCGTGAGCGCATCGAGCACACGGTAGAAGAGCGCTGCGGACGCGCGCTTGAAGAGGCTCTCGTCTTTGCGCTTCTCGCGCACGCCGTAGACCACGTCGAAGCCCGCCCGCCACTTGGCGACCATCTCCAGTACGACCTCGGCCGGATCCTGGAGGTCGGCGTCCATCACGACGACCGCGTCGCCCCGTGCCACGTCCATTCCCGCGGTGATCGCGAGCTGGTGGCCGAAGTTTCGCGAGAGGTCCACGAGCGCGATGCGGTCGTCGGCTTCGCGGAGCTCCGCCATGATCTCCCAGGACCTGTCACGGCTCCCGTCGTTGACGAGCACGAGCTCCCAGTGGTCCGAGGCCTGGTCCAGAATCGGGGGAAGGCGGCGGGCGAGCTCGTGGAGCACGGCCTCCTCGTTGTAGACGGGCACCACGACCGACAGCTCGGGAACGGGGCTCGCGAGCTGCCGCCCCTGACTGCTCCGGGGGGTGCTCTTGGTCACCGTGGGCGCCGGTCCGGTCGTCGAGGTGGTCATGCTCGGGGCGTCCATCCAGGTCAACACCCTATCGGGGTCTCTCAATGCTCGCCGACGTAGCCCAGCTGTTGCAGCAGGCTCGTCATCTCGTCGCTCGGGGGCGGCAAGTCCGGCGACGCCGCGAGGGCCTCCAGGCGCTCCCGCAGCTCCGCGACCTCGGCGTCCTCCACTGTGGTGGGCGCCTGCTCGTGAGGGTCGGCTCGGAGGTCGAACGCCACGGTGCCCCGATCCGAGCCCATGCGCTTGTGGTTCCCGCGCCACACCGCGACTCCGGCGGCGCCTCCGTAACCGAACCAGTCCTCCCACGTGAGACTCGGGTACGCCAGAGAGCGCACCGGGCGCGGCCGAGCGGATTCGCCGAGCAAGATGTCGAACACCACCAGCGCGGACAGCGGCTCTGGCGGAAGCTCGACAACAGGGCCCCAGGCCACGACTGGGACGACCGTGACTCCCTCGTAGGGGTACGAGCCTCCGTGGCTCAAGAGCCCGTGCTCGCCGAGCATCTCTCCGTGATCCGACGTGATGACCACCGTGGATCCCGGATCCAGCCAGCCGATCCCCTCGAGTACCGAGAGCAGCTGTCCAAGGGTCCGGTCGGCGCGGAACACGCCGTAGTCGTAAGCGCTCGACAGCCGTGCGCGGAGATCGTTGGCCTCTGCTTCGTCCATCCCGCCGCGCTGATAGCGAGAGCGAGGGCCGGCTCGGTCCCACCCGTCGAAGTGCAGGCTCTGGGTCGTGGGCTCGGTCCACTCGACTCGCTCCGGCACGGGCCACCAGGGCTCGTGGGCATCGGCGATGTTCACGAACAAGAACAGCGGCCGCGTGGGGTCGACCTCGTTTCGCAGGACGTCGGTGGCCGCATGGAGCAGATCGACGCCGTACAGGAGCCCGAAATCCGTCGTGCCCCGCACCGTGTCGAAGCCTCGGAGCAATCCGGTCTCGCGGCTCACCACGGGATTGCCGAGCACCGCGACGGTCTGATACCCGCGCGCGCGGTAGCGCTCCGCGAGGGTTTCCGGCTCCCCGCCCAGCGGCGTGGCGGCTCCCCCCCACTGGAGGGCGACTCCAGTGCCCTGGATGCGAGCCCGATGCTCGGTGATCTCGAGACCCGTGAAGTAGCTCGCGTGGGAGGGCAGGGTCCACAAGCTGGGCGCGTAGCCTCGGCAGCGGCACTCCGCGCCCTGCGCGCACCGAGCCTCGAGCGTCGGACTCGTGGGGCGCGGATGGCCGCACCACGACAGCCGATCCGCCCGGACGTTGTCGAGGACCACGAACAGAGCGGTCGGTCGGGACGGCGTGACCTTCGGGAGGTTCTCGATGTCCGGCGCGGTCGCCTCGACCCCGAGAGTGTCCAGGGTGCGGTGCCATCCGGCCCGGAGTCGGTCGGACAGGAGCCAGAGCTCGGCCAAGAGGGCGAGAGCCAGGAGGCCGGAGAGGATGGCGACGAGCCGGGATGACATTCGTTCCCCCGCGCCGGTCCTAGCGGCGCTCTCTGGTACCATCGGCACGGCGACGCCACACCCCACGGTCTTTCCGAGGTCCGCCGGCAGAGCGCGGAGGCGCAGGAGTTTCCAAGTGAATTACGGGATCCGGGGAGGTCCCATGCACTTCGACGACTACGATCAGAGCTACGTGGACGAGGTCGAGCAGTCGATCGAGTTCGCCGGGCAGGGCCACGACTTCTTCATCCGGGTGAAGGCGCAGGAGCTCGTGGCGTCGGCGAGGCGCCAGCTCGGTGACCTGTCCGGCCGGCGGGTGCTCGATGTGGGCTGCGGCGTCGGCCTGATGTCGCGCTACGTGGGAGAGCACTTTGGCGAGCTCCGCGGAATCGACGTCTCCCCCCGCGTGGTTCAGCGCGCTGCCCAGCACGCTCCCGCAGGGACCTTCTCGCTCTACGACGGCGAGCACATCCCGAGTGACGACGAGGCGTTCGACGTCGTGTTCACCGTGTGCGTGATGCACCACGTGCCCCCCGCCAGGTGGGGGTCGCTGGTGCTGGAGATGGCGCGGGTGCTCAAGCCTGGCGGGCTCCTCTACATCTTCGAGCACAATCCCTACAATCCGCTCACACGCCGGGCGGTGAGCCAGTGCCCCTTCGATGCGGATGCGGTGCTGCTTACCAAGTCGAGGTCATCGGCGCTCCTCACCGGGGCGGGGCTCGAGCCGGCCGAGCAGCGCTACATCCTCTTCTTCCCGTGGAAGGGCGAGGTCTTCCGCGGCGTGGAGTCGAGGCTCGCGTGGCTTCCGTTGGGTGCGCAGTACTTCGTGTCCGGGCGGCGCTCCCCGGCCTCAGGGCGCGGAGCCCGTGGTCCACTGGTCCAGTAGGGCGTTCATGTCGCCCGACACCACGTTCCCGAACCACACCAGCACCACGATCGGGACCACCACCAGCGCGATCGCCACCGCGAACCCGAACGCCACCACCAGGTAGTCCAGGACCCCCGCGCGCTTGCTGCCCTGGCCCGAGAACCGCTCGATCAGCCGCAGGTTGCGGCGTGACCCCTTGTAGAAGAAGTCCACCACGTCACCCAGCCCCGGCACCAGCCCGATCAGGAAGTCGAGCCCCACGTTCGCGAGCATGCGGACCAGGATGATCGTGGGCACCCGCTCGCGAAGCGCCCGCAGCAGCAACGTGATCGCCGCCGCTCCCGTCAGCGCGTCGCCCGCGGCGGGCAGCAGCAGGCCGATGATCCCGTCGAAGCCGAACCGGAGGTTCGTGCCGGGGATGCGGAACGCGTCGTCGAGCAGGCGCACCCAGCCGGAGTCTCGGGAGTCGGGGGAGGCCATGCGCTGCTCCTCGGGCGACCACGGGGCCCGGCGAAGGGACCCCACGCGATAACGCCCGCACCCCGAATCCGCCGACCGAGCTGCGGTGGTCCAGAGCCTGATCGACGAGCTGTTCAACACCCAGGGCTGACCGTCGGCCGTGAGCCCCTCGGGTCTTCCGTCCGATAGGACGGGGGGAGGGCCGATGGGGCTCGTGGCTGGCTCGATCGTCGAGCGGTACGTGGTGATCCGCCTCGTCGGGGTCGGGGGGATGGCCGAGGTCTACCAGGCCCGGCACCTCACGCTCGGCACCCACCACGCGCTCAAGCTCCCGCAGATCCCGGACGACGCCGGCCCCTGGCAGGCGCGGCTGTCCGACGAGGGCCGCGTGCAGGCGGGCATCGACCACCCCCACGTGGTGCGGGTGAGCGACGTGCTCGAGCACGAGGGCAGGCCGGTGCTGGTCATGGACTACGTGGCGGGGCCCAACCTCGAGGAGTGGCTCGGCACCCACGGCCCCCCGCCGCCGCCGCTCGCCGAGGGCCTGTTCCGCGCGATCCTCGACGGCCTGGAGGCGGCCCACGCGCACGGGGTCGTGCACCGCGACCTGAAGCCCGCCAACGTGCTCCTCGCCACCGTCGGCGGCCGGCTCGTGCCCAAGATCACCGACTTCGGCCTCGTGAAGGTGCTCGGCGACGCCCCCCG
>CAYMSU010000065.1:0-17913 GCA_964393165.1 uncultured Enterobacteriaceae bacterium
GTGCTCGCGGGGCTGTCCTCCCTCGGCATGCCCGGCACGGCCGGCTTCGTCGCCGAGGTCATGGTGTTCCTCGGCGCCTGGGAGAGCGGCAACCCCTGGTGGGCGGTCACCGGCATCCTGGGCGCCTTCGTGACCGCGCTCTACGTCATGAAGGCCGCGCGAAACATCTTCTTCGGGGAGGGGCCCCCCGAGCGGTTCGCCTCGCTCACCGACGCCTCGGGCACCGAGCTGGTCGCGCCCTGGATCCTCGGGCTGTGCCTGATCGTCGTCGGCGCCTGGCCGGCCTACCTGCTCGACATGATCGACGCGAGCAGCACGAGCTACCTCGTCCGCGTGCTCGAGGCGGTGTCCTTGGGGGCCGAGCAATGAGCGACATCATCCTCGGGCCCCTGGCCGCCGATCTCCTACTCGTCGTAGGGATCGCGGCGATCCTGGTAACCGACCTCCTGCTGCCCCCCGGCGACAAGCGGCTGCTCGGCTGGGGCGCGATCTATGCGCTGCTCACGGCGCTGCTCGCGACCTTCGCGGTGGATCTGTCGGGGATCGCGGTCAACGGCGCCTACGTGGGCGACAGCGTGACCGTGCTGTTCAAGCAGATCTTCTTCGCCGGAGGCGCGCTCGCGGCGATGAGCGCCCTGGCGGTGCAGTCCGAGCGGTTCACGAGGCGTCAGGGGGAGTACTGGTTGCTCCTGCTCTCGAGCGTGCTCGGAATGAGCCTGCTCGCTGGCGCCCGCGACGTGATCCTGCTCGTGGTGAGCTTCGAGCTCATGAGCATCCCCCTGTTCGTGATGGCCGCGTGGGCGCGCGACGACCGCCTGGCCATCGAGGGGGCCCTCAAGTTCTACATCCTCGGCGCGGCTTCGTCGGTCACGCTGATGTTCGGCGTGGGCCTGCTCTCGGGGCTCGCGGGCACCACCGAGATCGCGCAGATCGCCGCCTACGCCCAGACCGACATGAGCCCGGCGCTCCTGCTGGGGGTCGCCCTCACGCTCGGCGGCCTCGGCTACAAGCTCGGCGTCTTCCCATTCCACATGTGGGTGCCGGACACCTACCAGGGCTCGTCCACCCCGTTCGTGGCGCTGCTCGCGGTGGCCCCCAAGGCGGCGGGCCTCGCGGCGCTGGTGCGCCTGCTGTTCACGGGCGGCAGCGCCTTGCTCGAGGCGGTCGCGCCCATGCTCGTGACCCTCGCGGCTGCCACACTGGTCATGGGCAACCTCATGGCGCTGCACCAAACCCAGATCAAGCGCCTCCTCGCCTACTCGGGGGTCGCGCACATGGGCTTTCTGCTCATGGCCCTCGCCACCGGCACCGAGTTCGGCCTCGAGATGCTGCTCTTCTACCTCATCGCCTACCTGTTCACGAACATGGGCGCCTTCCTCGTGATCCACGCGGTGGCCGGCGACATCGGCGACGACCTCACCATGTTCGACGGGCTGTTCGCGCGGAACGGGTGGCTCGCCATGGCCATGCTCCTGTTCCTCCTGTCGCTCGCCGGGATCCCGTTCGTGTCGGGCTTCTGGGCCAAGCTCTACGTGTTCCTGGCCGTGTGGGAGGGCGGGCTCGAGTGGCTCGTGGTGCTCGGCGCCGTCATGTCGGTCGTGTCGCTGTTCTACTACCTGCGCGTGGTGCAGGCGATGTTCATGCGGCAGCCGCCCGGGAGCGCGGAGCCCGTCGTCCCCGACTGGGGCACCAACGCGGCGATCGCGCTGTGCCTGCTCTTCGTCGTGGGCATGGGCCTCGCCCCGGGGCCGTTCGTCGACGCGTCCCTCGAGGCGGCGCGGGGGTTCGACATCGCGCTCGAGGCGACCTCGACCGCGGCTCAACTCGGCGACTGACAGGCCGAACGGACTCCTGGGAGGCGCTCGCCCGAGCCCGCCCGGAGGTCTGCGTTGGCCCACGTTCCCCCCGATCCCCACCCCACCCCGCCGGGGCAGCCCGAGACCGGCGCGACCATCGTGGCGCCGTACGACGAGCTGCTCGGCGAGCACGCTCACGAGCCCGCGCCTCCGACCGTGCCCCCCTACGCCTACGAGCCGCTGGTCCCGTCCGAGACGGCCCCCTACCGTCCCCGGCGCCCCGCCTGGGTCTACGTCGCGCTCGGGTTCGTCGGCGCGCTGACGGGCGCCGGCCTGCTGATCACCCTGGCGATTGGGATCGGGGCCATCGTGTACTATGCCCCCTGAGGCCCGGGGTCGGGCGATCCTGGCCCCAGCGGCACGAAGGCCGATAAGGACTCGGTCACCAGGAGGCGAGCGATGATGCTGTGGTTGGCCGTGGCCGCATGTTCCGCGTCGGACGAGCCCGAGCCCGAGGGTCCGGCCGCGCCCGCGGCCGAGGACCACCTCGGCGGCGCCTCGCCGACTCCCGTGGGCGTCACCTTCGACGAGGCAGGGAGCGCGACCTGCCCCGAGGGCGTGATCGCGGCCCCCGGCTGGCCCGGCGAGTACCCCACGCCGGTGGTCGACCTCATGGAGCCCATCCGCGTGAAGGGCCGCACCCACCCCTGCGCCGAGTCGGCCACCGTCGCCTGCGAGGTCCCCCCCGGGCTGTACCACCCGTGGGCCGGCGACGCGCAGGACTTCGTGACCGTCCGGGCAGTGCAGCGGTTCGAGGCCACCGGCAGGGTCAAGATCGGCAACCACAAGGTCAAGCCGGGCACCCTCGTCGAGATGACCCAGGATCTGGGCGAGGGCTTCTGCCAGTACCAGATCGAGGGCGAGACGCTGCAGGCGCAGTGCCCCCAGCTCATCACGTCCAAGCTCAGCCCCGTCTCGGGCGCCACCCGGGCGCCCGTCCAGCTCATGCGCGTGCCCTGCCGCACCGGCGAGGGCACCACCCACGCCTGGCTCGAGGTCGACAAGGCGATGATGGCCCACGCCAAGGTGCGCGAGGGCAAGATCCTGGAGTACGGCCGCGTCGGCCACGCGACCGGCCCCCGACGGGTCGAGCCCGCCAGAGAGTAGCCGTCAGGAGGCCAGGGCGGACTCGGGAGCGAGCTGGCCGCTCCAGGGCACGTCGAGCGCCTCGCAGAGGGCCGTCGCGAGCGCCCCCCGAAGGCGCCCGAGCGGCGGCGGCGCCTCGAGGTGCGCGGCGAGCGTGGTCATCGTGTCAGCGTCGAACCCGCACGGCCGGATGCGCTGCCACACCTGCGGATCGGGGTCGACGTTCAGCGCGAGCCCGTGCCAGGTGACCCACTTGCGGCAGGCGATCCCGACCGAGCACACCTTGCGGGGACGCGCCCCGGGCGCAGGCAGCCACACGCCAGTGTTCCGATCGTCGCGCCGCGGATCCAGGCCGAGGTCGCGGACCACCGCGATCACGGCGTCCTCGAGCGACCGCAGGTGACGGTGCAGATCCCGCCGAGCCCCCTCGAGCTTGACGATCGGGTAGGCGACCAGCTGACCGGGCCCGTGCCAGGTGACGTCGCCGCCCCGCTCCACCTCCACGACGGGGATCCCAGCTGCGTCGAGCACGTTGGCCGACGCGCCGCGGCGCCGGCCCACCGTGATCACCGAGGCGTGCTCGAGCAGCAGCACGGTGTCGGGCACCTCGTCACGCACGCGGCGCTCCACGAGCGCCCGCTGCAGCGCGTGCACCTCGCGGTAGTCGGCCAGCCCCGGCAGGACCACGACCCGAGCCTCGGCGCTCACGGCGGCACCACCCCGGAGGCGTGCACGGCGGTGGCCCCGTCGCCGTCGACGGCCCCCCCGAACTCGTCCGGCGCGTCGTGCTGCCGGTGGCCGAACGCGCGGTCGTTGGCGGGCAGGCGCTTCGAGCCCTCGGGAAACACGTAGGTGTCGGTCTGCCCGCCGCTGTCGAGGAAGAGCCCGCGGCTGGGCGCCACCGTGCGCGACTCGTCGTTGCACTCCGTGCTCTGGTTGCCGAGCCCCAGGGCGCGGGGGTTGGTGGCCTCCCACACGTCGGTGCCCCCGTTGTCGACCGCGATCCCGACGCCCTGGCAGTTGGACGCCCCGCCGGCCAGCCCCGCGAGGCGCGCCACGTCGTCGCCCTGCTCGTTGACGTAGAGGCCGACCGAGAAGTCGTGACCGGACCCCATGTGCACGTTCACCGGTCTGATTTGCTGGTTCAGCTCGTCTCCGCCTGGCCCGTCGTCCATCAGCGCGCCGATCGCGTAGTGGGCAGCGCCGCCCTGCACGTACCAGATGGCGTCGTACCGATCCGCGCCCTCGCCGTCGAGGAGGTAGCCCGCCCCCTGCCAGTAGCCCGACCCCTGGGCGAACAGGCTCGCCACGTAGGTATCGTCGCCCGAGCGGTCGCGCAGGACCCCGAGCCCGCCCGACAGGAACAGGCCGTCGGCGTCGCGGCGGATCCCGAAGCCGGTGCCCTGGGACAACGACGCGTTGCTCTGGCCGGGCAGCTGCGCCGTAGCGTAGAGCGGGATCCCGCCATCCTCCTCGCGGCCCGGATCGGCAAACCAGGTGTCGCCGCCCTCGCCGTCGTAGGCGATCCCCACCCCGACCGGGCCACCGAAGCCCTGGCTGTTCGCGAACGTGGTGTAGGTGTCGACTCCCGAGCGGTCGACGAGGAGCCCGACGCCGAGGATCCCCGCCCCCTGGCCGCCCGCCTCGAGGGAGTAGGTCTCGTCGCCCTCCGCATCGTAGAGGACGCCCACGCCGAGGTGGCCGTACCCTGGCTCATCCGGAGCGACGTGTACACGTCGTGGCCGGCGAGGTCGAAGAGGAAGCCCACGCCAAAGCGCCCGCTGCCCTGCCGCCCTGTCTTCGACAGCGAGAACGGTCCGTACGACGCGTCACCGCCGTAGCGTCCATCGGCATCGCCCGGGAGCATCCCCTCCTCCGGAGGGTCCGACACCGCGTCGTACGCGTAGACGTCGTCGCCCCCCAGGTCGATGTGCACGGCGACGGGAACCCGCGCGGAGTTGGCCCCCGCGGGGTGGGCGTACACGTCGTCTCCCCCGAGGTCGAGGTACAGCGCGACGTGCCCGATGTCCCCGGGCTCGTCCGCCCCGGGACCGGCGATCACGATGCGGCCCAGGTCCGACGGGTACGTGCCGGCGACCCCGCCCAGCCCCTCGAAGCGCTCGAGGTGGGCGTGCTCGATCGCGAACGCGAGTCGCCGCGCCGGCCGGTAGAGCGACTTCGGGCCCCGCGGACGGAAGGCCCAGCGCTGGACCTCCTCGGAGCGCAGGTCGAGGCTCGGCGCGAGGTCGACCAGCGTGCCCCCGTGGCCCGCCTCGACGAGCTCCCGGTTGCCCGGCAGGGAGGCGGGTGCCGCGGCGGCCATGGCATCGCGGGCGGCCGCGACCTCCGCCAGCGCCTCGAGGATCGGCGCGAGGGCGCGCGTGAGCTCCTCCGGGAGCCCGTCGAGCTCCGCGACCGAGGACTCGAGCACCGGCGGCAGCGGCTCGTCGCTGGGATCGAGGCCCGTGCGCGCGATCGCCGTGGCCAGCGCGCTGGACACCGGGTGCGCCGTCGCCATCGCGTGATCGAGATCGGCGCCGAGCTGCCCGGTGTCGCACTGCAGCGCGAGCGGATTCCAGTGCACCTCCCGGAACCACGGGAGCAGGAAGGCATCGTCGAGGAAGCGCTCGTAGCTCGCCCCCCGCCAGTGCTCCGCCGTGTAGGCGAGGTCCTCGGCGGCGAGCCCCGCGTCGGCCAGCGCCTCGTCGAGCAGCGGCGCGTCACTCCCCACGGCGCAGGCGATGGGCGGCGCCTCGGCGTCGTAGGCGAGCTCGGGCGGCTCGAAGGGCTCGAGCGACGACTCGGGGGTGCATGCCCCGAGGTGCGCGAAGAGCAGGAACAGCATGGTCGACAGCACCGAGCGGAGGCCTCCCAGTGTACTGTGCGACCCGATCCGTTGTGGAGGCCGAGGGTGTACCCGGGGATCCTGCTCGTCCTGGAGGGCATCGACGGCGCCGGCAAGTCGACCCAGGTCCGCGCCCTGACGTCGCTGTTCACGCAGATCGGCGCGCCCGTGGTGGCGACCCGCGAGCCCACGGACGGCCCGCACGGTCGCGCGCTGCGGCAGAGCGCTGCGGCGGGCCGGCTGCCGGTCGAGGAGGAGGTGGCGCTGTTCGAGCAGGATCGCCGAGCGCACGTCGCGGAGGTGCTGCTTCCCGGCCTTCGAGAGGGAGCGCTGGTGATCGTCGACCGCTACTACTACTCGACGGCGGCCTATCAGGGCATCCGCGGCCTCGATCCCCAGGAGATCATCGCGCGCAACGAGTCCTTCGCCCCGCGTCCGGACCTCCTGGTGGTGCTGGATCTGCCGGTCGAGACGGCGCTCGCGCGGGTCCGAGCCCGGGGAGCGGAGGACGCGTTCGAGCGCCGGCAGGATCTGACGCGGATCCGCGACGTGTTCCTCGGCGTCCAGGGCGCCTTCGTGCGCCGCGTGGCGGCGGACCAGCCTGCAGAGACGATCACCCGCGCGATTCTGGCCGCCCTGCTCGAGGGGCCGGCCCAGGCCCGCACGACCGCGGACCTGACGGCGCTCGCGGCCTCGCCTCGGCCCGACGACCCCGAGTGGCGGAAGGCGCTCGCCAAGCGCTGGGTAACCGCCCGGTAACTGCCGTTGTGACCACTCCCACCTACAGTGAACCCAGCTGAAGGAGGCTCCGTCCTGCGGGGCCACCGGCAGCGTCCGTCGCGTGGATGTCGTTCCCCCCCTTCAGCACCTCGCGGCGGCGCTGCCGGCAGTCTTCGGTGCCAGGCCCGGCGCCGCCCCTCGTGGGCGGCGCCAACCCCCCTGCCGCGTTACCGAGCCCGCGATGGCCGACAAGGACCGGCAGCAGCGGCGAGCCAAGAAGCTGGCCCGCCAGAAGAAGTGTCGGGCCCAGGTGGCACGCCCCGCGCGCGACTCCCCAGGCGCGGGAAGCGCCGCGCCGTCCTTCAAGGAAGGCCTCGACTGGCCACCCGGCGACTGCTTCCTCACGACCGGCTGGGACGAGCCCGGGGCGGTGGCCCATGCCGTCTTCGTGCGGTCCCACGACGACGGGCGGTCGGTGGCCGCCTTCGTCACCATCGACCGCAGCGGTCCCGGTGTGCGCGAGGCGCGGCTCGCCACGCTGCCCTCGGAGGGCGCCGTGCTCGCGGAGTGCGGTCGCATCTCCGAGACCGAGGGGGAGCTCGGCTTCCACGGCGCGCCCCCGTCCCTCGTCGCGGGGCTGCTGCGCGACGCCGCCGAGCACGGCGAGGCGCCCCTGCCCGAGGCCTGGAGCCGCGTGCGGGCGCTCATGGCCGGCGTGTCGGCCGACGCGCTCGACGTGCCCTTCGGGCAAGGCCCGCCGAGCGCCGAGCGCGCCCCGAGCATGCTCGAGCGCTTGTTCCGGTTCCTCGGCTGACCATGGCCGATGCGTCCCCCGAGCGGTGGACGGCCGCCATGCTGCGAGGGCTCGAGCCTCACGAGCACGACTTCCAGGAGTTCAAGGGGAGCGCCTGGATGGTCGGCGACGACGGCGACATCCAGGATCACTTCCTGATCGCGCTGTCCAAGCAGGTCTCCGCGTTTGCGAATGGCGCGGGCGGGCGACTGTTCATCGGGCTCGACGACCACGGCGTGATCGACACCGGCGTGCCCGTCGACCTGCGCGGGGGCACCCGGGCCTGGCTCGAGGACGTCGCTCCTGCGGTCGTCGATCCCCCGCTGCAGCAGTGCAACGTGTTCGAGGTGGGCGCCGACGACGTCCCGTGCCGCCTGCGCGAGGGCCGTGCGGTGTACGTGATCGACATCCCCGCGAGCCCCCAGGCGCCGCACCAGTCCAAGGACCACAGGTACTACCTTCGGATTGCCGGCAAGTCGCGGCCGATGGGCCACGTCCACGTACAGGACGTGCTGCGGCGCTCCCAGCACCCCGTGCTCGAGCTGTCCCGCCTCGGGCCCTATGGCGAGCCCGAGATCGACGTGTCGGACCCGCGGGGGCCCCAGGCCTTCGTGCAGCTGCGCGCGTTCCTCGCCAACCGGAGCCGCCGGCTCGCGAACCACGTGGGCATCGAGCTCATCTTGCCGCGCCCATTCGCCGGCTCCGAGGTCCGCCGCCGCATGCGCGTCAACGACGAGTGCCACTACAGCCAGACGCCCGGCGACGTGACGTTCTTCCGCTTCCACGGCATGCCGATCTTCCCTAGCCAGGAGATCTACGCCGTGAGCATCTGGACCTGCATCCACACCCGGAACCTCGCGCTCCTGCGCGCTGGGGTCACCCTGCGCTGGCGCATCTACGCCGACGACGCCTCACCCGTGCTCGGGGAGCGCGCCCTGGCCTCCTTCCAGGTGGTCCAGTCGGCGATGTACTGGGTGGAGCATCAGGTCGCCATCGGGTCGAGAGATCGGTCCGCTCCAGAGGAATGACCATGCAACTGTCGCTGCCCCGCCCCGACGACTGGCACGTCCACCTGCGCGACGGCGCGATGCTCGAGGCCGTGGTCCCGGCCACCGCGCAGCACTTCGGACGCGCGCTGGTGATGCCCAACCTCGTGCCGCCGATCACCACCGCGCAGCAGGCCATCGCCTACCGCGAGCGCATCGTCGCGGCCTGTCCGCCCGGGGCCGACTTCACCCCGCTGGTCACCTGCTACCTGACCGACGACGCCGACGGCGAGGAGATCGTCAAGGCCTGGGAGGACGGCGCGTGGCACGCCGCCAAGCTCTACCCGGCCCACGCGACCACCCACTCCGACCACGGGGTCACCGACGTCGTGCGGATCCGCGACGCGCTCGCCCACCTCGCGGAGGCGGGCATGCCTCTGTGCGTGCACGGCGAGGTGGTCGACCCCGAGGTCGACGTATTCGACCGCGAGGCGAGGTTCCTCGAGCTGGTGCTCGATCCGCTATGCGACGCGCTCCCCGAGCTGCGCATCGTGCTCGAGCACGTCACCACCGAGGCCGCGGTGCGGTTCGTCCAGGAGCGCTCGGATCGACCGCTCGCTGCCACGATCACCCCGCACCACCTGTGGTGGAACCGCAACGCGCTGTTCGCCGGCGGGCTGCGACCGCATGCCTACTGCCTTCCCGTGCTCAAGCGGGAGCGGGACCGGCGGGCGCTCGTGGAGGCTGCCACCAGCGGCAGCTCGCGCTTCTTCGCGGGCACCGACTCGGCGCCCCACGCGCGCGGCACCAAGGAATGCGACCACGGCTGTGCGGGGATCTTCAACGCGCCCACGGCGCTCGCGGCCTACGCGACGGTGTTCGACGGGGAGGGGGCGCTCGAGCACCTGGGTGGCTTCCTCGCCGCGCACGGGGCGGCGTTCTACGGCGTCGAGCCGGCCACCGCCGAGATCACGCTCGAGCGGCACGACGACACCCCGCCGGCCTCGGTCGCCGTCGAGGGCACGGACGACGTCGCGGTGTTCCTCGGCGGGCAGACGCTGCCCTGGCGGGTCCTCGGCTGAGCTCAGGGCGCGTCGAGCGGCGCCGCCTCGCCCGACGACCCTGTCGTGTGGGCGGGCATGGAGAGCACGAGCACCCGATCCCCATCCACGACCGCCACGTCGTCGCCGCGGACCTCGTCGAGCTGCGCCACCACGAGTGGCCCGGCCCCCGTGCGCAGCCGCTGCACGTGGACGTGCCCGCGCGCCCCGGCCCAGGCGATGGCCAGCTCCTGGGTGGCGAAGCTGTGCAGCAGCACGTCGGGGCAGCCGTCCCCGTCCACGTCGGCCACCCTTGCGGTCAGCGGGGTGTCGCGCGCGCTCCGGTCGGCGAGCCGCACGATCCAGGGCCCCTTGCGCAGGCGTGGCCCGTCCAGCCGGCGGATCGCGGCGCGGCGACGATCCACCGCGAGCACCTCCATCGTGCCGTCGGCGTCGACATCCGCGGGGACCATCCCGCGGACGTCCCGCAGGGGCACGCGGATCGACTCCTGCCGCCCGAGGTCCCCGCCCCACGCCACGGTGATCCGGGAGCGCGCTCCTTGCGCGATCAGCCAGTCGGGGGCGCCGTCGCCGTCGAGATCCCCGACCGCCTGGGCCACGCCGTCGTCGACGGCACCCTCGACCAGCCGCTGCGGATCTGCGGCCAGCGACCACGCCGCCGCGATCGTGAGCGGCGACACGCTCAGCAGCTCGGCTGCGCCGTCGCCGCCGAGGTCGGCGACCAGGGGCTCGGGGCCGAGATCGGCCAGCCGGTAACGCGGCGACATCGCGATCCCGTCGGGCAGCCACACCATGCGGAACACCTCGTCGGTCCCCGGATCGGCGATCACCACGTCGACGTCTCCGTCGCCGTCGACGTCGCCGGTGAGCATCCGGAGGCCCGCGAACGACAACCGGATCTCGGAGCGGAGCACCGGCGGCGCCGCCGGATCGGTCGACGCCGACCACCAGCCCATCGGGGACGCCTCCCCGAACAGCGGCACCACGGCGCCCACGAGCTCGTCGCGCCCGTCCTGGTCGATGTCCACCGCCGCCACCGTGGTGAGCCGCCCCCCCTCGGCTTGCGCCCCCAGGGGCACCTCGTGGGCCACGAGCGCGCGGTCGGCCTCCCCCCGGCACGCCGGCAGCCCGCCGCGCGCCACCTCCACCAGGAGGAGCCCGACCATCAGCGATCCAGCGGGCGGTACACCCGGCGGAACTCGATCTCCTGCAGCCCCGAGCCCTCGAGCCGCACCACCACGGCGACAGATCCGTCGTCCGACGGGTCGAGGAAGGTCTCGGTGACCGTGAGGTTGTCCGCGCGTCGCTGGAGCACCAGGCGCTCGCCGAGCTGCACGCGCACGCGGTAGCGCCCTTCGTCGGTCTTCACCTTGGTCCACTTGCGACCGTCGGAGAGCTCCTGCGGCGGATCCCCCCCGAGGGTGAGCCGCACCACGTCGCTCTTCGACCCCTCCGCCCACTCGACGATCCCGGAGTGGCCGAGCAGCCGCATGACCGAGCCCACCACCCTGCGCTGGTGGTCTTCCTGGTCGACCTGGCCCGAGCCATCGGGCGACAACTGCCGCGCCCCCGACGCATCCAGGATCGGCGCGCGCACGGCCATCTGCACCCGCTGCAGCGCATCGTCGCTCTGGGACGGGTCGAGCCCCCAGGAGCCCACCCAGGGGCTCAGATCGCTGGCGGTGGCCAAGCTCGCGAGCCACACAAGCCACATCACGGCGCCTCCTCCCTTTCTTCAGCGATGTCGTTCTCTTCGGCGATGTCGTCTTCGTCGGCGACGTCGTCTTCGTCGGCGATGTCGTCGTCTTCGGCGATGGCGGTGTCCCCGGCGGCGTCTGGCTCCGGGTCGTCGAGGGCCTCCTCGAGCTCGCCCGTGTCCGCCGTGGAGACCGGGTTCGGCGGGGGCTGGGCGGTGTCCCCGGTCCACTCCCCGGTGTCGAGGTCGAGGAAGGTGTCCGCAGTGTCCACGAGCTCGCCCGTCTCCGTCGTGGCGAGGGTATCGCCCTCGTCGGTCGCGGGCTCGGACGCGGGGCGGCGCGGCCCCCTCCGGGCCGGGGCAGGTGGCTCGGCCGTATCGAGAAACGCGCCCGTGTCGGCGGTCGCACCGGACTCGGGAGGTGCCGCAGTATCGCCGGTGAGCCCCGTTCCCCCGGTGTCGAGGGCCGCGTCGTCGCCCCCTTCTCGCGCCGCCGCGAGCACCGCCGTGTCGCCCGTCGGCGCCATGAACACCCCCCGGGGCCCCCGCAGCTCGCCGGTCAGGTCGGCCCCGACCTGGCCGAAGAAGGGCTCGGCCCGCCACTGGTCCCCCGGGGGGGTGCAGCCCCAGTGCACGACGTCGTTGCTCTCCGGCGAATACCACAAGCGCGGGGCGGGGCAAGGCGCCTCCACCGGCCCGCAGAAGCCCCATACCAGCAGCCAGATCGGAGGCAGGACGAACACACGCAGGGGGTAACCCGGGTCAGTCCCCCAGGACCTCGATCGACACCCACGGGTCGAGGCCCGCCAGCGTGCGCCCGGGCGGCGAGACCTGCATGGACGGCCCGACGTCGGGCCGGTCGGCCTGGCCGAGCAGCGTGAGCCGGCCCGCGTTGCGGAACGGAGGGAGCGGCCCGCTCTCCGCCGCAGAGGCGGTCGCCTGACCGGTGACGATCCACACCCGCTCGGTCATGATCCCCGTGCTCGGGTCGAAGATCGCGACTCCGCGCGCGCCGAGCGCGAACGACACGTCGATCGCCTCGCCCCGCTCGAGCCGCACGTCCGACCGCCCCAGGCCGTCGTCCGAACCATCGATCGGAGGCTCGTCGTACGACAGGTAGGACTTGAACAGCGACGCGATCGCGGTCCCCTTGCCGACGGTCTGGACCAGCTGGTTGCCCTCGTAGGGCGTGACGACGTGCTTGAGGTAGGCGCTCCCGCGCGACCCGTTGATCGAGGGCAGCGACATCAGATCGCTGCGGTACTCGACCCACTCCCCCTTGCGCTGCGCGTGCTCGGGGATCCGCAGGTGAAAGCCCGCCGTGACCCTCGCCACGAGCTGGCGCAGCGACTCGATCCCCTCGCGCGCCCGCTGGTTCGACGCCTCGAGCCCCTCCAGGTCGACGTTGGTGACCCCGCCAAGCCGATCCGTCTGGATCTGCACCTTCGCGCCGGTGAGCTTGGCGTCGATCTCGTCGAGGACCTCCTGGACCATCTGCCGGTCTCGCGCTCGGCGCCAGCGCCGCATGGACGTAACGCGCAGGCCCAGATCCTCGATCGTGCAGCCGACCTCCCACTTCCGCTTGGACAGCGGGTGCTCCTTGTCGCAGGCGAGCACGCCGCGCAGCTGCATCGCGTAGGTGTCGAAGGAGCGGTTCGCGTCGCGGGCGAGGGTGAGCCCGAGGGGAAAGATCAGCTCGACCTGGACGAGCCAGCGGGTGCCGTCCCAGCGGGCGAAGTCGTCGCCGTAGACCGTGATCTCCTCGCTGACCTTCGGCTGGGCCAGCACCAAGCCCACGAGCCACGCTAGCATGGGCACCTCCCCTCGCTCACGGTGCCACGTGGGCGACGGGTGTCAACCGCCTCGAGGAGTGCCCGTGCCGCCTGTCGATCTCCGCTCCGACACCGTCTCGCTGCCCACGCCGGCGATGCTCCGCGCGATGACCGAGGCCGAGCTCGGCGACGACGTGCTGGGCGACGACCCCACGGTAGCCCGCCTGGAGGCGAGGTGCGCGGCGCTGGCCGGCAAGGAGGCGGCGCTGTTCGTCCCCAGTGGCACCATGGCCAACCTCGTGGCCATCGAGTCGAGCACCCGCCGCGGCGACGAGGTGCTCGCCCACGTCGACGCGCACCCCTTCCACTACGAGACCGCAGGCGCCGCCGGCCTCGCTGGCGTGCAGCTCCGACTGCTCCCCGGTCCCCGGGGGGTGATGGATCCCGACGACGTCCAGCGCGCGATCCGGCAGTCCGCCCCACACTTCCCGCACACCGCGCTCGTCTGCGTCGAGGACACCCACAACCGGGGCGGGGGGCGCGTGCAGCCGCTCGACAACACCGCCGCGATCTGCGCGGTCGCCCGCGAGCACGGCCTCGCCACCCACCTCGACGGCGCACGGCTGATGAACGCCGTGGTGCGATCGGGCGTGCCCCTGGCGCGGCGGGCGGAGGGCTTCGACACCCTGAGCTTCTGCTTCAGCAAGGGCCTCGGGTGCCCCGCCGGCTCCATTGTGTGCGGCGACGCCGCGCGAGTCGACCGCGCCCGCCGCATGCGGAAGATGCTCGGCGGCGCGATGCGGCAGACCGGGCTGCTCGCCGCGGCCGCGCTGTACGCCCTCGACCACCACGTGGACCGCCTCGCCGACGACCACCGGAGGACCCGGGAGGTCGCCGAGGATCTCCAGGCCCGGGGCCTCGAGGTGGATCCGCCGGACACCAACATCCTCGTGGTGCGCGTCGGCGACGCCGCGGGGGTCGCCGAGCGCCTCGGGGCCCACGACGTGCGCTGCTACCCGATCGACGCCGAGCGGCTGCGGCTCGTGTTCCACCTCGGGGTCGGCGACGACGACCTCCCCCGGATCCGCGCCGCCTTCGACGCCGCTCTCGGCTGACCGCCCCGCTCAGAGGAGGTCGGCGACCGCGGCCTTCTCGCCCTCGAGGTCCTCGACGTTCTCCTGGATCCGCTGCGCGGTGTAGCTGTCGATCTCGAGGCCCTCGACCACCTGGAAGGTGCGGTCGGCGGAGACGGTGACCGGGAAGCTGAAGACGAGCCCCTCGGGCACCCCGTACCAGCCCTTGGAGGGGATCGCGGCGGACACGATGCCGCCGTTCGTGCCGTGCCACCAGTCGTGCATGTGGTCGACGGCCGCGCTCGCCGCGCTCGCCGCGCTCGACGCGCCGCGGGCCACGATGATCGCCTTGCCGCGGGTGGCCACGGTGGTGCGGAAGTCGCCCCGCACCCAGTCCTCGGGGAGCTGGGCCATGGCCGGCTCGCCCCGCACGGTGGCCCGGCGCAGGTCGGGGTGCATCTTGTCGGAGTGGTTGCCCCAGATGAACACGTCCTTCACGTCGCCCGGGACCGCCCCCAGCCGGGCTGCCACCTGGCCGACCGCGCGGTTCTGATCGAGGCGGGTCATCGCCGAGAACGCCTCGGCCGGGAGCCCCTCGGCGTTCGCCGCCGCGATGAGGCAGTTCGTGTTGCACGGGTTGCCCACGGTCACGACCTTGACCGAGCGCTTCGCGCCGCGCCCGATCGCGCCGCCCTGCCCCACGAAGATGGGCCCGTTCGCGGCCACGAGATCGGCGCGGTCCATGTCCTTGCTGCGCGGGCGGGAGCCCACGAGGAAGATCGCGTCGCAGTCGGCGAACGCCTTGTCGGCGTCGTCGGTCGCCACGATGTCGTGCACGAGCGGGAACGCGGAGTCCTGCAGCTCCATCACCACGCCCTGGAGCTTCTCGAGCGCCGGGGTGATCTCGAGGAGCTGCAGCACGAGGGGCTGGTCGCTGCCAAAGCAGCTACCCGACGCCAGTCGCCACAACAGCGAGTACCCGATGTTGCCCGCCGCACCCGTCACTGCCACGTGGATGGGAGCCTTCACGCCTGCCTCCAGAGGTTTCCGGCGCCCTAACCGATCGCTCGCGGCCGACCACGCAGCGTGTCATACAGGGCGCAGCACCCGAGGTGACGCGTGGTCCTGGTGTGGTCTCTTGCTCTCGTGGCCAGCCCCGTGCAGGCCGCCGACTGTGATCCCGCGGCCCTGAAGGCCGCCGTCGAGGAGGCCACGCCGCTGCACCTCGGCGCGCGCTACGCCAAGTGGGCGGCCTGCGATCCGGAGGGCGCGGCGCCGGCGGCGAAGGAGGTCGTGCCGCGCTTCCTCGCGAGCGAGCGCACGAACCCCGGCGTGCTCGCGGCGCTCCGCGCGGGCGCGGTCGAGCCGGTGATCGCGTGGATGGCCAAGCTGCAGCCGAACGAGCTCGGCCCCACGATCGACTGGCTCGGTCACCAGTGCGATCAGGCGCCCCAGGTCGGGGAGTTCTTCGTGCAGGCCCAGGCCACCGAGACCGAGCGCTTCTGGTCGGAGCGGTGGTACCGGGGGCTCGCCGACTGCTCCACCGCGGAGGTCCAGGAGCTGCTCACCACCGCGCTCGAGAACCGGCGCGACGACCGGGATCGCACCCGCTTCTTCGCCCTCGTGGGGCTCTACGCCCGCAACCTCGGCGCGGAGGCGCTGCCCACGCTCGAGGCGCTGCTCGCCGAGGAGCCCGAGAACCAGCGCCGCCTCGTCATCGAGGCCTGGGCCGACGTCGCGGACGTCGGAAACGAAGACGGCATGGACCCAGACGCCGCCAAGGCCGCCGTCGCCTCGCTGCACTCCGTGCTCGGGGAGGTCCCCCCGACCGCGGCCGACATCGTTCGCAACACGCTCGCCTCGCTCGGCGACGACGTGGGCGCGGAGGCCAGCGTGGCGCTCCGCTGGCCCGAGCGCGCCACCGGGGAGCGGTACCGCTATGCCGTGTGCGCAGTGGAGCAGGGCACCTGCAAGAACGGCAAGGCGTTCGCCACGCTGCACCTCGGCTGGCTGCACGAGCCCCGCGAGCGCTGGCCCGACACGCTCGAGGAGGGGCTCGAGGGCCACTTGTCGGGCCCCTGGAAGCTCGGCCGCACCGCCTCGAAGTGCAAGGGCGAGGGCACGATCACGGTGGCGATGACCGCCGAGCCGGTCGAGACAGGCGGCGACGCGCGCGACTGGTTCGACGCACAGCGCGAGGCCTTCGCCCCGCTCGCCGAGGCGGCGAAGGCGCGCACGCTCGACCACGACCCGGTCGACATGTAACGACCGTCACGGATGTTGTAGGGTGACTCTCTCGCGAGACGGGAGCACCCATGCTGGCGCGTTGGTTGGGAGTATCGGCGGCCCTCGGCCTCCTCGGATGCCCGGATCCCGAGGAGCAGGATGTCGACGGCGACGGGTTCATCGCTCGGGAGGACTGCGCCGACGACAACGAGGCGATCCGCCCCGGCGCGACCGAGGTGTGCGACGGGCTCGACAACGACTGCGACGGCCTGATCGACGATGAAGACGACGACGTCGACCTCTCGACGGAGCGGCCCTGGTTCGCCGACGCGGACGGAGACGGGTTCGGCGATCCGAACGTGACGACCGTGTCGTGTGCCCCGCCCGAGGCTCACGTCGAGGACGACGAGGACTGCGACGACAGCGATCCTGACATCCATCCCGACGCCACGGAGATCTGCAACGGCGGCGTCGACGACGACTGCAACACCTTCGCCGACGACGAAGACCCGGGCCTGGACCTCGCCACGGCGTCCACGTTCTTCCGGGATCGCGATGCGGACGACTTCGGCGACGCCGATGCGCCGGTCCAGGCGTGCCTGCAGCCCTCCGGCACGGTGCCGAACGACACGGACTGCGACGACTTCGTGGCCGAGATCAACCCGGCCGCCCAGGAGGTCTGCAACACGCTGGACGACGACTGTGACGAGGACGTCGACGACGCCGATGCCACGCTCGACCCGGACACCCGGACGGCGTTCTTCGCCGACTTCGACGGCGACGGCTACGGCGACCCCGACGACATCACGATGGCCTGCGCGCAGCCCGCCGAGCACGTGCTCGACGACACCGACTGCGCCCCCGGAGAGACCGAGATCCATCCCGGCGCCCCCGAGGTCTGCAACGAGGGAGTCGACGACGACTGCAACGGCGCGGCCGACGACGACGATCCCGGGCTCGACACCACGACCGGCGACGAGTGGTATGTCGACGCCGACGGCGACGGTCACGGGGTCGACGACGAGGTCATGCTCGCCTGCGAGCTCCCCGCCGGCTTCTCGGCGCTCGACGACGACTGCGACGACACTGTGGACTGGATCCATCCCGGCGCCCCGGACCGCTGCAACGGCGTCGACGACGACTGCGACAACAACCCGGAAGACGCCGGAGTGTGGTGGTACGACCCCGCGCTCGACGCGTGGACGGACTTCACCGCAGACTTCGAGAGCGGCACCGAGGCGGCGCCCTACGCCTTCACGAGCACCGATCCGGGCGAGCTGCACGTGTGCGCCGGCACCTACTACGCGTGGCTCACCGCGGAAGACGACATCGACGTGATCGGCCGCGACGGCTCGACCGACACCGTGCTCGACGGCGGCTACCCGTCCAACGGGCAGATCGAGTACATGTTCGACGGCGAGCTGTTCAGCGACGTCACGCTCACCGGCCTCACCATGCAGAACGCCTGGAGCGGCGCCAACCTCGACCGGCTCAACGCCGTCGTCGACGACGTGGTGTTCGACGACGTCCGCCTGAACAAGGCGATCCGCCACTCCTTCGGCACGCTCGACCTGACCGACGTGACCGTGAAGAACAGCGGCGGTGGCTACCGGATGTTCGAGGTGGTGGACGCCACGGTCACGATGACCCGGGTGACCTTCGAGGACAACGTCGCGACGAACCAGGCGTACTTCGAGAACTCCGACATCACGGGCGCCGACATCACGCTGCGGGGGAACTCCGGCACGCACAGCCTGTTCCACACCAACTGCACCATCGACTACGACGGGTTCACCGCC
>CAYMSU010000066.1:0-17648 GCA_964393165.1 uncultured Enterobacteriaceae bacterium
CGGGATGGCCAGCCCCTTCGGCACGCCCGACCGCTGCAGCGCCCGCACCAGCGGGAGCGTGGCGATCGACAGGAACACGCTGAAGAGGATCGGCAGGATGATGTCCTTCGCGAGGCTCAGCCCCGCGAGAACGATGACCGCCGCAGCAGCCACCATCAGCACACGAACCGCGTTGCTCCGACGGAACCCGGACCCTCCGGGGATCAGCGACGGGGGTGCACCGTCTGACCCGCCGTCCGGGCGATACCCGCCCTCGGCTTCAGGCATGGCCTTCCTGGTGGACTCGGCGCGCCCCGAGCCCCGCTTCCCTCCCCTACCATGTCCGACGGGGTCTGCCGATGGCGTCAGTTGGCCGGCGCGGGCTCGGACGGCGCGGCCGCCGAAGGCACGTGCTCCGACAACTCCGCGTGCTTCTCCGCGAGCTTCGCCATCAGCTCGGCGTCCTCGATCGGGTCGAGGAACGTGGGGTCGGCGTCGCGGTCGAAGCACCCGTCTGGGAACACTTCATCGGGCAGATCGAGCGGGGCGCTCCCGAAGTCCTTCTGACACTGCCGCGCCGCCGTCCACAGGCTCGCCCGCCGCGCCCCTCGGAACCACGTGTCGGCGTAGGCCTGCTCGCGGCCGGTCCGCGGCTGCTCGCCGCGGACCGCGGCGGACAGATCCATTCCGTCGAACCCGGTCTCGCCGGTCAGCCCCGCGAGCCCGAGCACCGTGGGCGCCACGTCGATGTGGGATGCCAGGCCCTCGACCGCCCGCGGCGACAGCCCGTGCCCCCACATCACCCAAGGAATCTCGACGATGCTGGGGTAGAGCACGTAGCCGTGCTCGCGCCGGTGGTGAGGCGGCATGTCCAGGCCCTCCCCGTGATCTGCGACCACGACGAACAGCGTGTTCTCCTCGGCGATCCCCTCGCGCTCGAGGCCCGTGGCGAGCGCGTCGATCGCGTCGTCGAGGCGCCGCAGCGTGGCGAGGTAGGGCGCGATCTGGTGCTCGTCGGACAGGTAGGGGCCGAACTCCGACGGCGGGATCGTGAACGGCTTGTGGGAGTCGACGAGCGCGAGCTGCAGGAACAGGGGGCGCGCCTTCTCGCCTTCCTCGCGATCCGCGACCTTGCGCAAGGCGAAGCGGACGACCTGGCCGGCGGTGATCCGGCGGTCGCGCATGAGCGAGAACGGCTGGGAGTCACGGTACCAGTCGAACCCCCGCACCTGGCCCATGCGCTTGTTGTAGTGGTGGTTGGCCGAGACCCCCATGGTGAACCAGCCGTTGGCGGCGAACCGCTCGGCCAGCGTGTCGGCGCCCTCGGCGAGCTTTCGACCGTTGCGCCGCGAGGTCGGCTCGATGGCGTCGACGTGGTGGGGGTACTTGCCGGTGGTCGCCGCGGCCGCGGCCTCGTGCGGGGACACCGCGGCCGCCAGCGCATCGAGCATCTTCACGCCCTCGGCGGCCTTGGTGCCGAGGAACGGCGTGGTCTCCGCCGGCCCGCCATAGGGCGTCCACAGGTCCTTGCGCTGCGACGACGTGAACACGACCACGACGTGGGGCGCGCCCTCCGGAGCCGCAGGGCGACTGGGCGGGATCTCGCGCTTGTGGATCAAGCGCCGCGCCGGAAGCCGGCCTTCCCCGCGCCCCCCCTTGGCCTTGACCGTCTTGGCGGTGGGAACCCGGGGCGGCGACGCGCTGACCGGAGGATTGGGCGCCGGGGAGGGGGTGAAGTAGAGCAGGACGATCGCGATGAGCAGCAGTGCGACCGTGCCGATGATTACAGCGAGGGTCTGGCGGTTCAACGGTCCTCCTCTGGCGCGTCAGCCTGACCGATCGCCCGGTCACCAGCAAGCCCCCGCTCCGGAACCGAGTCCTTGTGCTCCGCGTACCAGGCGCGCGCATCCCGGGCGGCGGCCAGGATGTCGAGGTTGACATAGTCGGGGTCGACCTCGCGATGCACGTACGGCTCGGGCAGCTCCGACGTGAGCTCGGCGAGCGCTCGAAGGTACGCATCGTCGACGCGCTCGAAGGGCGAGCCCGCGAACGAGAACTGGCGCTCCTCGCCGCTCGGGTGGTCGTAGGGCCTCATCTTCCACCCGGTCGGCGCATGGTCGTCGAGGCGGCGCATCAGCTCGTGGATGGCCTCGCGGTAGCCCATGTCGGCGAGCGCCGCCGCAGCCGCGGCACGGGGGTAGCCGTGCTCGTCGTCGAGCATGCCGATCACGAGGGCCCGAGCCTCCTCGTGGTCGGGCGCGAGGCGCGCCACGGCCCGCGCCGCGTAGCCCCGAAGGCCGGGGTCGATGTCGCTCGCGAGGACCATCAGCGCGACCCGGAAGCGCTCCCGGTCGACCTCTGCGAGGTGGGGTGCGCGTTCCCGGAGCCGCTCGAGGGCGGTGGCCGTGAGCGGCGGCTTCAGATCGGCCTGGAGCGCGTCGTAGAAGGCCGTCGCGACGCTCGGCTCGCCGCCCCACGCGCGCTCGTCGAGCACCTCGAGGGCGGCGATGCGCACGCCCATCGGCGCGCTCGACGTCGCGACGTCGACCACGCGCTGGACGATCGGGTCGTGCACCTTCGCGCGGGCGACGTGCGGCCGAGCCACCTCGAGCGCGCCCCCCACGACGCCTGCCGCCTGGTGGCGAAGCCGGCGGAGGGCCACCGCCTGCGCATCGGGCGCATGCAGCGCGGCCTCGCACCCGGCCATCGCCCACAGCGCCGCCTCGAGGACCGCGGGGTCGTCCTCGCGCGCGGCGAGCCACGTGAACCGCGCCGCGTGCTCGTCGCAGGCCTCTGCTGTGGCCGCCGGGAACCGGCGCCCCTCGACGCGACGGGCGAGGGCGGCGGCGGCAAGCTCCCCGCTCTCCGGCAGTGGTTGCTCGAGCTCGAGCGGCGGCTCTCCGAAGGGCAGCGCCAGCCCGGTCATCTCCTCGACCGGAGCCAGGAGCCCCGCGCACCCGAGCTGCAGGGCCACGAACCCAGCGATCGCTCCCCGGCGGGCCCGTCCTCGAGCCCGGGACTCCCTCTCGCGAGCGTCTCGCCAAAACCGCACACTGACCTCCAATGTGGTGAACATCTAATCCTGCAGCGTTAGTTCCGGCGCGATCTGGAGTCGACTTGATCCGCCACGTCCTGCTGCCGAGCCCCGACCTCTCCCGCCAGGTCCACGTCTGGGCATACGGCTACTTCGGTCCGCCCGTCATCGTGTTTCCGACAGCCGCGGGCATGGCCCACGAGTGGGAGAACCAGGGCATGATCGGCGAGCTGTGGCCGTACCTCGAGCAGGGTCGGCTCAAGCTCTACTGTGTCGAGTCCAACGTGTCCGAGGTGTGGACGCGCGGCGACGGGGACCCTCGCTGGCGCGTGCACCTGCACCAGGCCTACGAGAACTTCGTCATGCGAACGCTCGTGCCCGCCGTCCGCCAGGACTGCCGATCCTCCGACATGCGGATCGCGCTGGCGGGGGCGAGCCTCGGAGCGCTGTACGTCGCCAACCTCGCGCTGAAGCACCCCGAGACCTTCTGGTGGGGCCTGTGCCTGTCGGGGCGGTACGAGGTCCGGCCCTTCCTGCATGGCTACGACGGGTCCGACGTGTACTTCCACAACCCGCTCGCCTACGTCTGGAACCTGTGGGGCGACCCGCTGCACCGCACCCGCCAGACGTCCTTGTCGCTCGTGTGTGGCCGCGGGATGTGGGAAGACCGCTGCATCGACGAGACGATCGCGCTGGGGGAGGCGCTTCGCGACAAGGCCATCCCCCACGAGCTCGACCTGTGGGGGCATGATGTGTCCCACGACTGGGACTGGTGGCGCCGGCAGGCGCGCCACCACCTCGGCAGGAGGCTCGGTGGGCTGGCGTGATCACGTTCGTGGCGTGCTGATCGCAATCGCCCTGCTCGCACACGGGATCTACGCGCTGCCGTTCCCCGGCGCGGTGAGCGAGGAGGAGGTGCGCAAGGATTGGCGGCAGCGCGGGCTGCGCCAGTGGCGCAAGCGGCTGTCGATGGTCGGGGTGGAGGTCGAGCACGAGGCCCTCGAGGACGGATTCGTGAAGACCACGACGACCCTCCACGAGATCCAGGACACGCTGAAGACGCCGTTCAAGCCCTTCTTCCAGCTCACGAACACCAACCAGGCGTGGGCGCTGTTCGCCGCCGCGACCACGAGGCCCGAGCGGCTCGTGGTGGAGATGCGGCGCCGCGGAGAGCAGGCCTGGATCCCCCTCGAGCGCAAGCTCGACCCCTGCTGCAGCTGGCGCGAGGACCAGTTCCGGTTCCGCCGCCTCCGCGGCGTGTGGGACGGGCAGAAGGACCACATCCGGCCCGGCTACCGCAACCTGTCCAAGTGGGCGGCCCGGCAGGTGTTCGACGAGTTCGAGGACGCTGTCGAGATGCGTATCTACATCGAGCGGGGGTACACCCGCTATCCGTGGGGCACCCCGAAGGACGACGTGGTGATCCGGCACGAGCTCCGCTTCCGGCGGAACCAGCCCGGACGCTGGCGCATCCGAGGGCCCGCTCCGGAGCCGAACCCCGATGACTAGCGACTCCGACCGCTGGTACGAGCGGGCCTGGGCGTGGTGGGTCTCGTTCTGGGCGGTCCGCGAGCACCCACGGTCGCTCGCCCTCGTGCGCATCTGCCTCGGTGCCGTGCTCTTCTGGGAGTTCACGGAGTTCTGGCGCCTCGACCTCGTGGTCGAGCTCTTCGGCGTCGAGCAGATCGGGGGCTTCTCCGATGCGATCCTCCGCAAGAACCCGCCGTTCGCCTACCAGATCCTGCCTGGTACGGTCTGGGCCGCGCGGCTCCTCCACGCGCTGACCACGCTGTTCGCGTTCACCTTCATGATCGGGCTGTTCTCGCGTCTCAGCGCGCTCGCGCTGCTGCTGCTCTATGCCCAGCACGCCGACATCCTGCCGGCGTCGGACCGCGGCATCGACACCCTGTGCCGCGACGTCCTCCTGATCTTCGTGTTCGCCCGCGGCGGAGCGTGCTGGTCGGCCGACGCGCTGATCCGGACGGGCCGCTTCGAGGGCTCGGGCGAGTCGATCGGGGCCTGGGCTCGCCGGCTGATCATCCTGCAGCTCGTGGCGATCTACTTCCTGGCGGGCGTGCAGAAGTCTGGCGTGCACTGGTACCCGATGGGTCACTTCGCCGCGCTGTACTTCATCCTCCAGGACCCGGCGATCGCGAAGTACGACTTCTCGTTCGTGGCCGAGCAGCCCTGGTTCTTCCTGTCCCAGGTGGGCTCGGCGGGCACGATCCTGTTCCAGGACAGCTACCCGCTGGTGCTCCTGTGGATTCACTACCGGAACACCCCGGAGCGACCTGGCAGGCTCCGCGCGTTCGCGAACCGCTGGCACCTCGACTCGCTCTGGATCGTCACGGGGGCGGTGTTCCACCTCATGCTGGCCGCCACCATGGAGCTCGGCATCTTCCCGTGGGCCATGCTCGCGATGTACCCGGCGTGGCTGCGTCCCGACTCGCTGAAGAAGCTCCTCGATCGGATCCGGGCGGCGGTCCAGCGCGAACCCTCAAGTCTGCAGCCCGTCGCCCGAGATCTCGAATGAGCTGATCGGTCCGGGGGGACGCCGTTGGGATGGGGGGGTGCGCTACGGATCCGCCGTCCCGTCCAGTCCGCGATGGCCGAGGTCCCCCGGGTGAGCGCTCGGCTCGCCGCGATCGGGCTGCTGTTCGGGATCGCCACGGGGCTCGTGGCCCAGCTGGCGCCACCGTTTCACGTCCTGAACCACGAGCTCGTCCAGCTGGCCTCGCTGTTCGGGTGCCTCGTGCAGCTCGAGGTCTCGGCGATGGCGGTGCGGGCCTTCCCGTACCGCCCAGACCGCCTGGAGGCCGCGTTCGTCTCCTCGCTGGCGTGCGCGGCAGCCATGGGCCTCGGGCTGCAGGGCACCACCGCGGCCGCCAACGCGCTCGCCCACGGCTGTGAGACCGCCGGCACGGGCACGTTCCTGTGGCTCACGTGGGCCCCGCTGGCCATCGCCATGACGGTCGCGGGCCTCGCGCTGGCCGCCTGGCGCGCCGTGCCCCGCGTGGCCGCATTCTACGGGCTGGTGGTCGCCTGCCTGGCCCACGACCAGCTGCGGACCGACCTCGGGCTCACGATGGCAGATCCGCTGCTCGGCTTCGTGCTCGCCCTCGATCAGCGGGCCTCGATGGAGATGTCGGCGGTCCACGTACTGCAGCGGGGGTGGCTCTTCGGCGTGGCCGTCACGGGCTTGCTCGCCCTGCTGTGGTCGCACCACCGGGACGGCGCCCGCGCGGCCCTCGCGGGCGTCGCAGGGCTCGCGATGGCGGCGGTCACGGTGGGCTGGGGCGGTCAACTCGGGATCGGCCTGGGCGAGGGCGCTCGGCGGCACCTGGACGGCCGACACGAGACCGCCCACGTCCGCCTCCGCTACGACCGATCGGGAGAGGCCCGTCACCGGGTGGAGATGGTGGGTCGCGAGGCCGAGTGGCACCTGCACCGCCTCGCCGACGCCTGGCAGATCTCCCTGGACGGGGTCGTGGTGAGGCTCGATCTCTACGACGACCCCCACGCCCTGGAGCGCGCCACCGGCCGCCCGTTCGCCCACGCCCGCCGGCGACGGGCCGCCCTGGCGTGGCGGGATGGCCTCGACGACACGCTGGCCCACGAGCTGGTCCACGCGATCGCGGATCTCGCCGGGAGCCCCCCCTGGCAGGTCGATCCCTCGCGCGGCCGCACCGAGGGATCGGCGGTCGCCTGGACGGAGGGGTACGCCGCCCTGCCGGAGGCCCACGCGCCGCTGGCGGTCGCGCTGCGCCGCGAGCAGCTGCCCCACGCGGCGCGGCTGATGTCGCTGTCGGGGTTCTGGACCGTGCCCGAGGGTCGGGCCTACCACGCGTCGGGATCCTTCGTGGGATTCCTCGTGCTCCGCTACGGCGTCGCCGCGTGGCGCGCGTGGCTGCAGACCCACGACGAGGAGCGCGCCTTCGGCCGCTCGCTGGCGTCCCTCGACGAGGAGTGGCGCGCGTTCCTGCGCGACGTTCCCGTCGACGCCGCCGCCTCCGCGCGCGCCGACCGCCTCTTCGATCCGCGAGGTCCGGCGGCGGTGACCGCGCGGGTGTGCCCCAAGCTGGGACGCCGGGTTCCCGGCCTCGCCGACGAAGCCCGCTCCGCATCCCGCGCCGGAGACCATGCCCGCGCGCTCGCGCTGTACCAGGAACAGCTCGACGTGCAGCCGAGCCCGTGGCTGTTCTGGGCTCGCCTGGAGACGCTGCAGACGCTGGACCGCCACCGGGAGGCGCTCGAGGCGCTCGCCGCGGCGCCCGAGGCCGAGCGCTACTCGGTGCGCTGGTGGGACGCGGCGATCCGGTCGTGGTCGATGCTCGGACAGATCCACGAGCTTCGCCAGGCCATCGCGCATCGCCTGGGGCGGGCCCCGGATGCCGCACTCCGGGCGTACCTCACGCTCCTCGACGACCCGGCCGTGCAGCGCCCCGCGCTTCGGCTGCTGCAGGCCCGCGCGCAGCCCGGTCCGTCGCCGGGAGCGGCGCTGATCGCCCAGTTGGCGGAGGACCACCCCGACTACGCGGGGCAGTGGGCCACGCTGGCGGTCGCGCGGGAGCTCCCGCAGGCGGGGCCGGTCACCGCCCTGACGGACCGGCAGCTCACGCGCGTGGAGCACCTGCGGGCGTGGCTCGCGCAGGCCGACGCGCCGTGCGAGGCGAGCGAGCGCGGGGTGACGGTGGCGCGGAGCCTGGTGCGGCTGGACGCGCTGGACGTGGCCGAGGGCCTCGTCCGTGAGCTGCACGAGCGGTGCCCGGACCCGATGTCGCGCTGGCGCGTGGGCCGCCTACGAGACCGCATCGCGTGGGAGCGCACCCCGACCCCGGGGCCCTGACGGTCCACGATACAGCCCGGCCAAGCCCGTCGAGCCGCAGCGCACGTCGGCAGCATGGAGGGAGCGTGTCCGAGACTCGAGTGTGCGTGGTGGTGGGGGTCGGTCCCGGCCTCGGAGAGGCCCTGGCCAGGGAGTTCGCGAGCAGCGGGTGGCGCGTGGCGGTGATGTCGCGGCGCGTCGACAAGCTCGTCCCACTGGCCGAGGAGCTCGGCGGGCTCGCCGTGGCCTGCGACGCGACGGAGCCCGAGAGCATCCGCTCGGCGCTTCAGCAGGTCCGCGAGCAGCTCGGCCCCGTCCACACGCTGGTGTGGAACGTGGGGAGCGGCGTGTGGGGTGACCTCGACAAGATCGACGTCGACGGCATGGAGCTGGCGTGGCGCACGAACGCGCTCGGGCTGTTCGTGGCCGCCAAGGAGGTCGTGGGCGACATGCGGGCCGCGAGCGGCGGCAACCTGCTGGTCACCGGGGCGACCGCCACGCGGCGGGGCAAGCCGTTCACGACCGCGTTCGCTGCGGGCAAGGCGGCCCAGCGGTCGCTGTGCGAGAGCCTGGCCCGGCAGCTGTGGCCCGAGGGCATCCACGTCGCGCTGGTCGTCATCGACGGGATGGTCAAGCTGCCGTCGACGGAGCGGCCCGAGGAGCAGCTGATCCTGCCCGAGGACGCCGCCGTGACCTACCGGCACCTGGCCACGCAGCCCCGCAGCGCGTGGACGTTCGAGCTCGAGGTCCGGCCGGACGTCGAGAGCTGGTAGTCAGCGCGGCGCGAAGCGAACCGCGTAGGTCGCCGCGGCCACCCCGCGCGGAGGGGGCGTGAACTGCATGCGGCGGAACCGGCCGAGCACGCACTGCCCGACCTCACCGCGTAGCGTGGTGGCGCGCTCGAGCCTCACCTCGTCGACCGAGCCGGAGCCGCCGACGGTGAAGTGCACCACCACGTCCCCCTGCAGCGCCGGGTTCTGCGCGAGCATGCGCTGGTAGCAGTACTCGATCTGGTTTCGGTAGCGGGCGAGGGTGCGGCCCGCGTCGGGGAGCGCCCCGAGCTCCACCGACAGCCCGGGGGCGGTCGGGAGCCTCCGGATCCGCGCCTGGGGGGCCCGGTCCGCTCGCGCCTCGTCCCGTGCGCGGGCGAGGTCCCGCGCGCGGCCCACGAGCTCCACCAGCTCGGCGTCGCGGTCAGGATGGGGGCTGCGCCGCCGCGTCGCGTCGGCCGCGAGCTCGGCGATCCCGTCCCACGACACGTCCTCGAGCGCCGACGCGCCGCGGAGCTTCTCCGCGAACGCCGCCATGGCGAAGGCCCGCGGGAGGTGGCGCTGCCGACGCAGCGAGGACCCCAGCGCCGACGTCGCCAGGGAAACGCCGAGCTCCCGGGCGGGCCGGTCCGGCCCCGGCGGCTTGTACCGCAGGTGCACAGTGGCCACCGTGGGCTCGACGGGCTCCTCGACCAGGACGAGGTCGTACAGGGCGGTCACGGAGTGGCCCGCGCCCACCTCCCCTGCGTCGACCGCGTCGTTGCGGAAGTCCTGGTCGGCGATCGCCCGGTTCTCGTACCCGATGAGCTTGTAGGACACGACCGTGGCCGGATCGAAGGCGACCTGGAGCTTGACGTCCCGCGCGATCGTCAGGACGGTCGACAGCACGTCCTCGCCGAACACGCGCCAGGCCTCGGCCGGGGAGTCCACGTAGGCGTAGTTGCCGTCGCCCTGGTTGGCGAGCTGCTCCATCATCGCGTCTCGGTAGTTGCCGGAGCCGAAGCCGATGGTCGACAGCGTGATGCCGCGACTGGCGTAGCGTCGGATGTCCGCGAGGATGCGCTCCGGTCCGGTCGCGCCGATGTTCGCGTCGCCGTCGGACAGGACGATGACGCGGTTCTCTTCGCCGGCCACGTAGGCGTCCTCCGCCATGCCGTAGGCGAGCGCCATTCCCGACTGCATGGCCGTGCCCCCCCGGGCCTCGAGCCCGCTGATCGCAGCGAGGATCGTCGAGGCCTCCGACGCCGGCGTGGGATCGAGCACCTTGCGGGACTGGCCGGCGTAGGTCGCCACCGCGACGGTGTCTCGCGGCTCGAGGTTCTCCACGAGGTTCGTCAGCGCCCGCTTGGCGAGGGGCAGGCGGTCGGCACCCCGCATCGAGCAGCTCGTGTCCACGAGGAATGTGAGGTGCACCGGAGGGCGGTGCTGCTTGTCCGCGGCCTTCCCCTGCACCCCGACGAGCATCACGAGGTGCTCGTCCGCGAACGGGTGGGGCGCCGCCTCGAGCGTGATCGAGAACGGGTGCTCGCCGCGAGGCTCCGCGTAGTCGTAGGCCAGGTAGTTGACGAACTCCTCGGTGCGAACCGCGGCGGGGGCCGGGAGCCCTCCCGCCCGCAAGGTCCTGCGCGCCTGGGTGTAGGCGCCGGTGTCCACGTCGATCGAGAACGTGGAGAGGAAGTCCCCGTCCGCGCGCTGAACGGGGTTGTGGCCGGGATGGACCACGTCCTGGGACAGCGGCACGGTGGGCTGAAGCCGGCGCGCCGCCAACCCCGCGGCACTGCCCCCGCCGCCGAGCCCGGAGCCCCGGGAGCCGAGGCCCGAGGTTCCGAACGTGCCGCCGCCCGCGCCGAATCCCGAGCTGCCCGAGCCGATGCCCTTGGTGCCGATCAGCCCACCGATCCCCCCGCTCGCGCTCGCGTCGAGCCCCGGCGAGCCGACGAGTCCCTCGACCGTGCCCCCGTCCCGCATCGCGCCCAGCACGCCCGCTCGCTCGGCGATGGTGCGATCCGGGGACTTCTCGGGGAGGGGGGCGGCAGAGGAGGGGGCATCGACCTTGGCGACCTTGCCTGCCTCCTTCCTCGCCCTGAGCGGATCCTGCCGCGCCGGCGGATCTCCGGTGTCCGCCATCGTCCCGTCTTCCTCGATGGGAATCTCGTTGCAGGCAAGGGCGAGCACTCCACACAAACCCGTCCACCCACGGAGAACCGTGTTGATTCCCATGACCACCTCCCGGCGCGGAATCGTCGCGCTTGCCGGGGTGAGACCTCGACCAGGGATCGCGGTTCGTCAGGAGAGGGTCAGCTCGAGACCCGCCGCAGACCGGCGCTGACGAGCATCCACTGAAGGACCGGCCCGGACGGTTCGATAACGGTGGGGGAGGCGAACGCCCTTGTCTACGAGTGGGCACCGACCTCGCCTCGGCGGGGTCGACAACGAGGAGATCAAGAAGCTCGCGTTCCAAACGCGGACCGAGCTCGACACGATCATCGGCTTTGCCGATCTCCTCGCCGAGGACCTCACGGACAAGCCCACGGTCCTGCCCGAGCTCGACACGATCCGGCAGTCTGCCGCGAACATCCGGCAGATGGTCTCTCGCCTCGAGAGCCACGTCACGATGGCGACCGACGCCGCCACCAAGGACCCCCTCACCGGGATCTGGAACCGCCGCGCGTTCGAGACGATGTGCGCCGACGAGTTCTCGCGCGAGCCCGAGACCCGGATGTCCGTGGTCCTCGTCGACCTCGACAAGTTCAAGCACGTCAATGACACGTTCGGCCACCTCGTGGGCGACGAGGTCTTGATCGGCGTGGTGGAGCGATGTCAGCACGCGGTCCGCGACAGCGACGTGCTGGCCCGTCTCGCAGGCGACGAGTTCGTGCTCCTCCTTCCGCGCACCCCCCCGGACGAGGCGCGCCGGGTGGCGGACCGGCTACGGGCCTCGGTCGACACACCGCCTCTGCTGACCAGCGCGGGAGCGCTCGAGGTGACCGTCAGCGTGGGGGTCGCGACTCGTGTGCCGGGGGATCGGACGATTCAGGATCTGATCGAGCGGGCCGACCGCGCCATGTACATGTCGAAGAACGAAGGCCGCAACCGAATCACGTCGCTGGCGGAGTGACGGAGAACCGGCCTGTGTTCGTTGCACGACCGTTGCGGACGTCGGGGACCTTCGAACAGGGGTGAACCGAGCACTGCGAAGCTACTTTGCGGAGTCCTCATTACGCAGCTCGAAGCCGCTACGTCGGAGATCGAGCGGAGTGACCGCGGACCGGGCTCCTTGTCCTCGACACCGTCCTCCTCGTATACCTGCGTTCCCGGGTGTACCGAGCGTCCGGGTTGCCTGGAGGACGCATCCCATGGCCCGTAGCCCCATCCTCGTCTCCCTGCTGGCGCTGAGCGCGTGTACGGGCAGCAGCGGCACCGACGTCATCGAGACCGGTGACGAGACGGCCGACACCGGCCCCACCATTCCCGGCGCTTGCGAGCGGAACGAGGTGCGGATCCTGACCGGCACGCTCGTCGACGACACGGAGCTCGACGCGATCTGCATCTACCACCTGCGCGGCACCGTCTACGTCGGCGCGGCGTACGACGACCCCGATACGGAGTGCATCGGCGTCGAGAGCGCCACGCTCACCATTCCTGCGGGCACGCGCATCCGCGGGGAGCTCGCGACCGGCGGCGCCCTCGTCGTGAACCGGTGCTCGTCGATCGTGGCCAACGGCACGGAGGACCAGCCCATCGTCATGAGCTCCACGGCCCTCGACGGCCAGCGGGCGCGCGGCGACTGGGGCGGCCTCGCGATCAACGGGCGGGCGCGCACCAATGCCGGGGAGCAGGCGTTCGGCATCGGCGCCACGGGCTTCTACGGTGGTCCCGACCAGGCCGACAACAGCGGAAGCCTCCAATACGTCCGGATCGAGTTCGCAGGCGCGGTCGTCGGCCCCGATCAGCGCATGCCGGGCCTGCTGCTCCAGGGCGTCGGCTCCGAGACCAGCATCGACCACGTGCAGGTCCACAAGCCGCTGGACAGCGGCGTTCAGCTCAACGGCGGCACGGCGAACTTCAAGCACCTGCTCGTCACCGGTCCCGGAGAAGAGGGCATCCGGTGGCGCGAAGGGTGGCTCGGGCAGGCCCAGTGGGTCGTGCTCCAGCAGCACGCCGGGTTCGGCGACAACGGCATCGAGGGCCTCAACAACGAGACCCGCGCCGAGGCGATCCCGCGCTCCGCGCCCACGCTGTCGAACGTCACCATCATCGGCCAGGGCAACGGCGATGGCGAGGGCAACCCGGGCGACATCGGGCTGCTCCTCCGCCGCGGGACCACCGGCGTGTTCAACAACCTGATCATCGCCGGATTCGACGAGGCCGATACGTCTGGTCAGACCCCGGTCGACCAGCCCGAGGACGTCGACCCGCTCGACGGCGGCTGCCTGGACTTCGACGACGCGCAGACGTTCAACCAGGCCCGGCCGATCCCCGTCGGCGCAGGCACGATGCGCATGTCGTACGTGCTGCTCGACTGTGAGGTCAGCTACGACGAGCACGACCAGGGGGCCGATCCGTTCTCGATCGCGGACTGGGCCGGGAACCAGACCAACGTGCTCGAGGCGGACCTGTCGGCGGAGATCGCCGGGTTCCAGGATCAGGTCAACCCCGCGTTCTGCACGGATCGGCTCGAGGGCAGCTCCCCGGGCGATTCCTTCTTCGACAGCACCAACGCGATCGGCGGCTGCGCCACGGGCGACAACTGGATCGAGGGCTGGACCAGCTTCCTGCCCAACTGATCCGCTGGTTGCCGCCCCGGGATACGGCCCGACCCGTCTCGAGAGACGACGGGGGAAACCATGGCATCGCGTGAGCCCGAGAGGGGCGATCCGCTCTTCATCCGGACCATGTCCCGGGTGATGGAGTCGATCGCCGAAGCCTCTGTGCACTACCTGAAGCCCGAGCACCCGCGCAGCGCCAAGGGGCTCGCGGCGCGCGTGTACGAGCAGATGCGCCGTGACTTCATGATCGCGGCTCCGTTCGTGCTCCACGCGGAGTTTCCGCCCCTCCTCGCGGCGGTGTGGGCGCTGCTGCGGGAGACCCTGATGGTGGGCCACGCGCCCCGGGGCCAGAAGGAGACCGTCGCGTGGGCGGTGTCGATGGTCAACGAGTGCCCGTTCTGCGTAGACGCGCACTACGCGGCGGTGCGCGCCGCTCATGCCCACCACCCGGGGGTCCAGGACTGGGCGCGCAAGACCGCCCACCGTTCCTCCGCGGCCTCCGGGGTTCCCCCTTTCGATCCCGCTGTCGCCGCCGAGTACTACGGAACGGTGGTCGCCTTCAACTACATCAACCGGCTGGTCAGCGTCTTCCTCGGCGACGCCATGATGCCCACCCCCGAGTTCATGGCGCCGATCACGAACCGCATGTCCGTCACCATGATGTCCGCCATGATCGTCAAGCGGAACGTGCCCGGCGAGGGCGTGGCGCTGGTCCCGCCGCACATCGACATGCTCGCCTGGACTCCCGCCTGGGCCGGCGGCCATCCCCACATCGAGCAGACGCTCGCCGCCTGGTCGGCCACGGTCGAGGGTGTCGCGGTGCTCCACATGGAGCCGGCGGTCCGCAGCCTCGCCGGGCAGGTGATCGATCGGTGGAGCGGCGACAAGGCACCCGTCGACGACGCCTGGCTCGACCGGATCTGCCGGCAGCTGCCGCCGCGTCATCATCCGGCGCTCCGCCTGGCGCTGCTGACCGCGCTCGCGCCCTACCGGGTCGAGCCGCACGTCGTGAACGCCCTGCTCGAGGTGGACAGCAGCCGCACCCGGCTGCTCACGCTGGTGGCGTGGGCCGCCATGCGGGCCTCTCGCCGCGTGGGCGAGTGGCTGATGCCGGTGCACTGATGGCCACCTCCGACCTGTTCGATGCCTGGCTCGACGACTCCCACCGCGCGTTTCGCGACGTCTGCCGGCGCTTCGCCGAGGTCGAGATCGCGCCCCATGCCCACGCCTGGGAGGAAGCGGGGGCGTTCCCCCGCGAGCTGTACCGCAAGGCAGCCGAGGCAGGGGTCCTCGCCCCCACCCTGCCGGAGCACCTCGGCGGCGGAGGCGGCGACGTCTTCCACGGGGTGATCGCGGGCGAGGAGCTGCTCCGCGGTGGCAGCACGGGCACCGTCGTGGGCCTCGGCTCCCTGGGGATCGCGCTGCCGCCCATCCTCGAGCTCGGCACCGCAGCCCAGCAGGAGCGCTTCGTCACGCCCGTGCTGGCGGGCTTGCAGATCGCGGCCCTGGCGATCACCGAGCCCGGGACCGGCAGCGACGTAGCGGGGATCCGCCTGCGCGCCACCCGCGACGGCGACGGCGACCGCGACGGCGACAGCTACGTGCTCGACGGCGCGAAGACGTTCATCACGTCGGGCGTCCGGGCCGACCTCGTGGTCACGCTCGCCCGCACCGACCCCGACGACCCGCACGGGGGGCTCACCTTCTTCGTCGTCGAGCGCGGCACACCCGGGTTCTCGGTCAGCCGTGCGCTCGCCAAGACCGGCTGGTGGGCGTCGGACACCGCCGAGCTGTCCTTCGAAGGCTGCCGGGTGCCCGTGGGCAATCGCCTCGGCGAGGAGGGCTCCGGCTTCGTGGCGCTCATGAAGGACTTCGCGTCGGAGCGCCTGATGCTCGCGGTGAACGGCTACGCGCTGGCCGGGTTCGCGCTCGAGGCGTCGATCGCCTACGCGGGGCAGCGCGAGGCGTTCGGCCGGCCGATCGGCCGCTTCCAGGTGATCCGGCACAAGCTCGCGGAGATGGCCACCCAGGTCGCGAGCGCCAAGGCGCTGACCTACGCAGCCGCGGCGCGGTTGCGAGACGGGACCGCGACCATGGCGGAGCTGGCGATGGCCAAGAACCACGCCGCCGCGGTGGCCCAGCAGGTCTGCTACGAGGCGGTCCAGATCCACGGGGGCATGGGCTACATGCGGGAGTCCAAGGTCGAGCGGTGGGCCCGCGATGCTCGCCTGCTCCCGATCGGGGGGGGCACCCAGGAGATCATGAACGAGCTGATCGCCCGCTCGCTCATGGGCTGACGGCCGAGGCCACCAGCGGCGTGGCGCGCCGAGCGAGGGCGTAGATGGTCTGGCTCGGGTTCACCCCGAGCGAGGTCGGCAACACCGAGCCGTCGACCACGAAGAGGTTGGGCACGCGATGGTGCCGGTGATCCGACCGCACGACCGACGTGCGGGGGTCGCTGCCCATCGCGCACCCGCCCATCTGGTGGGCGCTGAAGATCGTGTGCTGGTGGGCCCCGTAGGGCTTCGCCGCGAGCTGCGGGAGGTCGACCACGCTGGTGAGCCGCACGGGCTCGTGGTGCAGGCTGATCGTCTCCTCCGCGCCGGCCGCGAGGTGGACTCGCGCCAGCACCTGGGTGCTCTCCCGCATGGCCGCGGCGAGCCGCTCCGACACCGGGTAGTCGAGCAGCGGCCGACCATCGCCGCGAAGCTTCACGGTGCCGCCCTCGTCGCCCGGCAGCAGGCCATCGATGTGAAGGGCGATCAGCGCCGACATGTGGGGGAGCTCGCCGAGGAGCTCCTCGAGGTCGACGCCGAACTGGCTGCTCGAGATCGCCGCGATCATCGGGTGGAGCGGCGCCGCCTCCAGGAAGAAGCCGTACTGGTCTGCCCCGCGGTCCGCGAACTGGTGGGAGCCGACGCTCTGGGGGGCCCCGTAGAACGGGTCGACCCGATGCGCGTACCGGCCGATCATGCCCGAGACCGGATGCAAGAAGGTCCGCCGGCCCACCCGCCCGTGGTCGTCGAGGTTCGACCGGAGCAGCACCCCCGGACTGTTGATGGCCCCGCCGCACAGGGCGACCACCTTGGGGCGCACCGTGACCCGGACGCTCGTGTCGCGCGTGCGCTCGCGCTCCACGACCACCCCGCGGGCCTCGATCACGCGGTCGTCGTGGACCTCGAGGGTGCGCAGCTCGACGTCGGAGTACAGGCGAAGCCCCGCCTGCACCGCGTCGGGCAGGTAGGTGACGTGCATGCTCTGCTTCGCGTCGACCGGGCAGCCGAGGCCGCAGTAGCCCGAGTTGGCGCACCCTCGGACGTTGCGCTGCAGCGGCGAGGCCTCCCAGCCGAGCGCCCGCGCCCCGCGGAGCAGCGCGCGGTTGTTCGCGTTGGCCATCGGCTCCGGCCAGGCCGAGATCCCGAGCCGCGCCTCGATGGCCGCGAAGTGAGGGGCCAGCTCCTCGACTCCCAGGCCCTCGATGCCATGGACGCGCGCCCAGTGGTCGAGGATCCTCGGCGGCGTGCGGAAGCACGTGGTCCAGTTCACGGTGGTGCTACCGCCCACGGTGCGGCCCTGGAGCACGTTGATCGCGCGATCCGCGGTCGCTCGCCCCCCGCGGTCCTGGTAGAACGCGGCGTAGGCGTTCTGCTCGGACAGGTCGAAGTCCCGGCGGGTGTAGTAGCCTCCCGCCTCGACCATCACGACATCGAGCCCCGCCTGTACGAGGCCGTAGGCGAGCACCGCGCCCCCCGCCCCCGAGCCGACCACGAGGACGTCGCACCGCTCCTCGACGTCGGCTGTGAGCTCGTAGCCCTGGGTCACCGAGCCCCTCAAGACGGCGCTCCGAGCTGCTGCGCGGGCTGGATCGCGGGTGCCGAGGACTGCCCGTAGTTGGGGGGACCCGGATAGCCAACGGCGCGGCGCAGGCGCGGATGGCCGTAGTAGGTGGCGGCGACCAGGCCGTGCAGCGCTCGATAGGCCTGCCGGAGCACCCCGATCGAGCTCTCCCGCCAGCGCGCGATCGCGCGGTCCTGGGCGCCCGGCGGGGTCGCCGAGAACGGCGTGGTACGGCCCTCCAGCACCGCTCCGGCGAGCGCGTTCTCGAGCAGCCACAGGGCCTGGTTGAGCTCGCGCTGGTCGTTGGGATGCAGCGTGGCGACGTGTGCGTCGACGAGGCGGGCGATGCCGAGCTCCCCCGCCGAGGGAAAGCGCGGGCCCTCGCCAGGACAGACCCGGGCGGCAAACGCCTCGAGCGTGCGGAAGGCCCGGGC
>CAYMSU010000067.1:0-17545 GCA_964393165.1 uncultured Enterobacteriaceae bacterium
GTCGATGACCACGCCACACTGCCCGCAGATGCCCTCGCGGCAGTCGTGGTCGAACTCGACGACCCGCTCGCCCCGACGAATCAGCTGCTCGTTGAGGTGATCCAGCATCTCCAGGAAGGACATGTCGGGGTGGACGTCGTCGAGCGGATAGGTGACCAGCCGGCCCTCCGCGTCGCGGTCGCGCTGTCGCCACACCTTGAGCAGAACGCGCATCGTCACTGGTAATCCCGGGTCGTCAGCTGGACGCTCTCGAACTCGAGAGGCTCTGCGTGGTGCGTGGGCGGCCCACCCTCCCCTGCATGCTCCCAGCAGGAGACGTACGCGAATCTCGCGTCATCGCGCACCGCCTCGCCCTGGTCGGTCTGGTGCTCCTCCCGGAAGTGCGCGCCGCACGACTCCTCACGGTGCAGGGCATCGCGGCAGACCAGCTCCCCCAGCTCGAGGTAGTCGGCGACCCGCCCGGCACGCTCCAGCTCGGAGTTGGTCTCGTCGGCATCGCCGGGAACGTGGACCTCCTTCCAGAACTGCTCGCGCAGCGCGACGACCTCGTCGATCGCGGACTCCAGCCCGGCGCGGCTGCGCGAGACCCCACAATGCTGCCAGAGAATCCCCCCCAGCTCGCGGTGGAAGTCTCGGGCGGTCCGTCGGCCACCGACGGACAGCAGCCGCTCCAGCCTGGCTCGCGCCCCGTCTTCGGCCTCCTGGAACGGGGTGGTCTCCACAGCCGGCGGAGCGACGCGGATGAAGTCGCTGAGGTACCGGCCAATGGTGTAGGGCAGCACGAAGTAGCCGTCTACGCAGGCCTGAAGCAAGGAGTTGGCCCCCAGCCGGTTGGCGCCATGGGTCGAGAAGTTGCACTCGCCGAGCGCGTACAGCCCGGGGATGGTGGTCATGAGCTCGTAGTCGACCCACAGCCCGCCCATCGAGAAGTGGGCGGCGGGAGAGATCATCATCGGCTGCCGATAGGCGTCGACGCCGGTGATCTGCTGGTACATGCGGAACAGATTGCCGTAGCGGCTCCGCATGGTCTCGACGCCGTGCTCCGCGATGGCGTCCTCGAAGTCCAGGTAGACGGCGTTGGCCAGCGGACCGACGCCGTGGCCGGACTCGATCCGTTCACGGGCAGCGCGGGAGGCGATGTCGCGAGGCGCGAGGTTGCCGTACGACGGGTACCGGCGCTCGAGGTAGTAGTCGCGCTCGTCCTCCGGGATCTCCCGGGGCGGTCGTGCGTCGCCGGGCGCCCGCGGCACCCAGATCCGGCCGTCGTTCCGCAACGACTCGCTCATCAGCGTCAGCTTGGACTGGTGCACACCGGCTTGCGGCAGACTGGTCGGGTGGAACTGGGTCCAGCTGGGGCAGGCGAGAAGCGCTCCGTGACGATGCGCCCGCCACAGCACCGAGCCGTTGCATCCCGCCGCCATGGTCGAGAGGTAGTACAGCGTCGCGTAGCCGCCTGTCGCCAGGACGACCGCATGCGCAGCGTGGCGCTCGATCTTCCCGGTGTCGAGGTTGCGCGCGACCACCCCGCGGGCGTGACCGTCGACCAGCACCACGTCGAGCACGTCGTGGCGCGCGTGCAGCGTGACCTTGCCGCTGGCGATCTGCCGGTTGAGCGCCGAGTACGCGCCGAGCATGAGCTGCTGCCCGGTCTGGCCCCGAGCGTAGAAGGTCCGACGGACCTGGACGCCGCCAAACGAGCGGTTCTTGAGCGAGCCCCCGTACTCCCGGGCGAAGGGAACCCCCTGGGCGACCGCCTGGTCGATGAGGCTGTTCGAGCACTCGGCCAGCCGGTAGACGTCGGCCTCGCGCGCGCGAAAGTCGCCCCCCTTCAGCGTGTCGTAGAACATCCGAAAGACGTTGTCGCCGTCGTTCTGGTAGTTCTTGGCAGCGTTGATGCCACCCTGGGCGGCGACCGAGTGGGCCCGCCTCGGCGAGTCCTGAAAGCAGAAGGCGACCACGTTGTAGCCGAGCTCCGCGAGCGACGCGGCCGCACTGCTCCCCGACAGCCCTGTCCCGACGACGATGACCGTCATCCGCTTCTTGTTCGCCTCGCTGACCAGCTTGCAGGTCGCCTTGTACCGGGCCCACTTCTCCCGGAGCGGACCCGGCGGGATGCGGGCGTCGAGGACCCGTTCAGTGAGCTTGTCCGCCGTCGACATGTACTCCGAGCCTCCTGGGTCAACGCCAGACGTGAAGGACGAGGGCGATGCCGGCGAACCCTGCCGAGATCGCCACGCTGTAGACCGTTCCGACCCCCTCGGCGATCCGTCGGGTCAGCGAGCCGTACAGCCCGAGTGTGCCGAGCGCGCCCACGAAGCCGTGACGCAGATGGAAGCCCAGCGCGACGAAGGCCACGATGTGCAGGAGCGTGTACGTCGGCGACTGGAACACGGTCAGGACGACCTCGTACAGGTCGCGGTGCCCTTCCGCATCCAGGGGCACCTCGCCGAACTTGTAGACGAACCAGAGATCCTTCATGTGGACCACGAGGAAGACCAACAGGACCGCCCCCAGGAGGTTCATCTGCTGGGCGTACCAGGGGCTCGCCCCGGCGCGCCGGTCGACGGCGTAGCGACTCCCGGAGGCCCTGCGGTTGACCACCGCGATCCAGACAGCGAACACGACGTGGATCAGGATCGCCGCGTACAGCCCGTAGGCGATCACCTTGATCAGCAGGAATCCTGACATCGCTGCCGCATAGGCATTGAACAGCGGCCGGGCATCGGGCTCCGGGAGAAGCAGGATGAGGTTGCCGCCCAGATGCACGACGAGGAAGGAGCACAGGAACAGGCCCGTGGCCGCCATCACGATCTTCCGGGACAGCGTGGACAGCGCCACCAGGCTCGGCTTGACGAATGCGGAGCTCAACACTGGATTCCCGTGGGAGCAAGAGGGGCGGACGGCGCGTCGGGCGACAGGTCCCTAACATCGGCCCACGCGCCGCCCACGCCGGGAGACAGGCGAAGAGAAGTTCAGGACCAACCGGAGGAACCTGTTCCAGGGAGTCATCTTCCCGTCGCCAGGCTGGGACCGCGACTATTACTACCTGACCCTTGACGCGGTGGCCCGCGTGTCGGTCGGCTGAGCCGCGTTCCCGCCCCTCCACCGGAGGGGCTCGGATCGTCGCCCGGTGAGGCGCAGCGGATCCTGCAGGCCCACGGGTGAACGCTGACAGGGGCTGCGGTCAGGCCGTGTGCCGGCCCGCGGGTCGACCCGTATGCTCCTGCAGGAAGGCGAGGGCCCGGTCCGCGACTTCCCTCCAGCCCGCGTCCAGCGTCAAGCTGTGCCCGCGACCCTCTAGGACCTCCATGCGCGTGACGCCCTCGTTGCGTCTCTGAAGCTCGAACGCGGCCCGAACGACCGCGACCGGGATCGTGTGGTCCTTCTCGGCGGCCAGAAGCAGCAGAGGCCCCCGAGCCTCGGAGCGGGTGTCGACCCGGGTCGGCGCCCAGGGATTGAAGTTGGCCGTCGCGGCAGCCAGCAGGGGCAACGTCGGGGTCGGGACGTGGGAGCGGGCGTACAGCTCCGCCGATTCCTGCTCGTCGAGGGCGTTCGACCAGCCGTAGCGGTACTGCGCCTCGGTCAGCTGGACCGCGCCGCCCCACGTCCAGGGAGCGCCGAGCACCGGGAGTGCCGAGCGGATGGCGGCCACCGGAAGCGGAAGCACACCCTGGAACTGCGCCGGGGAGAGCGCCACGGTCGCACGCGACAGGCCCTTGGCCGCCAGCATCTGGACGAACAGGCCCCCGAACGAGTGGCCGACGATGGCAGGGCGCTCGTCGAGCGCCTCCACGATGGCCGTGAGGTGCTCCATGGTCGAGGCGACCGTCTGCCCGTGGAAGGCCTTCGGGTTTCTCCGCGCCTCCTCGACGGTCTCGGGGTCCCCGGGCCAGTCGGCAAGGACCGGTGCGTAGCCCTGCTCCTCGAACAGCTCGGCCCACCGGGCCCAGGACGAGCCCAGGAGCCACAGGCCGTGCACGAACACCACGGGAATGCGGTCGCTGCGGTTGGCGGCGTCGATCTCGGACTGGACGCGGGCGCTCATGACTCGGGACATCGGGTACTCCACAGTCAGGGTGTGCCCATGATGTAGGGCCGAGCGACCTGGCGAGCCTGTCCAAGGGCGCCATCGACTTTCGCGAGACCGCCATCCGTCAGAAGGTCGCCTGGTACTCCCGGGGGGAGACGCCGGTGAACCGCCGGAATGCGGTGCTGAAGGCCGCGACGCTCGCGTACCCCACGGCGATGGACGTCTCGGTGACCGACGTGCCGCTGGCGAGATGCTCCATGGCCCGGATGATCCGGGCACTCTGCAGGTACTGCCCCCAGGTCATGAAGATCTCGGACTGCAAGCGGCGCATCAACGTCCGCGGGCTCAAGCCGACGGACTCCGCGACCTCACCGACGACGAGCGACTCCCCCAGGTTCGCGCGGGTAAAGCGCAGGGCGGCCCGCAGGTCGCTCGACTGAGCGCGGGGCAGGCGCAGCGCCGGTCCGACATCCACGAGAGGTCGACACAGGTCGAGCAGCGTCAGGTAGAAGCGCTCGATGCGCTCGATGTCGTCGAGCGCTGGCTCGGAGAATCCCTGCGCGTGCAGCACCATCTCGCGAACCACCGCGTTGACCTCGAACACCCGGAGCCCCGGCGCCAGTGGCTCTGCGAACGCGGGCTGCAAGTACACGGAGGAGCAACGGACCGCTCCGAGCGTGGTGGCGGCGACGTGCGTGCCGGCCGCCACCCAGGCCGCCCGAGTTGGCGGAAGTCTCCAGGAGGCGTCCTCCGTCTCGAGCTCGAACAGACCCTCGATGCCGAACAGCAGCACGTGCCAGTCGAGCGCCATCGACAGGTCGAGGGCGTCCATGACGATGTCGAAGGGGAAAGCCTGCACCCGGTGGTCGGCCAGGCGCGCGGCGAGGTTCTCGGGCAGGGGGGTCATGGCAGCCGTCGTGTTGGAGAGCCCCGAACCTATCTGGCGCACGTCAGAGCATCGCCTCGAGCGGACGCCGTGGCGACACGGCAGGCTCCGCCGTGCGACCCACGCGCACGAACATCTGCAGCTTGGCCGGGGCCTCCACCCCGACGTGCTCGTTGAGCTCCGCTCGCAGCGGGTCCATGGCGGGGAACTCCTGCAGGGCCTGGCTGACGGGGTGCAGGCGCAGCTGGTGCGCCGCCGCGGCGAGTTGCCCGCGCACATAGGCCCGGCCCGCCGTCAGCCAGTCGCTCAGAGTGTTCGTCGGGGTCTGGAGCGTGAAGAACCCCTGGGTGGTCCGCAGGGTCTTCTCGAACCCGGCCATGAAGCGCTTGCGATTCGCGTGGGAGCCGAAGTTCTTCCGGGTCAGGAAGGCACGTGCCAGCAGGCTGTCTGCCCCAGCGGTCTGCAGGTTCAGTCCGTCGCCCTTCGCGATCACCTCCTCTGCCGAGAACCGGAACCAGTCCAAGGTCTCGTAGTAGGTCTCGTCTCTGTCGACCTCCACTTGCATGGCGCGGACTGCGAGGGCGGCCAACGCTTCCCGGTCCTCGGTGCGGACGTTCGGGGTCACGCGATCCAGGGTAGCGGCGGCACGGATGTCCCGGATCTCTTCCTCACGAAGTGGCTCGGCGTGGTGCTCGAGCCGACTGGTCCGGCAGATGCCGAGGGACTCGACCAGCGGATCCACCGGAGCCCCCGGATCCTCGACCAACCGGATCGCACCCGTAGGCTTCTTGCCGAAGTCGGCTCGCTCGATGTACCCGTCGGGAAGCAGCTGCAGCTCCGCTCGATAGCCGAGCCGCGGGGCTGCCAGCCGCACCACCTCCAGGAGCGTGCCGTGGCTCATGTGGACCTGCCGGCCGGGTGGGTCGGTCTCGGGGAGCAGCCGCTCGGCGTCAACGTAGAGGCGGGCCTCGTGATCCGAGACCAGCTCGAAGCGCCATGGCTGGGTGTTGTGGGCGCTCGGCGCGGTGATCCCGAAGCGCAGGGCAGCAACAATGGGGGGCTCCCCGTCGGGCACCGCGAACGGCGGCAGGTTGCGACGGCGGACGTAGGCGCCGCCGCACCCCCCGAAGAGGGCAGCCGTGCTGAGCACCGCTCCAGTGCCGGTGAGAAAGGCGCGTCGAGCGACCACGGGGGTAGACACGGGACCTCCAGGAACCCGGGGACCCTACGTGTTACGCATGCAGGCATCCATACGGCTGAATCCCAGGGGGTGTTTCGCAGGCAAAACACTCCGAGGAGGTTCCACGGATTCGCATGAGCGACTCCCACTCGATCTGCTCGTGGCCATCCCGGCGGTACTGGCGACAGCGGAGGAGGGAAGCGCGACCCAGGCAGCCGCGCGGCTGGGAACCACCCCGGCGACGATCCTACGACGGATAGGCGCAGCCGAGGCGACACTCGGGGTGAGGCTGTTCGACCGGCTGCCCACGGGTCTGGCGGGCACGGCCGCGCTGACCGCGGTGCTGCCTTGGGTCCAGCGCTTCGCCACGTCCATCGACGGGATGAAGCGAGATGTCGCCGGGCTCGAGGTCCGCCCCGAGGGCCTCGTTCGGGTCGCCGTCCCGCCCACCGTAGCAAGTCACGTCCTCATTCCCCAGCTCCACCGGCTGCACGACCGCACTCCTGACGTCGTGGTCGAGTTCGACAGCGCGGTCCGAGTGCTCGACCTGGGCCAGCGCGAGGCCGACATCGCAGTCCGGGGCCGCAAGCCCACCGATGGTGACCTCGTCCTGACGCGCCTCGCCGACTACGGCCTCGTCCCCGTTTGTGCCCCCTCCCTCGCCGAGCGCCACCGGGGCTCGCCGTCGTCGATGCCGTGGGTCACCTGGGAGCGGTCCCAGGGTGACATCCTCGAGGCCCGCTGGCTGGCCGACGCGGTCCCCGACGCCCGGGTAGCCCTGCGCGCTTCGGACCTCGTCACCCTTCTGCGCGCCGCCAGGGCGGGCGTGGGGCTTCTCCTGGCCCCGAGACCGATCGCTGCGCTCGAGGGAGGGCTCGTGCAGGTGCCCCTCCCAGGGCTGACGCTGCCGAGCGGTGCGTCGTGGCTGGTGACCCACCGGGCGCTTCGCACCGTAGACCGGGTGGCAGTGGTCTGGGAGTGGATTGTGGAGACGTTCCAGACGCTCCCCGACCGAACGGACCTTCAGCTGCCGCGGGCGTGGGAGGACGGGGAGCCGTAGCCGTTCGACACGGCATCCCACCGCCAGTGCTCGTGCGCGGACCAAGTGCCCGGTTCGGGAAGAGCCGACGTGGACAGGGCTCAGCCCTCGGAGGTCAAGAGGAAGCACCCCCGGAATCCGCAGCTGGCTCCCGGACTCCGACGATCACCAACGCGAACATGATCCACAGCTCCCCGACGGTGGCCGGAATCGAGGCCAGATCAGGAAGCCCCAGCGCCGCCGTCGCGGGAATCGCCGCGAGCAGCGCCCCCAGCACGTAGCTTCCGCCTCCGACGATCAGGATCCAGCCGAGCACCGTGCTCTGGTGAAACCAGCCCGTTCGCCACACCGCCCACCCCATCGGAATCAGCCACAGGCCAAAGAACAGGTTGCCCAGCCGCCATGCGCTGGTCTCGATTCCGTACAGCGCCTGAGACCGTGCGCGCCGCGTCCATGCCTGCGCTCTCGGCGAGCTCCAGGCCGGCCCACGAGGCGGCGGCGCCCCCGAGGATCGCCGCCGCGTTCATCAGCCCGAACGCTGCAGTCGCGAAGCCGGCAACCGGCTGCCGATCGCGGAACAGCGCGTAGAATCCCACGGCGGCGAGCGCCTGCGCCACGATGAGGCCCATGATGCACAGGAGCCCGATTCGGGCGAGCTCGCTGTTCTCCAGGAGGTGGGTGACGGTGGCCGTCGCCGACTCGGGGTCGACGAGGCGGGAGCGGATCACCATGAACCCGGCGAGCCCCGTGGGCAGCATGCCCAGGTAGGCGAGGCCGGTCAGCCGGGCGACGAGGCGGGAGCCAGGTGGCATGGCAGGTCCTCCGAGCTCGAGCGGGACGGGTTGCAGCTCGACGGTAGCACTTCGCGTGCCGGGGACCGATTCACCTGACTCCGGCGCCTCCGCGCTCGGTCGGCGGATTCCCGCGGTGGTGGTCCCGCAGTCGCGACGTCCGAGGCCACTGCGCGATCCCACACGCCGGGGCGTTCACGTTCGCACCGTTGGCCCCTGCACCGGGCCGATCCGACCGCCTCAGAGACCGACGCGCAGGCCGCCCAGATCGATCAGGACAGCCCCCGTCAGCACGTTGTCTCCAGTAGCGAGGCTCGACAGGCCAGTCATCACCGGCGTTCCGCTGCTGACCACGCTCGACCCATCCCACTCGTAGATCCGCACCAGGGACCGATCCTCGAACTGGCCCCCCTGCGAGGGATCGGTCGCCCCCCCGCTCGCCGCCCAGATGCCGAACAGCCCGGTCTGGTCACCCAGACCACTGCTCGTCGCATCGTTGCCCAGCACGCCCGCCAGCGGGGCGATCGCCGCGTAGACCGTGCTGGGAAACAAGTCCTGTACAGTCTGGTAGCTCTTGGCGGTGACCTCTGCCTCGCAGTCGTCCGACTCGAGGGTGAGCGTCCATTTCCATGCGTTCCAGGTCCCGACCACCTCGTCCGGACCGGTCGACGTGGTGGCAGCGAACGAGAACGGCCCTCCCGACAGCGTGGTCGACGACACCCCGTATTCGCTCGTGCACACGTGCTGGTCCGCGGTGTACCACGACACGAACAACGACGGTTCGACGGTCTTCTTGGGGCTGGTCACGTCGCTCTCGAACGGCTCGACATTGCCGCTCGAGCCGATCCCGACCCACTCGATCGACAGAGCGTACTCGTCCAGCTCGATGCGCGGTGCCGGATTGCCCTCCTCGCCGCAGCCGACCGTATCGTCGCACGTGGTGGTGACCGTGGTGCCGCTGTAGTCGTAGTAGGCCTGCGCTTCGAGGTTACCCTTGGGCGCTACCACGGCCGCGACGTCATTGGGTGCGACACGGTAGATGAAGTCCAGGAAGGCCTGGTTCCCGTCGAAGCGCACACCCGTGAGGTCCGCGACGGCGGTCCCCTGAAGTGTCGGGTCGAGCGCGTTGAGGTAGACGGACCCGCCGAGCTGGTCACCATCGTTGTCGGCGAACCGTCCCCCGATCATGTCGACAGTCCCGTACGGCCCCACGAACGCCCCTCCGCCACCCCACGTGCCGGGTTCGACGCCCGCGAGGTTGTTCTCGAAGGTGCAGTTCGTGCACGTGACCGACGCTTCCCCGGGCACCCGGCCAAGAGCGGGGGCGTTGACCGCGAGTGCCCCCCCGTGCCAGCGCGCGACACCGTCCTCGAACGTCGTGTCGCGGATCGTGGCCGTGGCCTCGTGCACAAGCAGCAGGCCGCCGTAGCCCGCCGGGGTCTCGCCCCCACGGAGCACACTGTCTTGAAGGGTGAGGTCGCACCCCGCTGTGGCCGACATCGCTCCCCCGCTCTGACTCCGGCCGTCCTGTACGATCACGTCCTCGGCAGTCACGGTGGCGCCGCTCGCGCAATGCAGCCCGGCACCCCAGCTCGGCTCGTTCTCCGGGTCGAACGGGCTCTGCAAAGTGAGGCCGCGAACCGTGACGTCATGATCACCGTCGACCCACACCCCCGGATAGCTCTCGGCCCCGTGGAGCGTGGTCTGGCCGGAGCCGCCAACGCCAATGATCGAGACATCTGCCTCGGGCACGATCGTCGCGAACCACGTGCCGGGGCAAACGTAGAGCGTTCCCGGCTTGTCGAGCTCCACGAAGCTCCACTCGTCGTCGTCGTCGAACGAGCCCTCGTCGGGGAAGTCGCGACGCCGATCCCGGATCCCGGTAGCCGTCACGAAGTACACGCCCTCGTCTGGCGTGGCTGGGTTGCAGTCGTTGTCACGCCCGTCGCAGTACTCGGGCCGCTCGGGATGCACGTCGGCCGCCTCGTCGTCGCAGTCGGTCGCGTCACGCACCCAGCCCTTCGGCGGCTCGCAGAAGAAGCCCGGCGCAGAAGGGTCGCCGAACCCATCATCGTCGGCGTCGGCGAAGAGGCGCTGTGCAGACTCGGGAACCAGGTTGCCGTCTTCGTCGTCGACCAGCTCGTTGCAGTCGTTGTCGATGCCGTCGCAGACCTCGGCGGCCTCGGGGTTGACCTCGGCGTTGCCGTCGTCACAGTCCTCCGCGGCGGAGAACCCATCCTCGTCGGCATCGACCGCGTCCTCACCGGTCGTCGGATCGCTTCCGCTGCAGCCGAGGGCCACCAGCCACAGGAACGGCAAGCAGTGCTGCAGCGCGCCCAGGCCAGACACCCGAACAAGCCCACCACGTGGTTCGAAGACACGAGAGCGCATCATGAGAAGACCTCCGCCCTGCAAGGGCCTCAAGGTGCCACACTCTCGCGGCCGCCCGACAGGCGCAATCCGCAGACGGAGCGCGACCTAGGCCCGCCACATCTTGTACAGCTCCGGTCCCAGGAACGTCGGCACCGCCAGCAGGCCGATTAGCGCGAGATCCTCGAGGCGCAGCGGGGCCGTGTGCAGCGCCACCTGCAGCGGCGGCAGGTACACCGCACCCAGCTGGAGCAGCAACGTCGCGGCGATCGCGACCAGCAGCCAGGGATTGCCGAGCCACCCGAGCCGCCCTGTCGGCGTGCGCAGCCCGCGGTAGTTCAGCACGTTCGCCTTCTCGAGCACCACCAGGCTCGTGAACGCGGCCGTTCGCGCCGTCACCAGGTCTCCCGTGGCCGACCAGGCGACCTGGTACGACACCGTCGCGCCGATGGCCAGCCAGATCCCCCCCGCCAGGAGCGTGCCGATCGCCGGGAGCGGTAGCAGCGACGAACGCGGGGGCTCTGGCGGGCGCCGCATCACGTCGGGCTCGGGGCCCTCGAGGCCGAGCGCCAGCGCGGTGGCCCCATCGGTGATCAGGTTCATCCACAGGATCTGGACCGGGAGCAGCAGCAGCGGCCCCCCGGTGACCACACTGAACCCGACCGCGAGGACCTCCCCGGTGTTCGACGCGAGCAGGTACCGCACGAACTTGCGGATGTTGTCGAGCTGCCGGCGACCTTCCTCGATCCCGCCCACGATCGAGGCGAAGTGGTCGTCGGTCAGCACGATGTCGGAGGACGCCCGCGCCACGTCGGTCCCCCGGATCCCCATGGCCACCCCCACGTCCGCTTGCTCGAGCGCAGGGGCGTCGTTGACGCCGTCGCCGGTCATGGCGACCACGTGGCCCTCGCCTTGCAGCCGCTCCACGAGGCGCAGCTTGTCCTCGGGCGTCGCTCGGGCGACGATCTCGCCGTCGTGGCCGATCTGCTGGGCGATACCCCGCGCGGTGGCGAGGGCGTCCCCGGTGACCAGGATCACCTCGATGCCCGCCTCCCGGGCAGACGCGATGGCCTGCGCCACCTCGGGCCTCGGCGGGTCGACGATGCCCAGCAAGCCCAGGAGCTCGGCCTCGCCGTCAGGGCCAGCGGCCACCGCCAGCGTCCGCAGCCCCTGACGCCCCCACCCCTCGAGGAGCGCGTCGAGCTCGCGGCGAGCAGCCTCGTCGAGCGCACACAGCGGGCCCACCACCTCCGGAGCTCCCTTCGTGAGGCGCGTGCCCTCGACCTCCACGGCCATGCGCTTGGCCCGCGAGTCGAAGGGGAGCACCTCGCGCGACGGCCGGCGAACCAGCCCTGCCTTGCGCGCGGCGACCACCAACGCCGCCTCGGTGGGCGAGCCCACCGCGCGGGCCTCGGGGCCGGAGCCGTCGATGTCCGCGTGGTTGCAGTCGAGCGCCGCCTGCAGCGCGCGCTGCACCGCGGGAGGCGGCGGGGTGGGCCGCCCCTCGTCGGTGAGGAAGACCCCGTCGGGATCGTAGCCGCTGCCGGTCACCTGCACGGCTCCCTCGGGCGTCCACACCCGGGTCACCACCATCCGCCCCTCGGTCAGCGTGCCCGTCTTGTCGGTGCAGATCACGGTGGCGGCGCCCATGGTCTCGGCCGCCTCGAGCCGGCGCAGCAGCACGTGCCGCCCCGCGAGGCGGCGCACGCCGAACGCCAGCGTGAGCGTGACCACCGCGGGCAAGCCCTCGGGCACCGCCGCCACGGCCAGCGAGACCGCTGCCAGCAGCATCTCGGAGGCAGCATGCCCCGCCACCCAGCCGCCGGCCCCGACGAGCGCGGCGAGCCCCACCGCCAGCAGCCCGAGCTGCCGGCCCACGGTGGCCAGCTGGCGCTGAAGCGGGGTCGGCGGGGCGTCTGCGTCGCCGGCGAGCGCCGCCACACGGCCGAACGCCGTGCGCGCGCCCGTCGCCACCACCACGCCGAGCGCCGTACCCGCGACCACGTCGGTAGCCTGGAACCCGAGGCTCCGGCGCTCGTGGAGCGGCGCCTCTCGCGGCACCCCCGCGACGTCCTTGCCGACGGCCACGGACTCGCCGGTGAGGACCGCCTCGTCGACCTCGACGTTCGTCGTCGCGAGCCAGCGGACGTCCGCCGGGATCCGGTCGCCGGCGGTCAGCTCCACGACGTCGCCGGGAACGACGGTGGCGGCGTCGACCTCCCGAAGATGCCCGTCGCGGCGCACCCGCACCGTGGGCCGCAGCATCGACGCCAGCGCCTGGAGCGCCCGGTCGGCACGATACTCCTGGATCAGGCCGAGGCCGGCGTTGGCCACCACGATCGCGACGATCACGATTCCGTCGATCACCTCCCCCAGCGCGAGCGACAGCGCCGCCGCCCCGCCCAGGATCACGATCAGCGGGCTCGCGAACTGACGCAGGAGCCGCTGCCCCAGCGACTCCCGGTCCGGCTCGGGCAGCACGTTGGGGCCCGCATCGAGCTTGCGCGTCTGGGCCTCGGCGGTGGTCAAGCCCGCGGTGCGCGACCCGAGCGACTCGAGCACCCGCTCGAGGGTCCAGCTGTGCCAGGCGGGCTCGGAGGGCTCCGGCGACGACCCGCTCACCAGGCCGCGGCCTCGTCCGACCCGGTCTGCGCGAGCCGCTGCCGCGTGGGCATCACCGAGTCCGGCGTGAGCGAGATGGTGTCGATGCCCTGGGACATCAGCCAGCGCGCGAAGGCGGGGCGGTCGCTCGGCCCCTGGCCACAGATGCCGACCGGGATCCCCCGGGCATGGGCCCCCTGGATGGCCATGCGGATCAGGGCGCGGACGGCCGCGTCCTCCTCGTCGAACACGGACGCGAGGCGCTCGCCGTCCCGATCGGCCCCGAGCGTGAGCTGGGTCAGATCGTTGCTGCCGATGGAGAAGCCGTCGAAGCGCTCGGCGAACTCCTCCGCGAGCACGGCATTGGACGGAACCTCGACCATCACGTAGACCTGCAGGCCGTTCGCGCCGCGAGCGAGGCCTTCCTCGGCGAGCCTCGCGAGCACCGCATCGGCCTCCCCAAGGGTGCGGCAGAACGGCACCATGATTCGCACGTTGGTCAAGCCCATCTCGTCGCGAACGCGCCGGAGCGCCCGACACTCGAGCGCGAACGCCTCGCGGAAGGCGGGGTCGATGTACCGCGACGCACCCCGCCAGCCGATCATCGGGTTGGCCTCGGCGGGCTCGAAGGTCTCCCCGCCGAGCAGGGTCCGGTACTCGTTGGTCTTGAAGTCCGACAGCCGCACCGTGACCGGGCGTGGCCAGAAGGCGGCGCCGACCTGGGCGATGCCCGATGCGAGCTTCTCGACGAAGTAGCGGGACGGCTCTCCGTACGGAGCGCAGCGCTGAAGGATCTCCTGGCGCACCGCCGGATCGGGCACCGCGTCCAGCTCGAGCAGGGCGCGCGGGTGCACGCCGATGGTGCTCCCCACGATGAACTCGATCCGCATCAGGCCGACGCCGGTGACCGGCAGCAGGGCCGCGCGCCAGGCGTCGAAGGGGTTCGCGACGTTGACCATCAAGTCGACCGGGCTCTTCTCGCTCGAGGACGCCTCCTCGACCTCCTCGCGCCACGCCCCCCGCCCCCGGTAGATGTGGCCCTCGTAGCCCTCGGCGCAGCTCACGGTGACGACCTCGCCGGTCGAGAGCACCGACGTTGCTCCCGCGGCCCCGACCACCGCGGGCACGCCGAGCTCCCGACACACGATGGCGGCGTGGCAGGTGCGCCCCCCGGTCTCGGTGACCACGGCGCTGGCCTTGCGCATCGCCGGCTCCCAGTCGGGATCGGTGCGGTTCGCGACCAGCACGTCGCCCTCCCGGAAGCTCGAGAGCTCGTCGCTGCGGGCGAGGACCCGCGCAGGACCGGCGCCGATCCCAGCTCCCACGGCAATGCCCGACAGCAGGCGCTCCCCGTGCTCCTCGAGCACCGTGCGGCGCAGCCCTGGCGGGCCCTTGCGCGCGTGCACGGTCTCCGGCCGGGCCTGCAGGACCTGCAGCACCCCCTCCGACCCGTAGGCCCACTCGATGTCCATCGGGCGGCCGAAGTGGCGCTGGATTGCGACGCCGACCCGCGCCAGCTCCATCGTCTGGGCCATGGTGAGGACGAAAGAAGCGCCGTCGAAGCCGGGTCGCCGCTCGAGCAGGGGCTCGAAGTCGTCGACCAGGGGAGCGAAGACCTTGTACTGGTCGGGGTTGGCCTTACCGGAGACGAGGGCGTCGCCCAGGCCCCGGATCGCGTCGATGTGGAGCACCTCGCGCACGCCCGTGTCGGGGTCGAGGGTGAACATCACGCCGCTGGTCACCGCGTCGACCATGCGCTGCACCGCGACCGACAGCGCGACGTCGAGGTGATCGAACCCGTGGCGGGCGCGGTACGAGATCGCCCGGTCGGTGAACAGCGAGGCGAAGCACCGGCGCACCGCGGTCAGGACTTCGTCGGCGCCGCGCACGTCGAGGAAGCTGTCCTGCTGCCCGGCAAACGACGCCTCGGGCAGATCCTCGGCCGTGGCCGAGCTGCGCACCGCGACCGGCCCAGGGCCGAGGCGCGCGAGCTGCTCCCGGATCTCCTGCTCGAGCGGCGGCGGAAGGGGCGCACCCGACAGGCGGGTGCGAATCGCGTGGCCGCGCTGCTGCAGGCTCGCGATGTTGGTCGGATCGAGATCGGACAGCTGCGCCTGCAGGAACGGCCGCAGGTCGCCGTGGTCGAGGAAGGCCCAGTAGGCCTCGGCCGTGATGGCGAACCCAGGAGGAACCTGCGCCGAGGTGCCCTCGAGCGCGTGCAGCAGCTCTCCCAGCCCGGCGTTCTTTCCGCCCACCAGGGCCACGTCCGTGATCCGCAGCGCCTGGAAGTCCTGCGTCAGCATGTGAGCCTCCTTCGTCTCGGAGGATGGCCGCTGCAACGCGTGTGCCACGAAGCGTCACACCGGCGGGTGCGTCACACCGGCGGGTAGTGGGCGTCGAGCAGCCGGCAGAGCTCTCGGCGGGCATGGGTCGCGTCGGGCGAGGTCGACTCCACGGCCCGCAGGGCCGCCGCGAGCTCCGCGTCCCGAAACACGTCCAGGATCCACCGGGAGAAGTCGTGATGCTTGAGGTGCTGGGCGATCACCGCGTCCGGCGCGGTCCGGAGCTCCGCGCCGAAGTCCCGCAGGTTGCGCGCGGAGTGGCCGGTGTCGTGCGTGGAGGTCCGGAAGCGGAAGCGGACAGACCGAGGCACCGTGCCGTCCAGGTACTTCCGGAAGTGACGCTGGTGCGGCAGCCTCCGCACGGCCGACCGGAAGCGCTCGGGGGGCTGCTCGCCCCTGCGGAGATCCGCCACGTGGGGCTCGATGGCGTCGATCACGAGGTCCTGGGGACCGGTGATCTCGGGACACATCCACTCGGGCCGGTAGGTCACGACGCACAGCCCAGCCGGTCGCCCCGCCGCGAGCTCGGGGTGATCGCGACCGTTCGCGAAGGGCGTGTGGGCCTCGTCGATCACGATCCAGTGGGGCAGCCCCGTGCGCCGGCGCAGGTCGAGCAGCCCGGCCAGCAGCTCGCTCGCATAGGCCTCCCGGGTGTCGGCGTCTTGCAGCGACAGGTCCACGACCACCGACCCGAGGCGGCGGGCGAGCAGGCCCACCACGTGGTCGACGGGCGGCAGGGGCCCTGCGCCGCTGACCAGGATGACGCCCGGCCGCGTGGCGAGGTGGGGGTGATCACCCTCCGGATCGATGACGCACAGCGTGTAGTCCAGCGCGAGGATGCTCTCCGCGAACAGGCCCGCGAGGTAGGACTTGCCGCTGCCGCTGGCTCCCCGGATCAACAGGTTCACCTGGGAGGCCGGGATCCGCACCGGCGCACCGTCCTCGGCGACGCCGAGGTAGACGTGGCGATGCATGGGCAGCACCCCGGGACCCGGCTGCCGCATCAGGGAGCGCAGGAACGCGGCCACGCCGGCGCCGTTGGGGGCGTCGAGCACGAGGTCGGCGTGGGCCTTGAGCGCCTCCACGGCGTTGGAGACGGCCACGCCCACCTCGCAGGTCTCGAGCAGGGCGTGATCGTTCTCGGCGTCGCCGATGCCCACGCACTCGTGCGCCGACAGCCCGAGCATGTCGAGCGCAGCGACCAGGCCGGTTCCCTTCGACACGTCGGCGGGGAGGATCATCAGCGCTCCCCGGTTGTGGAGCAGGTGACAGTCCAGGCCGAGGCGGCGCACCCGGTCGAGCACCTTCCCGCCATGGGCCGTGTAGGTGGCCACGAGCACCTGCCCTGCCCGATTCGGCACCCCCTCCTGCTTCAGGGCCTCCGACAGGCGGGGGTCGACCGTCGGCGCCACCGGGAGGTCCTCCCGATCCACCGACACCACCGCCCCGTTCTCGGCCACGATCGCGTCGAACCACACGTCGACGTCCGGAGCGTCGGCGCGGAGCTCGGCCAGGATCCGCCCGGTCACCAGGATCACCCGAAGTCCTGCCAGCCGGATCTCCCGCACCGCCGAGAGGACGTCGCTGGACGGGCGCCGCTCGGTGGTGAGGGTGCCGTCGTAGTCCACGGCGATGGCTCGGAACCAGGGATTCACACCACCTCCGAGGTCGAATGACCCCACCACCCGTTCATTCTCCACCACGCGCAACCGAGTGTGGCGGAGGGATCATGGCGTGGCCACCGTCGGCGTCTCCGGCACGGCGGGAGGCCTCGGCGAGCGCAGGTGGGCGCCCAGGCCGATCCAGCCCTGCGGGCGCGCGGCCAGGAGCTCGTCCGCGACAGCCTCCAGCCACAGGTGGCGCACGGGCTCGGCACGCAGTCCGAGGCGCAGGTTGGGGACTCCCGAGGGTCGGGGCCCGCGCCGGGCGAGCACGTCGAACGCGTCGAGCTGCAGCCGGAGCCTGTCGCGGGCGGTGTGGAGCGCGCCGCCGACGCCTTCGGCCCCCTCGCGCAGCCCGAGGTGGGCAGAGGCAGGGCCCCACCGCTGGTGCAGCAGGAGCGTGGGGACGGCGGGCGCCCGCCCTGGGGTGGCCGGCGCCACGATCTCGGTCGACAGCCAGGTCCCGCGGCTCGGACCCACGCGCGCCCCCACGGTTCCCCCGATGCCGATCGGCGCTCCCGCTGGCGCCCCCACGACGCAGGGCGTCGGTCCACTGGCCACCGGTGGCCTGCATCTCCTCCCGCAACCTCGACATCATGTAGATGCCGTAGTCGATGCCCAGCCCCATGGAGATGGACAGGGCGG
>CAYMSU010000068.1:0-9906 GCA_964393165.1 uncultured Enterobacteriaceae bacterium
CATCGGTGTGAGCCCCCGGCGGGGCCATCCGCAGGGCGGGTGGTCCTGCTGTTCGACTCCTCCGGGAGCATGAACAGCGTGGCCCGGGCCCAGGCCCTGAGCTGCGCGAACCAGTACGCGCGGGCGGCGCTCGACGGCGGTGCCCAGATCGTGGTCGGCAACTTCGCGCGCACGGTGACGTTCAGCGCCCCCACGCGCAACATGCTCGACGTGGAGGGTGCCCTGCGGGCCGCGTCGGACTTCCGCGCCACGAACCTCCCGTACCGGGAGCTCGATCCGTTCGTCGACGGTGGCCCGGGCCGGTCGGACCTCGTGATCATCTCCGACGGGTGGTTCGAGACGCCCCGCGAGGTGCTGATCTGGTACCGGTACTTCCTGGAGTCGGGGCCCGAGAACCGCGGGATCATGTACACGGTGGGCACTCCGGGGCGCCGGCAGTCGGTGGGCGCGCTGCGCAGCCTCGGCTTCGACGTGTACGAGTACTCGCCGATCCGGCGATGAGGTCCAGCGGATTCACCTCAAGTCCTGCCGCGCGGATGCCGACGGGACCATGACTTTCCGAACTGGCACGACCTATGCTGCTCGACATGCACTGGATGGACGAGGTCCGGGCGACCCCGGTTCCCGCCCCGCCGCCGCAGCCCCGGCGCGTTCGTCGTCCCCGCGCGTGCCGCGGCCTTCGCCCGGCGCTCGCCGCGCTGGCACCCACCGTGGGCACCTGGGCCGCGGAGATGGACTACCACCACGGCGGCTGGACGGGGCAGGATCTGCGCGCCCGGGGGACCACCGTGGTGCGCATCGCGCAGGCGGGCGCCGCGCTGTCGATCGAGTCCGAGCTCCAGGGGTGGATGGGCCGGACGGTCGACCACGCCGTCGTCCTCGAGGAACCCTCGGCCGGCGGTCGGTTCGTCCTCTACGTCGTCGACAGCTTCACCGCGGGGTGTCAGCGCTACGACGGTCGCCTAGAAGACCAGACCCTGCTGTTCGAGCACGCCGCCACCCTCGACGGCAAGCCCGGCGTCGTGCAGCGACGGCTCCGCTTCACCGACCAGGCGCAGTCCTGGACGGTGTCCTTCTGGTCGCGCGGGGTGAGCACCGGCCTGGTGACCGGCCGGTTGCGGAGGATGCGCCATCCATTAGCGTGAAACGCTCGCGTCGAGGATGAAGGACTCGCCCGAGCGCGCTACCTGGCACGCCGCGCGGGATGGAGAAGCCAGTGCAACCCAACCCCCCGTCCGCGGCGGAGCACGTCTCCGAGACCCGGATCATCGACCATCGGGTCACCGACCGCGTGCACACCGGGCTGTACCTGCGCGTTCGCCTGTCCGACGGGCGCCAGCGCAGCGTGTTCCTGCCCCAGGCGCTCCTCGAGACCGCGCTCCGGGGCGGGCCCGCACCCGCCGGTAGCGAGGCCGTGCCCACGGACGGCGGGCGGCCGCTCGCGCCTGGGCTCACCGCGGAGCTGCTGGCCCGCCTCGTGCGCCACACGCCCACCTGGGGCTCGATCGAGGGCGCCATGCGCCCGCCGCGCCCGGCCCCGCGCGGCAGCCAGCGCGCCCTCGCCGTGGGCGCAGGCCTGGTGCTGGCCCTCGCGGCGGCCGCGGCCGCCTGGATGGCGCTCGCGGGCTGATCGCTACTGCGTCGTCGCGGCCACGTCGTGCACGTCGCGCATCACGCGGGCGAAGCCCCGCGTGCGCACCATGTTGATGATCCACTGGGGGATAGTGCCGCCGCCGTCCATCGTGATCTGGTGCACGACCTCGGCCCCGCCCTCCGCCCGGGGGGTCACCTGCCAGTACCCGGTGTTGTAGGGGGTGCGGATCGCGCCCGAGCGCAGCGTGAGGGGCTCCTCCGCGGCGACCTCCCAGGCGAAGCGAACCCCCTGACCCACGGGCTCCTCGCGCATCCACAGGAGCACCTCGCGGTCGGAGATCCCGACCATCTCCTGGCGCTGGTAGACGAGCGCCCGACCACGCTCGTCGCGGCGCCGGACCTCGGAGACGTCCACCGGGAACACGAACTCCGGATACCGCTCGAAGTCCCCGATCATCTCGCGGAGCACGCTCGCGTCGACGTCGGGCCACGCACAATCGGCGCGCATCGTGACGGGGCGCTCCCCCTCCCGTGGGCGCATGGAGATGTCGCAGCCGAACTTCGTGCGGACGTGCTCGAAGCCCTCACTCCCGACTGCCGACGCTACGATCCACCACAAGAACCAAGACAACGAACCTCCAGGAGAGCCTGGTCGATCACCACTGACGAGCCGCGACGGCCCCGCCGAGAACCCCCACCAAGCCCACAACCAGGGGCTGCGGTGGTATGTCGAGGACGGTCAGATAGAACAGAGCGGCAATGGCCGCGATGGTCAAACCCACGACGACCGCGACGACGACCTTCATCCCCATTCGAGTCCCCATCCCATGACGAGAGACCTCAGTAGCCACATCTTCGACCGGATGGTGCGCCTCCGGCGAGACCTGCACCAGCATCCCGAGCTGTCCTGGCAGGAGCACCGCACCATGCGGCAGATCTCGGCGGAGCTCGACGCCCTGGGGCTCCCCCACGAGACCGGGGTCGCGGGCACCGGCATCGTCGCGGACCTCCCGGGCCGCGCCGACGGGCCCCGCGTGGCGCTCCGGGCCGACACCGACGCGCTCCCGGTCCACGAAGAGACAGGTCTGGCCTTCGCCTCCACCGTCCCCGGGGTGATGCACGCGTGCGGCCACGACGGGCACACGAGCATGCTGATCGGCGCCGCCGAGCTGCTCCTCGCCGACCCGCCTCCCGGGCCGGTGCGGCTGCTGTGGCAGCCCGCCGAGGAGAAGGGCGCGGGGGCGAAGGCGATGATCGAAGCAGGGGTGCTCGAGGGGGTGAGCGCGATCTTCGGCGGCCATGTCGACCGTCACTACCCGCCCGGGGTGCTGGTGGTCACCGACGGCCCGGTCAACGCGAGCACCGACACCTTCCAGGTGCGCTTCGAGGGCCAGCAGGGCCACGGCGCGCGCCCCCACGAGGCGATCGACGCGGTGGTGCTCGGCAGCCTGTTCGTGACCGCGCTGCAGACCATCGTGAGTCGGGAGGTCGATCCCGCTCACCCGTCCGTGGTCACCGTGGGGCGGTTCGACGCGGGCACCGCGCCCAACGTGATCGCGGGCAGGGCGGTGCTCGAGGGCACGATCCGCGCCCAGGACATGGCGGTCCGCGACCACCTCGTCACGTCGATCAGCCGCATGGCACGCTCCATCGCCGAGCTGCACGGCGCCCAGGCGGGCGTGGAGGTGCGCGAGGGCACCCCGCCCCTGCTGAACCGGCCGGCGGCAACCGCACTCGCCCGCGAGGCCGCCGTCGCGGTCGTGGGAGAGGAGCGGGTGGGCACGCTGCACACGGCGAACATGGGCGGCGAGGACTTCGCCTGGTACCTGCGCCACGTGCCCGGGGCCTACATCCGCTACGGCGCGCAGGTGCCCGGCCGGGAGAGCTTCCCGGCCCACTCCGGAGGCTTCGACATCCACGAGGAGGCCCTGGCCACCGGCGCCCAGTGGCTCGATCAGGTGGCCCGGGTGGCCGGCCGACACCTGGCGGAGAACGGAGGTATCCCCTGATGGCTCGGGACTTGCATGCGTTCGGGCTCGTGGGGAGGTCCCGTGTCCGACGACGTGACGGTGAGGGAAGCCACCGAGGACGACATCGAGCAAGTCCGGGACATCTTCCTGGAGGTCTACGCGGGTGACTACCCCTTCGAGGGGTTCACGGATCCCAGGTGGCTCAAGCGCTCGGTGTTCAACGACGAGATCGCCATGCTCGTCGCCGTCGACGAGGGCACCGGCGAGATCCTGGGCACCTCCTCGGTCGTCTTCGACCTGGGCGCCCACTCCGACCTGCTCGCGGAGTTCGGCCGCCTCGCGGTGAAGCCCAGCGCGCGGGGCCGAGGGGTCGGAGGGCGGCTCATGCGGGCCCGCGTCGACGCCATCCGGTTCCGGGTGCACGCCGCCATCGCGCAGAACCGCTGCACGCATCCCTACTCGCAGCGAATCAGCCTGACCCACGGGTTCGCCGCCGTCGGGTTCCTGCCCATGAAGTACAAGTTCGACCACCGCGAGAGCATCTCGCTGTGGATGCGCCACTTCGGGCCCGCGCTGTCGCTGCGGCGCAACAACCCGCGGATCGTTCCCGAGGCCCATGCGCTCGCCTCGGTGGCGCTGGAGGGCTGCGGTCTGCCCGTCGACGGCATCGTCGACGAGGAGTCCGCGCCCTACGCGGCGGCCACGGCCCGGCAGCAGGCCATCGAAGAGCTGAACGCGCGGGGGCTCCCGGCGCTGTTGCGCATCGAGCGTGGTCGGGTGCGCAACCGTGAGCTGTTCGGGCCCATGCGCCTTCACTACGGCTACTTCCAGCTCACGGCCCGCCACGCGACCTACCTCGTGGCGCGCGACCCCAGCTCGCGGGAGATCTCGGGGGCGATCGGCTACCTCCACGACGAAGACAACGCCGCCGCGCATGTCTTCGAGCTGATCACGCGGGAGGCGGGGATCAGCCGCCAGCTCCTCGAGGCGTTCCTGGGTCGGTGCCACGACTGGGGCGTCGAGTACGTCGAGGTCGACGTCAGCGCGCACGCCCCCCGGATGCAACGCACGCTGCTCGAGCTCGGGTTCTTGCCCGCGGCCTACCTTCCCGCCATGGTGTTCCACGACGTGGAGCGCCTGGACGTGATCAAGATGGTCCGGCTGCTGTGCGATCTCGACGTCGGGGCGCTCGATCTCATCCCCACCTCACAGGTGATGGCCGACCTCGTGGTGCGCCAGTTCGCTGCCCAGCGGGTGCTCCCGCGGGTCGCCTCGGCCATCGGGCGAGTCCGCCTGTTCGAGGGCCTCACCGACGAGCAGACCGCGCGCGTGGCGGGGGTGTGCGGCGTGCGCGAGTACCCTGCGGGCCAGGCGCTCATGCGGCCCGCCGACCCGTCCGAGGCCATCCTGGTGATCCTCGACGGCCGGTGCCGCGTGCACGTCGACGGCCGAGAGGTCGGTCACGTGGGGGCCGGCGAGACGCTCGGGGAGGCTGCGGTCGTCCTCGACGAGCCCCACGGTTCCGAGGTGGTCGCGGAGTCGGCGCTGACCGCGGCGATCCTCTCCCGCGCGGACCTCCAGGAGCTCACCCGGCTTCGGCCCGACATCGCCGTGATCCTGTACCGGAACCTGGCCCGCGGCCTGGGCCGCAAGCTCCGACGGTCGGACCGGGCGATCTCGCCCGCCGGATCGGGCGAAACCACCTGAGGCCAGCTACGGAGCGACCGCGAAGCGCGCGCGGAAGGCCCGCAGCGACGCGTTGGGCCGCGCGTGGACCCGCTCGTGGAGCGAGGCCACGGCCGACCCCGTGGCCGAGGCCGAGGCCGACGCCGGCGGGAGCATGCGCTCGTTCATCGGCTGAGCGGGCACCGAGGCGTGCACCGGCGTGTTCGCGCTCACAGGTCCTCCGAAGTCGTTCCCAGTCGTTTCCATGACCGCACACTAGCACCCGGACCGAACATGAACAACTCCCTGGGGTGAGCAAAGCCTTTTCATGGGGGAGGTAGACAGCATGAACAGGCTATGGATAGGTCGTACGCAGACCAAGCGAACCCGCTCATCCAGGAGGAACGCGTGACCAGGGGTGCGCCAGAGGATCCCACGCTGTCGATCGGGGCGCTCGCGAAGGCGACGGGGATCCCCGCGAACACGATCCGGACCTGGGAGCGTCGCTACGGGCTGTTGGAGCCGCAGCGCGACGAGACCGGCCGGCGCCGCTACACCCACGCGGACGTCGCGAAGCTCCGCGAGGTAGCCGAGCTCGTCCGCCGGGGCGACCGGGTGTCGGACCTCGCGCAGCTCGGGGCCGATGCGCTCTCGTCGCGCCGTGAGCTCCTCGCCGATCACGTCGACGCTGCCGGCCCGACGGAGGTTCGCGTCGGCGTGGGGGGCGCGGGGCTCGCCGAGGCCCTGCAGTCCGACGGGGAGACCCCGCTCGTGATCGTCGACCTCGACCACGACGCCGAGGGGGCGTCCCCCTCCCGGGTCGATGCCCTCGTCGTGCACCTCGATGCCCTGGGCAAGGATCCGGTGGCGGGCATCGACGCGCTCACGCAGCGCCACTCCCCGCAGGCCTTGTTCGTGGTCGGCCACCTCGTGGCGCGCCAGGTGCGCACCCGCCTCGAGCGGCGAGGCGTGCACCTCGTGCGCCGCGACGTCCCGCGGGACGAGCTGCGGCGGCGACTGACCGATGCCGTCATGCTCGAGCGCAATCCGGGGCAGGGGTGGGACAGCCCTCGTCCGGCGCGCGCTGATGCGCCGCGCTTCAGTCCCGAGCAGCTCCAGGGGATCCTCAACACGAGCACGGATCTCGACTGCGAGTGCCCGAACCACCTGGCGTCGCTCGTGATCGCGCTGCGCGGCTTCGAAGACTACAGCCGGCAGTGCGAGAGCGTCTCCCCCGAAGACGCTCGCCTCCATCGCACGCTTGGCGACCAGACGGGGGTGGCCCGCGAGATGATGGAGCAGCTCCTCACGCTCGTGTGCGAGCACGAGGGCATCGAGCTCTAGGGCGATGGAGAGACCGCCTACGCCTCTTCGTCGCTGTCCGACGTCGCTTCGTGGGCCTCGTCCTCGTCCGCGTCGTCGCTGTCCGGCTCCGGACTGGGCGACCGCACGGCGCGCACCACGACCTTGCCATCGACGTAGTCGACCTCGGCGTGGCCGCCCTCGCTGAGCTCGCCGAACAGGATCTCGTCTGCCAGAGGCTTCTTGACGTGCTCCTGGATCACGCGGCCCATCTCCCGGGCGCCAAACTCCGGCTTGTAGCCCTCCGCGAGGAAGAACTGGCGCGCGGCGTCGGTCGAGGACAGCGTGACGTTGCGCTCGGTCAGCTGCTGCTCGAGCTCGAGCAGGAACTTGTCGACGATGAGCAACACCACCTCCTCGGGCAGGTGGTCGAAGACCACGAGCGCGTCGAGGCGGTTGCGGAACTCGGGAGGGAACACGTTCTTGAGCACGGTCTCCGCCCGGCTGGTCCCCATCTGCTTGCTGAAGCCGAGCGCCTGCTTGGCCTGCTCGCGAGCCCCTGCGTTGGTCGTGAGGATGATGATCGTGTTGCGGAAGTCGGTCTTGCGGCCGTTGTTGTCGGTCAGCTCGGCCGAGTCCATGACCTGCAGCAGGATGTTGAACACGTCCGGGTGCGCCTTCTCGATCTCGTCGAGCACGACCACGGAGTGGGGCGTCTTGTGCACCGCATCGGTCAGCAGCCCCCCCTGCTCGAAGCCGACATAGCCCGGGGGCGCCCCGATGAGGCGGCTCACCGAGTGCTTCTCCATGTACTCGGACATGTCGAACTTGTGGAACTCGACCCCGAGGTTGAGCGCGAGCTGGCGCGCGAGCTCGGTCTTGCCGACGCCGGTGGGGCCCGCGAACAGGAAGCTGCCGACCGGCTTGCGCGGACTGCCGATGCCCGCCCGGGACAGCTTGATCGCCGAGACGACGGCCTCGATCGCCTTGTCCTGGCCGAAGATCACCCGTCGCAGGTCGGGCTCGAGGTTCTTGAGCTTGTCGCGATCCTCGGTGGTGACCTGCTTGGGGGGGACCCGCGCCATGCGGGCGATGGTCGCCTCCACGTCGTCGAGCACGACCTCCGGACGCCCCGCGAGGTGGACCGCTGCGCCCACCTCGTCGAGCACGTCGATCGCCTTGTCGGGAAGGCGACGGTCGGTGATGTACCGGGCCGCGAGCTTGACCGACTGCTCGACGCTCTCGTCGTCGTACGTGAGCTCGTGGTGCTCCTCGTAGCGGCCCTTGAGCCCCCTCAGGATCTCGACCGCGTCGTCGAGGCTCGGCTCGACGACCTCGATGGTCTGGAAGCGCCGTGCGAGCGCCTTGTCCTTGCCGAAGGACTGGCGGTAGTCCTCGTGGGTGGTGCTCCCGATGCAGCGGAGCGCCCCGGAGGCGAGCGCGGGCTTGAGGAGGTTGGAGGCATCCATCGAGCCACCGGTGGTGGCGCCGGCGCCGACGATGACGTGGATCTCGTCGATGAACAGGATGGCCTGGTCGTTGTCTTCCAGCGCCTGGACCACGCCCTTGAGGCGATCCTCGAAGTCTCCGCGGTAGCGGGTGCCCGCCATGAGCGCGCCCATGTCGAGGGCGTAGATCCGCACGCCGCGAAGCATGTCGGGCACGTTGCCCTCGTAGATGGCCTTGGCGAGGCCTTCCACGATGGCCGTCTTGCCGACCCCCGAGTCCCCGATGAACAGCGGGTTGTTCTTGCGACGCCGGGCGAGCACGTGGACCGCCCGCTCGAGCTCCTTCTCGCGCCCGATCAGCGGATCGATGCGGCCACTCTCGGCGCGCTCCCAGAGGTCCACGCAGAACTCGGAGAGCGCCTCGGCGGGCGAGCGCTTTGACTCGTCGCCCTCCGAGGCCCCGGCGGGCGCCCCCGCGGCGCGACCGCCCGACTTGCGCACGCCATGGGAGATGAACCGCACCACGTCGAGCCTCTCGACGCCCTGCTTCTTGAGCAGGTACACGGCCTGGGTCTCCGGCTCGGCGTACAGCGCGACGAGCACGTGGCCCCCGTCGACCTCGCCGCCCTTCGAGCTCTGCACGTGCATGAGCGCGCGGCTGATCACCCGCCGGAAGCCGAGCGTCTGCACTGGGTCGTAGTCGTCGTCGATTTCGATTCCCTCGATGTCATCGAGGTACTCGAGGAGATCCCTCTCCAGTCGCTTGAGGTCTGCGCCGCAGGCCTCGAGCACTTCTGACGCCCGGGGCTCGTGGAGCAGCCCATACAGCAGATGCTCGAGGGTGAGGAATTCATGGCGACGGTTCTTGGCGTCGTCGTTCGCCATGGTCATCGCCAAGCGGAGGTCGTCCGTGAACATCTATTCCGGCTCCATGGTGCACTCGAGGGGGTGACCCGCATCTCGAGCGACTTGCTCGACCTGGGCCACGCGGGTCTCCGCGACCTCTTTGGGGTAGATGCCGGCCACGCCCCGACCTTGGTTGTGGATGTGGAGCATGATCCGGGTGGCCTGGGCCTTGGTGTGCTTGAAGATGGTCACGAGCACCTGCACGACGAACTCCATGGTGGTGTAGTCGTCGTTCAGGAGGATGACCTTGTAGTTCTTGGGCTTCTCCACCCGGTCCCGGGTGAGAGTCTCCTCCTTCTCTTCGTTCTTGCGGCGGGTCCGGTCCGACATCGGGCATCCTCGCTCAACCTGGGCACGCCCCCTCGTGGCGTCTACCAAGGGTGCGGACGATCGATATTCCGTGACAGGTCGAGCGCCACCCGGCGTGGGCCAGGCACCGAGCGACGTAACAACGCCCTCGGGCAGGCCGGCCCTGCCCGAACGGTGAGGTGCCGGCTACGGCTTCGCCAGCACGAGGTCCGCCACCACGGGCCGGTGGTCGCTGCACCCCGGATCCGGCAGCGACGCCCGGGCGACCGGGAGATCCTTGGTCGCGTACACGAAGTCGATCCGCAGCGGCAGCCACCCGAAGAGCTCGACGGTGCCCCCGAGCCCCTGCCCTCCCCGCTCCCACACGTCGGTGAGGTGACGGCGCAGCGACGCGTGCAGCGCGGCGTCGCGCGTGCTGTTGAAGTCGCCCGCCACCACGGTGGGATCCTCGAAGCGCTCCATGCGGTGGATCAGCGCCTGCGCTTGGTTCGCCTGGCCCTTCACGATCTGGGTGCCGTCGCGCTGGAGCGCCTGCAGCTCGTCGGCGTCGCCCTGCGCGAGGTTGCGGACCCCCGTGCGGATCTTCTTGGCCACGTACTCGTAGGGCGACAGGTGCACGGCGAGCAGGTTGAACACGCTCCCGCGGCGCTCGACCTCGGCGACCACGTAGTACCAGTCTTCGTGGTCGACGAAGCGGATGCCCTTGCCCGACT
>CAYMSU010000068.1:9916-17318 GCA_964393165.1 uncultured Enterobacteriaceae bacterium
GCGACCAGCCCCCGCGCGCGCCCGCAGCGAGCCCGCCCCGCTTCGAGCCCGACGACGACAGGTAGGCATGGTGCGCACAGCGCATGCCGAGCTCGGCCTCCAGGCCCTCCACGTCGACCGCGGAGACCTCCTGCAGGGCGATCACGTCCGGATCGTAGTCCTGGATTGCCGCGATCGTGCAGCTCCGGGCGTCGCCGCCATCCGCGGGGCCGCCCCACATGCGCCGGAGGTTCCAGGACATGACCCGCACGGGCTGCCCCTCGAGGCCCTCGACGCCCCGCGCCGACCAGGTGGGCCCCCAGATCGCGGCGGCCAGCGCCACGGTGGTGACGAGCGCCGAAGGGAGGCTCCGGCGGTCGGGAAACAGCGCCCACAGCAGGAACAGCGCCGCAGCGAGGACCGCGTAGAGGTAGGGCAGGAAGGCCACCGCCGCGGCGATCGAGGCGGTGGGCGCCGACACCTGGCGGCCGACCACGGTGATCACCGCCACCCCGACCACCGCCAGCGCCCCCGCGTAGCCGATCAGCGCCCCGGCTCGGCCGCCGTCGCGACGGCGGGCACGGCGGGGCACGAAGCCGGTAGAGGTCCGTGGGTTCGAGGTCATCACTTCCGGATGAGCGTGATCTCCTGCATCGCAGGCACGTAGGCGACGGAACTTCGCCCCCCGTCTGGCCAGGTAACCTCGACCCGGTCGGCCAGGGGTGCGAGCCCCAGCCCAAAGTGCAGCTCCGGCGGACCAGACGACACGTAGCCGGTGCCTCCCGCGAGGAGCATGCGCGTCTGGACGCGGCCAGCCGACGTGACCGTGACCCGCGCCCCGATCGCGTGGGTGTTCATCGAGCCTGGCTGGCGCAGGTGCACGGTGAGCGACTTCTCCTCGCCGCACCGCGACAGCAGCACCATGGACGGCCCCGTGAGGTTGCGCTTGGCCACGTCGAGCCAGCCATCGCGGTCGAGATCGGCGAACACCGCCGCTCGGGTGGACGCCTGGTGCGCGACCCCCCAGTTGTCGGCCACGTCGCGGAAGGCCACCCGCAGGTCCCCGCGGTCGGTGCGCGCCGTGTCGTTGAGGTACAGCGCATCGGGCTGGCGCCGCGGGTTGCCCCAGACCGCGGCGTTGCCGTTCGGCAGGTACCCGAACTGCACGAGCACGTCGAGATCGCCGTCGTTGTCGACGTCTCCCGTCTCCCCGCCCCAGCCCACGACCTGGTTGCGGCCGGTCTGCGCCCGCAGGCCGGTGGCGTTCGACGCATCCGTCCACCGCCCGTCGCCCGTCGAGAGCAGCAGCACGTTGGCCGCCCACTGCGGGATCACGAAGTCGGTGAACCCATCGCGGTTGAAGTCCGCGACGCCCATGCCCATGCCCGTGAGCTCGAGCTCGAGCCCCGACCGGTCGCGCTCCCGGGCCACGAACGCGCCGCCCTCGTTCCAGAGCACCCGGTTGCGGGCCACCCGCCCGAAGTCGTTGACCGTGTACAGGTCGAGGTCGAGGTCCCCGTCGACGTCGACGAACCCGCCGGCGTAGGTGTAGCCGTCGTGCAGCGGCACCGGCAGCACCTCGGAGACGTCCTCGAACGTGCCGTCGCCGCGGTTCGCGAACAGGAAGCTCGGCTCGGCCTTGGCCATGTCCTCCTGCTCGGTGTTCGGCGTCTCGTCGACGTAGCCGTAGTTGCCGACGAACAGGTCCAGGTCCCCGTCGCCGTCGTAGTCGCCCCACGACGACGACATCGAGCGGAAGCAGACCTCCTGCTTGGTGCGGTGGTGCACGCCACACGCGTGGACCCCGGCCTCGTCGGTCACGTCGGTGAACGTGCGCCCGTCGCCCTCGTTCCGCAGCAGGACATTGCGGCCCTGGTCGTCGGTCTGCGCCGACTCGAGGATGGGCAGCCCCCGCACCCGGGTGACGTACACGTCGAGGTCGCCGTCGCCATCGTAGTCGGCCACGCTGGTGCCCGACGCGTAGGACAGGTCGACGCCCGCGAAGACGTCTTCGCCGACCGAGTCGAAGGCGCCGTCGGCAGACCCCGGGTAGAGCGCGACCCCCGGCTCGACCGTGCTCAGCGTGTCGAGCCAGCCGTCCTCGTCGAGATCGGCGACGGTGACGCCGCCCCCCCAGGTCCAGATGTCGGACAGCGGCGGCACCTCGCGCTGCCGCTCCTCGAAGGGGCCGCGCGCCTGACGCTCGCCGGGATCCGCGCAGGGCGCCGTGGCCCGGCTGACGATCGCGACCGGCACCTCGCTCGCTTCCGAGCCGGAGCCCGGCGCGGGCTCCTCGGGCACGCACCCGCCGAGCGCGGCCCCGGCCAGCGCGAGCGCGGTACAGGAGCCGGGGATGAGGAAGTCCCGCACTGCTTCCCTTCTCCGCTTGCAGAGGACTCTCGACCCTAACACCCGGCTGCGCGACCCGCGCGGCCCACAGGAGGCGCCATGGCCCCGGGGCCGACGTCCGTGGACATCGTGGTGGAGGTCCCGCGGGCAGGGTTCGTCAAGCGCACCCCGCGCGGCACCATCGACTTCGTCTCCCCCCTGCCCTGCCCGTTCAACTACGGCTGCGTGCCGGATCTGCCCTCGGGTGACGGCGACCCGCTCGACGCGGTGCTCCTCGGTCCCCGCCAGCCGCGCGGGGCCACGCTTCGCGCACAGGCCTATGGCGTGGTGCGCTTCGTCGACGCCGGATGCACCGACGACAAGCTGGTGTGCGGCACGGCAGCCCCCAGCGCCGCACAGTGGGCGTTGGTCCACGTCTTCTTCAGGGTCTACGCCGTCGCCAAGGGCCTGCTGAATCGACTGCGCGGGAAGCGGGGTGCTACCAGGGTGGTAGCCGTGGAGAGGTTCGCTTGACCGCCCTGCTGTACGTGCTCGTGGCGATCAGCGCGGTGTCGCTCGCGACCGAGGCGTTCCTCGCCGATCGCGAGGATCCCGCCCGGCGCTCGTTCTTGATCTTCTGCCTGTTCGTCGCCACGTCCTACGTCGCGTTCGCCCTGTCCCTGCTCTACGGCCTCGAGGCGTTCCGCACGCTGTACCTGTTCGCCGGCTGCCTGTCTGCGCCCGCCGCGCTGCTCACCATCGATCGCGCGTTTCCGCAGGAGCAGCCCCGGCGCCGCGCGAGCAAGCGCACCGTCTACGCCGTGAGCGGCATCGTGGTGCCCCCCGCGGCGCTCGCGCACCTCGTGCTCTACGACGGCACCGAGCAGATGCGGTGGCCCGCGCTCATCGCGGGGGGCGTGGCGATGTATGCGTTCTCGGTGGCGCTGCACCGCCTGTGGACCGCCCACGAGACCACCCAGCTGCGGATCGACCGCAACCGCATGCAGTACCTCTTCGTGGTGCTGACCACCGCGGTCGTGTTCACCGCGCTCGAGGGCCTGGCGCGGCAGTTCGGCGACCCGCTGCACGCGGAGCCCGGCTCGCTCTCGGATCGGATCGTGGCGCTGCAGGGGCCGCTGCCGCCGTTCTCGACGGTGTTCACGGGCCTCGGGATCTTCTTTCTGTACTACTCGGTGGTGCTGTCCCGCCTGCTCGACCTCACCGAGCTGCTCAGCCGCGCCACCACGGTGCTCGTCTCAGCACTCGCGCTCGTCGCGGTGGATCTGTTCACCTTCCGGTGGATGGACACGTTCACGCGGTACCCGTTCCACTCGGCGTTCCAGGCCTTCGTGGCCTCCCTGCTGTTCCTCGCGGCGTACGACCCGCTGCGCACCCGGGCCGCCGGGTTCATGAACCGGCTGTTCGACCAGCGCTCGGCCCAGCTGAAGTCGGCCCTCGAGCAACTGCGCAAGCGACTGACCACGATCATCGACCTCGATCTGCTCACCGAGGAGCTCGTGACCGCGTTGCACAGCTCCGGCCGCGTGCCGGTGTGCTCGGTCTACATCTGGGACGATCGGCTCGATGCGTTCCGGGTCGCGGGCTCCCGCGGGCACGGCGACCACCCCCCGATGAGGGTGGTGGCCGGGCACCCGTTCACCAATCGATTCTCCCGGGGCGCCCCCTGGTACCTGCGCACCGGGGTGCGCCGGCGCGCGGCCCACGATCCCGAGCAGGCGGACGTGCTCGGCTTGCTCGACGCGATGAACGCCGATCTCACGCTACCGCTGACCAGCGGGCGCACGGTGATGGGCTGGGTGAACCTGCGCGACGAGGAGTGGTCCGAGGGGTACTCGGCCGAGGAGATCCTGCAGCTCCAGCGGGTGGTGGCCGCGGCCGGCGCCGTGCTCGCGAACATCCGCGGCTTCCAGGCGATCGAGGAGCAGAAGCGGCTCGCTGCCCTCGGGGCGATGTCGGCGGGGCTCGCCCACGAGATCCGCAATCCGCTCGCGGGGGTGAAGGGCGCAGCCCAGTACCTGCAGTCGGTCCAGCTCGAGGGCGAGGCCCAGGAGATGCTGCAGGTCGTCATCGACGAGACGAACCGGCTCAACATCGTGGTCAGTCAGTTCCTCGACTACGCTCGGCCGTTCGAGCTGTCGCTCGAGGCCACGGACCTCAACGCGGTGGTCAACCAGACCCTGATGCTCCTGCGCGCGCAGGGGCTCCCGGACGGGATCACGCTGGTGGAGTCGCTCGCCGACGACCTGCCCGAGGTCTTCATCGACCGCGCGCGGATGTCGCAGGTGTTCCTCAACCTGATGCAGAACGCCCTGCAGGCGATGCCCGAGGGCGGCACGCTCGAGGTCACGAGCCGGCTGGGGGCGGGCCGGCGGGGCGGCCGCACCGTCGAGGTGGCGGTCTCGGACACGGGGCGCGGGATCGACGCGGAGGTGCGCGAGAAGCTCTTCGTGCCCTTCTTCACGACCAAGCAGGACGGCACGGGCCTCGGGTTGCCGATCTGCCGTCGGATCGTCGAGGCGCATGCTGGCGAGCTCGAGGTCCACTCGGGGAGCGAGCGCGGCTCCACCTTCGTCGTGCGGGTGGGGCCGGACCAGCTCGCAGAGGCGCCGCCCTTGCGGGCCGACGATGGGCCTACTGGAAGGTGAAGTTCCAGCCACCCTCGTCGAACAGCAGGGCGCCGGTGAGGACGTTGTCGCCCTTCTTGAGCTTCGACAGGCCCACCTTCGGGGAGAGCTCCTCCTCCGCGGAGACTGCGGACTTGCCATCCCACTCGAAGGCCGAGAACAGGCGCTGGTCGATGAACAGACCGCCGTCGGCGGGGCCCTCGGCGTCGGTGTCGTCATCCGACCAGATGCCGATCAGGCCGCCGGAGTCGGTGCTCAGCCCGTTGCTCTCCCCGAACGACCCGAGCGGGCCGGCCAAGGGGGCCGCACCGAAGAACAGGGACTCGGGGATGAAGTCGGCCACGAGCTGCTGGCTCTCCTTGGTGAGCACATCCGCGCAGTCGTCCTCGAGGCGCGTGAACGACCATTCCCACGCGTTCCAGGTGGCGACCTCCTCCTCGGGGTCCGAGCCGTCGGTCCGGGCGACGAAGTCGAAGGGCCCGCCCTTGACGAGCGTGGACTCGATCTCGTACGCCGACACGCAGAGCGTCTGGCCGAGGGAGTCGCCCCAGATCGCGAAGAAGGTCGGATCCGCCGTCTGCGTCTCGCTGCCGTCGGTGATGTCGAACGGGACCACGTTCCCGTTCAGATCGATGGCGAGCTGGAAGATGTTGAGCGAGTAGCTGCCGACGTCTGCCTCGAAGACGATTGGGGCGGTAGGGCCGGTTTGGCAGGCATCCGGATCCTTCTCGCACTCGGTGAGCTGCTCGCCCGAGTCTTCCTTGTTCTCGTCGTCTTCGCTGCCGCTGCAGCCCGCGGTCAGCGCGAGCGAAGCGAGCGACCCGAGCAGGATCAGTGTATTTCGCGTCATAGGTACGTCTTCCTCGTTGGGCGCGGCATGAGCTCTTGCAATGCCGATGGAGATTAACAGTTGCGATGAGGGGGGCCTAGTCGATTCGCCTTGACAACTGGCCCCGACCGGTGCGGAGGCCTGACCACTGCCTGGGACTCACGGTCCTTTTCGTCTCGACGGTACCGGCCGCGCACTCGCGTTGGAGTGCCCCGGCCCCTGTTCGACGAACCAGGCCCGAATCCGTCCCAGAATTCACAGGGCTTCGCTCGCCTCGCAGCCTGCAGGGCGAAGCCCGCAGTCCGCTGCGGCTCGCTGCGCGCTCCGTCGGCAAGCCGACTCCGCTTGCGATTCACAGGCCTTCGCTCCGCGACACTGCATGAGGGGACGACCGGCCACCCCGTTCGTCAGGAGGGCATGACGGAGCCGACGGGCCATCCTCCCACGGATGCCGAGCTCTACCGGCGGTACCGCCCGGTGGTGCTCGATCTGCTCGCCCGGCGGCTGCGCAACCTCGAGGAGGCCGAGGCCTTGGCACAGGAGGCGATGATCCGAGCCCTGAAGGCGGCGCGCGAGCGCCCGCTCCGGTCGTTCCCGGCCTTCCTGATGCGCACGGCCCACAACCTCGCGACCGACGTGCTGCGCCGTCGCAAGTTCGAGGGCGGCTGGGTCGACCCCGAGACGGCGCTGACCGTCCAGCCAGAGCCCGAGCAGGTGGAGCGCTTCCGCCTCCGCGGGGCCGTCGAGGCCCTCCCCCCCGACTACCGAGAGGTCATCGTGCTCCGCTACGAGCGCGGGCTGTCCTTCGCCGAGATCGCGAGCGAGCTCGACATGTCCAAGAACGGTGCCTTCGCCCGCCACGAGCGAGCCCTCGACCTGCTCCGGCAGGCGTTCGCCAAGAGGAGGACGTGATGGAGCGGGTCCCTTCCTGCGAAGAGCACGAGGCGCTGGTGCAACGGGCGATGGACCCGGACGCACCGGACGACGTGCTCGAGCGCTACGCGGAGACGGTGCCGGGGTGCGACGCCTGCCGGCGCGCGCTCGCCCGCGATCTGCAGGTCCACCCCGTGGTGCTCGACGGGACTGGCGAGCCCTCCGTGCTCCTGTCGGACGACGCCCTCGACGAGCTCCAGGCCGCGCTCACCGCTCCCGCCTCGGGCACGTCCCGCGGCGCCGAGCCGACCGTAGGGCGGCCTCTCCTGATCGGCGTCGGGCTCGCGGCCGCGGCGGCGGCAGCGTGGCTGCTGGCCACGGGTCCCGTCGACGGCTCGGAGGCCCCTGCTCCGCCCACGGCCGCGCAGCCCGCGCCCTCCCTCCCCCCTCCGCCGTCGGCTCCACCGGGGTCATTGACACAACACCAGCCAGAGCGAATGGAATTATTAAAAAAATTGGCTTTAACAATTCGCCTCTTGCATCAGCTTCTGCATAAGCTGTCTCAGTTCTTTTTCCTTGGCGTCGTATCTCGGGTCGTCGATAAGGTCGTTTGTTTCGCTGGGGTCTTTTGCGATATTGTATAATTCGTCCTTGAACCTGTCGCTGTAAGGCCTTCTTTTGTCTTTGTAGGTTATCAGCTTCCAGTCTTTTGTGCGGACGGCTTTTATCTCGGGGTGCGGGAATCCGA
>CAYMSU010000069.1:0-14335 GCA_964393165.1 uncultured Enterobacteriaceae bacterium
CCTCGGCGACGGCCGCGAGGGGCGTGCCCGACGCCTCGGCGAGGAGGCGGACCGCCGCCAGCGCGAGCTGCTTGGTAGACAGCCCCTGCTCCTGCGCGAGTCGCTCGAGCCAGTCCTCGACCGCGGACGCCTCGGCGGGCTCGGCGGGCAGGGCGCCGAGAAGCTGCTCTCCGAGCGCGGCCTGGCGCCGCTTGGCGATCGCAGCGTCGGACGGGACCTCGGTGCGCATGATGGTGGCCCGGAGCTCGCGGGCCAGCCGCCCGACCTTGCGCCGCTCGTTGGGCGTGACGAACGAGATCGCGGTGCCCTGGCGACCCACGCGGCCGGTCCGGCCGATGCGGTGCACGTAGGTCTCGGTGTCGACCGGCAGATCGAAGTTCACCACGTGGCTCACGTGGTCGACGTCGAGGCCGCGGGCGGCCACGTCGGTGGCTACCACGATGTCGAGCCGGCGGGCCCGGAGTCGCGCGACGACGCGCTCGCGGGCGGGCTGCGACAGATCGCCGTGCAGCGCGTCGACCGACAGCCCGCGCCGCGTGAGCTCGTCGGCCACCTCGGCGCACCCCGCCTTGGTGCGCGCGAAGACCAGCACCGCATCGTGCGCGGTGCCCGCGAGCACGCGGACCAGCGCCTCGACCTTGTGGCGCCGGGGCACCACCATGGCCTGCTGATCGATGTGGTCGACGGTCATCGCCCGGTCCTCGACCTGCACGACCTCGGGCTCTCGCAGGTGGGCCTCCGCGATCGTGCGGATCTCGGTGGGCATGGTGGCCGAGAAGAGCGCCACCTGGCGGCCCTCGGGCGTGGCGCCGAGCAGCGCCTCCACGTCGTCGATGAAGCCCAGGCGGAGCATCTCGTCGGCCTCGTCGATCACGACGAACGACACGCCGGCCAACGACAGCGTGCCCCGCCCGAGGTGATCGAGGAGCCGGCCGGGGGTGCCCACCACGATGGTGGCGGTCTGCAGCGCCCGGATCTGCGGGGGATAGGGCGCGCCGCCGTAGACGGTGGCGATGCGCACGGGGAGGTCCTTCGCGAACGAGCGGAGCGCCTCGGTGACCTGCAGCGCGAGCTCCCGGGTGGGGGCGAGGACGAGCCCCCGCACGGGCTGCCCACCTTCGCGCAGGCAGTGGAGCAGCGGCAGGCCGAACGCGGCGGTCTTGCCCGAGCCGGTGCGCGCCCGGCCGATCATGTCTCGGCCGGCGAGCAGGACGGGGGCGGACGCCGCCTGGATGGGGGTGGGCGCCTCGAACCCGAGGCGCTCGATGGCGGTGACGATGGCGGGATCGATCCCGAGGGCGGCGAACGGACCTTCGGGGGTCTCGCCCTCGGCGGGGGAATGTGCGGGGGACTCGCTCTGCTTCACTTCAGCTCCGGACCGGCCCGCACGACGAGGTACGGGCGAACCAGGGCGTGTATCCCGGCACCGACGGCCGGGCCCGATCTCCGCCGATTCCCGGGCTCGCGGAGGGCTCGCCGTCGAGGCGACGCTGGCATCGGCTCGCCCATCAAGGCATACTCGGCGCGATCCGCTGCCCCCGGGGAACGCGTGCTGCCTCGCTCCATCGCCGCTCTGCTCTTTGTCGCCGCTCTGCTCTTTGTCGCCGCCTGCACGGGCGCGGACCCGTCGCCCCCGCCCGGCCAGCTCGACGCCGACAACGACGGGGTGCCCGCCGCCGAGGACTGCGACGACGGGAACGCGGCGGTCGCGCCCGGCGCCGAGGAGATTCCCTACGACGGCCTCGACAACGACTGTGATCCGTCCACCCTCGACGACGACCTCGATCAGGACGGGTTCCCCGAGGCCGCGGACTGCGACGACGCCGACCCGAAGCGAAACCCGGGGGTCGAGGAGATCCCCTACGACGGCGTCGACAACGACTGCCGCGCGTCCACGCGCGACGACGATCTCGACGAGGACGGCTTCGACCACGAGGAGGACTGCAACGACCGGGTGGCGTCGATCAACCCCGACGCTGACGAGGAGCCGTTCGACAAGGTCGACAACGACTGCGATCCGAGCACCCTCGACGACGACGGAGACTTCGACGGGGTGCCGATCGCGGACGACTGCGACGACACCGATCCGGCGCGGTGGCAGAGCGCGGGGGTCTGGAAGGGGGACCTCGAGGCTGCCGATCTGGCCAAGTTCTGCGGCACCTTCTGCACCAAGTCGGTCACGGGCTCCGTGGCGCTGGTCGACACAGCGCTCACCAGCCTGCCAGAGCTGTCCTGCCTGACCGACGTCGGAGGAGACCTCGTCGTCGAGCGCAACGACGAGCTCGTCGATCTCGAGGGCCTCGAGCAGCTGCGCACGGTCAGCGGGAGCGTCCGGATCCTGGGACATGCCGTGCTCGCGTCGATCCGGGGCGTGGCGAACCTCACCACGGTGGGCGGCGACCTGGTGCTCACGAACAACGCCGTGCTGGACGACCTCACGGGCCTCGAGCGGCTGGTCACGATCGACGGCTCGCTGCGGGTCCTCGACCACCCTGTGCTCGAGAACCTGCTCGGCCTGCAGGGTCTCACGTCGGTGGGCGACACGATCGAGCTGCGCGACCTCGGGCTCGTCGTCGACCTCCAGGGGCTCGAGGGCGTCACCACGCTCGACGGCGAGCTGATCGTCCGGGAGCAGCCGGCGCTCGAGACGCTGACCGGGCTCGACAACCTGACCACGGTGTCGGGCACGGTGGCGGTGCGCGACAACCCCGCCCTGACCAGCCTGCGAGGATTGTTCAAGCTGATCGTCGCGGGCGGCCTGGAGATCCGCGACAACCCGCTGCTCGCCGATCTGGGAGACCTCCGGAACCTCGGCGCCCTGGTGGGTGCCCTGCACCTCGAGGCGTGCCCCGCGCTCGAAGATCTCGCCGGCCTGGACGGGCTCGGGGGGATCACCGGGGGCTTCGTGCTGCGCGGCAACGCCGGGCTCACGTCGCTGACGGGCCTCGAGGGCGTCGCGTCCGTCGGCGGCACCCTGGAGCTGGCCGACAACGACGGCCTGGCGAGTCTCGCCGCGCTGGCCGACCTGCGCATCGTGAACGGGTCGCTCGTGATCGCGGACCACGGCGCGCTCACCGACGTGACGGCGCTGCACGAGCTCACCCGGGTGGGCGGAGACCTCGTGGTCGTCGACAACCCGCTGCTCGGCGACGCGGCGGCGACCACCCTGGCGGGGGAGATCGACACGCTGGTCGGCGACACCACGATCTCGGGAAACGGCTCCTGACCCCGGCCCCCTGACCCTGCACGGCAGGGGGTGAGCCGGCCTCGCTCAGCGCGCCGTCTCGGGCACCGGCAGGACCTCCAGCATCATCTGGCGGGACCCGCGCGCGGATCGCTCAGTCTTCGACGGTCGGGGCTCCGGGGAGCATCGCCGTGAGCTTGAAGGCCATGAGGACAGCAGACGGCCGGGGCTCGTCGCCCGCTCGGAGGGCCCGCCAGCGGTCCCACTCCCCCGCCAGGGCCCGCCGGGCGATCTCGAGCGCGTCCTGGTATGGCTTGGCACTCGGCGCCAGGCCACAGAGCGTGGCGTGGGCTCCCTCGCGGTCGCCCGCGGCGGCCTGGGCGAGGGCGTCCAGCATGCGCAGGTGGGGGCGCCGCAGGTGCTCGTCGCGCAGCACGTCGATGGCCCGCCGGTAGGCCTGGCGGGCGCGCTCGAACTCACCCCGGCTGTGGCGGATCATCGCCACGTTGCCCTCGGCGTGAGAGACGAGCTCGCGGCGGCCCATGCGCCGCGCGCGCTCCGAGGCCTCGATGCACAGTTGCTCCGCCCGGAACAGATCCTCGGTCGTGGCCGCGAGGTTCAGCTTGGCGATGGTCTCGATGGCCCAGTAGCCGCCCGCCCGGGCCTCCTCGATCACGGCGGGGAGCCGCTCCCTGGCCTCGTGCGTCTGGCCGTGGTCGATCATGCAGGCGCAGAGCTCCACCTTGAGCAGCACCGACACGCGGGAGCCGACATAGGGCTCGGCGCTGCGCACCTCCTCGGCGAGCAGCGCGAGCGCCTCGCGCGACCGCCCGAGCTGGCTCAAGACCTCGCCCAAGCTCTTCACGAGCGTCGCCCGCGGCTCGAGGTCGCCCGGCGCGAGCAGGGCGAGCCCCCGCTGCAGCAGCTCACAGGCCTCCGCGGGCCGACCCGCGTGCAGCTCGGCGTCGGCGATCCCGTGCAGCACGAGCGCGATCTCACGGGGAGGCACCCGGGCGGCGACCTCTGGCTGGCTGACGTAGGCCTGCAGCGCAGACCAGGCGGCGAGCCCCACCGCCGAGCCCTCCGTGCGGCGCTCGAGCTGGGCGACCTCCCGCCAGGCCCTCACGATCGACGTGGGATCCCCGACTGCGCGGGCCCGGGCCAGCGCGTCGCGAGCGAAGGCGAGGCTCTCGGTGAGCGTAGCCGAGGTGAACGCCAGGGCGGCTCGCTGCAGCTGCACCCGCTGCGCCACCGCGGGGCTCAGCTCGTCGAGCGGCAGCGCCAGGAGCGCGGCCTTCATGCGGTCGACAGGCCCGATCGCCTGGTCGTGCAGCGTGAGCGCGAGGAGGAGCTCCGCGCGGTCCTCGGCCCGGGAGGCCCTCGTCCAGGCGTGCCGCAGCAGCTCGGAGCGGGAGACGGTCGAGCCCTGCCGCGAGACGAGGTACGCCAGCAGATCCCGCTCGAGGCGGGTGAGCGACATGCGCTCGGTCCCGCGGCGAAGCTCCCCTGCCCGCTCGTCGAGCGCCCAGGACCCTACGGTCACACCGCTCACGCCGGCCCCCCTCGGTCGCGCGTCGTAACGTCGCACGGGCCCCCCGGCCGATCGGGCGGCCAATAACGGTACCGCGCACGCGCGCGAGAGCGCAGACCACACGCCGTGTGCGGGCGTCCCGGATGCACGCGGCTCGCCTCAGGTACGGGTCAGCCGTCAGCGACCCACGGCCACCCGCAGCAGGGTGATCTGCCCCCCGCCGAGGTCGAGGGCGACGTGGGTGTGCCCTGGATGCCGCCCCTCGACACGCAGCCTCCGGCCGCGCACCTCGGCAGCGGCGACGTCGTCGTCGGCGACCCACAGGTGGTCAGGCACCTGATCGAGGCGGAACGACCGCGTGCGACCGGCGGGGACCGTGACCTCGGGCTCGCCCTGAGGCGGGCCCCAGGTGCCCGTGGCCTGCACCCGGAGGGGGGTGGGCGGTGCCTGCCCCACGCGCAAGAACCCATGGGCCTGGGCTCGGCCCTTGGCGAGCAGGAGCACCGCGTCATCGAGCGGCACGAGCTCGACGCCGCTCGCGGGGAGCAGCCAGGTGGCCTGCGGCCCGAGCTCGAGGCGGGTGGCGCCGCCCGCCGGGAGCCGGACCACGGTGGCGTCGGGCGAGAGCGCAGCCTCGCCGGCGTCGGCCCCCAGCCTCACGGCGAACAGCGTGGGAGGCAGGTCGTCGTGGCTGACCGCGACCTCGCCCCAGCAGGGCTGGCGGCAGCTCGGGGTGGGGTACACGACGAGCCAGTCGGGGCCGCCGATGGGGGTGACCTCGCGAACCCGGTCGTGGTCGATGGCCGCGGCGGGGTGCAGGAGCCCGATGGCGCGCCCCTCGGGGGGAACCTCGATCGGGTGGACCGGCGGCAGGCCGGTGCACGGCGCGAGCGCTGCACCGGATCCCACGAGGTGCAGCTTGCGCTCCCGGCGGGCCCAGCTCGCGATCGCCGCATCGTGGGCCCCGACCTCGACCCGGGCCGCGCCGTCATCGAGGCCGGTCACCGTGGTGCGCGCCACGAGCAGGCACATCCCCTCGGGGGTCTCGTAGGCGAGCGCGGCGGGGGCGCCGACGGCCGGCGGCGCCTGGTCCACCAGGGGCACGGGGACCGAGCGGGAGGCGCCGGCAACGGAGACCGCCAGCAGCGGAGCGAAGGGAGCGAGCCAGGGCAGCATGAGGACCTCGAAGGGGTGCTTCGAGGGATAACCGAGCCTCGCTGCCCGCAACGCGGAAGCGAGCCGCCGGTCAGATCCGGCGGAGCTTCATCTGCACGTCGCCCGACCAGTGCGCGTCGAACGCGCGGACGCAGGTGGACAGGTACCGGTCGTAGTCGTCGTAGACCTGGTCGCCCCACTTCTCGCGGATGGTGGCCTCGTGCTGCTGCAGCCGGCGGTACCACTCCGCAGTCGTCTTGCGGTAGCTCGTGCGACGCATGATCAGGCGCTCGAGCTCCCACTTCGGGCTGATCGCGACGACCAGCTCCTCGATCCGGGGGTTGAGCCCGCCGGGGAAGATGACGTCGGCCGTGAACGCGAGGTCCTCGAGATCCTTGCGGGTGCGCGGCACCCGGTTGCGCAGGATCGCCTGGAAGCCGAACGCCGCCCCGGGCTCGACCCACTCCGCGAGCTTGCTGAAGTAGGTCCGGTAGAGCTCGACGGCGAGCCCCTGCCGCGCCTGCGCGGGGCTGCACAGGTGGTCGATCATCTCGATGGAGACGAGCCCGTCGTACTTGTGCTGGGGATTGAACTCGGCGTAGTCCTGCAGCCAGAACTTGGCCTTGTCTTCCGGGAGGCCGCGATCGTGGCAGTACTTGAGCTGCTCGGTCGACAGCGTGATCCCGTGGGCCTCCTTGACGCCGTAGCGGACCATGCACTCGATGGCCGAGCCCCAGCCACACCCGATGTCGAGCACCGTCTTCGACTCGTCGAGCTCGGCGAAGTCGTAGAGGATGCGGGCCTTCCGCTCCTGGGCCTGCTCGAGGGTCCAGGACGGATCCTCCCAGGCGGCCGAGGTGTAGTGCATGTTCTCGTCGAGCCAGAGCTGGAAGAAGTCATTGCTGACGGAGTAGCTCTGGTCGATCTCGGCCTGCGTGGACGTCATCCGCCACCTCCGAATCGGGCTCCTCTTACGGGAGGCGGTGGCGTCCGTCAATCGCCGGTCGCGTGTCGACGGGGCCGAGTGTCGCTAAGACCTCGCTATGCGACATCGACTTCCTTCCCACGACGACATCCTGAGGGTGGCGGCGCCCGCCCGCGACAAGTGGTCTCCGCCACCGCCGAAGGGCGTCACGCCGATCCCGCCGGGCCCGGGCCAGGAGAGCGTGTGGGACTACCCCCGGCCTCCCGAGGTACGGCCCGCGTCACCCGGCGCGGCGCGCATCGTGCATCGGGGCGTGGTCGTGGCCGAGACCGAGCGCGCCTTCGTCATCGTGGAGACCGCGGGGGCTCCCGCCCTGTACTTCCCGCCCGAGGACGTCCGCCGCGACCTGCTCGTGGAGACCGACCACGTCACCGTGTGCGAGTGGAAGGGGGCGGCGGTGCACTTCGACCTCGTGATCGAGGGGCAACGCACGGCCCACGCGGCGTACACCTACCCCGACCCGCTCCGCGACCTCGGGCAGGGCTACGAGGCGATCGCGGGCTGGCCGTCCTTCTACCCGGCGCGCGTCGACGACGCGTGGTGGGGCGGGGAGCGCGCCCGACCCCAGCCCGGCGGGCTGTACGCCGGCTGGGTGACCGACCGGATCGTCGGGCCCGTCAAGGGCGGCCCCGGCACCGGCCACTGGTAGCTCCTCGGGGCGCTGCACGTTCCACACGAGGCCCAGCCGCTCGAGTAGCCAGATCACCCCCCAGCCGATGTCGATCTCCCACCAGACGTGCCCGTGCCGCGCGCTCCGTGGCTTCGCGTGGTGGTTGTTGTGGAATCCCTCGCCGAGCGAGAGCACGCCGAGCAGCCAGGTGTTGAAGCCTTCCTCGGCCACCCCGGGGATGCGGTAGCGCTGGTAGCCGCGCGTGTGCGCCACCCAGCCGACGAACCAGTGGCCGACCTGCACGAGCGCCACCCGAAAGCAGCCCGCCCAGAGCACCCAAGGCAGCCCCCCGATCGCGGCCAGGGCCCCCGCCTGGAGCAGGTTCACGGAGCGCCAGTGGCGCTCGAGCCACTGCAGCCAGGGATCCTCGAGGTCCTCGCGGCGCACCGGGTACCCCGACCAGTCGTCGACGCGCCACGTGAGGTGCATCGTGCGGTGGTAGTCCACGAGGACTCCGTCCAGGAACCGGAAGGTGCGCGGGGCCTGGGGATCGCGCTGGTGGTGGTCCCGGAGCGCGTGGACCCGCAGCCACGTGAGCGGGCCCCCGAGGCCGGTGAGCACGAAGACGAGGGCGAGCGCGCCGCGGAGGGCGGGGGACGTCTCGTAGCTGCGGTGGATGATCCCCCGGTGCAGCCCCACGGAGTGGCCGAGCGCGGTGGTGGCGAACGCGAGCCCGAGCCCGACGCCGAGGGCGCGAGCGTCGAACCAGAGCGGGCCCAGGAGCACGACCGGGACCAGGGTGCCGTAGAGCCAAGCGATCTTCGGCCAGGACACGACCATCTTCACTCCTCACCTCCTGGACCGGCTCCATAGATGCCGTCGCGGATGATCTGGACGAGCGCGCGGGCGGGCTGCTGCACGAAGGGGGCCGTGAGCACCATCCCCGCCCACGGCACGAGGCCCTCGGCCCACGCGACGAGGCGGTCGGTGGCCTGCTGCGCCTCCGACCGGTCGAGCAGCCAGAACAGCAGCACGCCGAGGTGGGCGAGGTACAGCGCCTCACCGAGCTCCACCGCCCCCGCGGGCGCGTTCTCGCTCTGCTCCACCGCTCGGACGAACTCATCGCGGACGGCCGCCTGGTTGGCCGCCCACGGGACGTAGATCCCGTCGCCCCGGCGGTGGAACATGGCGCCGAGCAGCACCCCGAGCGTGTCGCGGTGGGGGCCGAGGACGTCGAGCGAGGCGCGCATCGCGGCCATCGCCCGGTCGGACCAGGGGCCGGGGGGGAGCTGCTCGATCCGCTCCCGGAAGGTGCCCGTGAGGCGCGCGTACAGCGCCAGCACGAGACCGTCCTTGCTGTCGAAGTAGCGGTAGGCGAGCCCCGGCGACACGCCGGCTTCCTTGGCGATCTGTCGCAGGGTGGCCGCCTCGTAGCCGTTCGCCCGGAAGAGCCTCACGGCGGCGTCGAGGATGCGGTCCCGCGTGGCCTCGCCCTTCGACGTCCGCGAGCTCGGAGACGGCTTCGGCATGACTTGAACATGTTCACTTTCAGCATCGGGCGCAACCGCGATCGCGCGAGCGCGGACCGTGCGATAGGCTCTCGTCTACCAGACGGTAGAGAGGTTCATGGCAGACGGAGACCGGAGTGTGCGGGACCGGATCCTGGCGGAGGCCACGCGCCAGCTCGCCGACCGGGGCTTCGCCGCTACCCGCATCCAGCAGGTCGCGGAGGCGGCCGGGGTCACGAGGCCCACGCTCGTCTACCACTTCGGCAGCAAGGAGCAGCTGCGCGAGGCCGTCCTCGCCCAGCTCCTGGCCCACTGGAAGGAGGACCTGCCGCGGGTCCTCGCGGCGGCCCAGAAGGGCACGGACCGGGTGCGGTCCGCGCTCGAGGCGGTGCTCGCCTTCTTCGCCGACGACCCGAGCCGCGCCCGGCTGCTCTGTCGGGAGATGCTGGACCGGCCCGACGAGATGATCGCCCTGTTCGCGGAGCACCTGCAGCCGTGGAGCGAGCTCCTCACGAGCTACATCCGCACCGGCCAGCAGGGCGGGCACGTGCGCACGCAGGTCGATCCGGAGGCGTGGGTGGTGCAGCTGCTCCTCACGAGCCTCGCCGCGATCGCCACGGGCGGGGCCACCCGCCACATCTTCCGCCAGCCGCCGACCATGGACCGGCAGCTCACCGAGCTCAGCCGGATCGCCAAGGTGTCCCTGTTCGAGGATCGACCCTAGCCAGCCACGGAGGGCCCGATGGGCAACTTCTACGACGACAACGACGATCTGCGGTTCTACGTGGAGCGGGGGATCGACTGGGACCGCCTCGCTCGACTCGCCGAGCACGACTTCACGTCGCCAGACGGCTTCTCGTCGACCGCCGAGGCCGTGGAGTTCTACACCGAGGTCCTCGACCTCGTCGGCAGGTTCGCCGCAGACGAGATCGCGCCTCGGGCGTTGGAGATCGACGAGAGCCACCCGCGCGTGGTCGGCGGGGAGGTCGAGCACCCTGCGCCGCTGCAGGAGGTCCTCGACGGGCTCGCCGCGCTCGAGCTCCACGGCCTCGCGGTCCCCCGGGAGCTCGGCGGGCTCAACGCCCCCCTGCTGATGTTCCAGCTGCAGTCCGAGCTACTCGCGCGGGCCGACGTGTCGGTGTGCGCGCACCACGGCTTTCATGGCGGGATCGCCATGGCGGCGCTCGCCTACTCCATCCAGGAGGGGACCACCGAGTTCGACCCCGAGACCTCCTCGATCACCCGCACGCGCTTCCGCGAGTGCATCGACACCATCGTGGCCGGCGAGGCGTGGGGCAGCATGGACATCACCGAGCCCGACGCGGGCTCGGACATGGCCGCCCTGCGGTGCCGGGCCGAGCAGCAGGACGACGGCTCCTGGCGGGTCTACGGGCAGAAGATCTACATCACCAGCGGGCACGGCCGCTGGCACTTCGTGATCGCCCGCACGGAGAAGCCAGAGGGCGGCAGCGACGACCCGTTCGCAGGTCTCGGGGGCCTGTCGATGTTCCTCGTCGAGGCCTACAGCGTAGACGAGTCCGGCCAGAAGCAGCGAACCCACACCACCATCGACGGCGTCGAGGAGAAGCTCGGCCACAACGGCTCCGCCACGGTGGCGATCAGCTTCGAGGGCGCGCCCGCCCAGCTGATCGGAAGGCGCGGCGAGGGGTTCAAGTACATGCTCGTGCTCATGAATGGCGCGCGCGTGGGCGTAGGGTTCGAGGCGCTGGGCGTCTGCGAGGCCGCCTACCGGGCCGCCGCGGCGTACGCCGCAGAGCGGGTGTCGATGGGCAAGACCATCGATCAGCACGAGATGATCGCAGACTACCTCGATGAGATGCGAACCCACGTCCAGGGCATTCGCTGCCTGGCCGTCGCCGCCGGCACCCACGACGAGATCGCGAAGAAGGTACAGGCCAGGCTCCTGCTCGACCCCCCGAGGGACCCCGAGGCGCGGGCCGCACTCGAGCAGGAGGAACGCACGCATGCCCGTCGGGCGCGGCACCTGACCCCGCTGCTCAAGTACCTGGCCTCCGAGCAGGCGGTCCACATGGCGCAGCGCTGCATCCAGATCCACGGGGGCGCCGGCTACATCCGGGAGTACGGCGTCGAGAAGCTGCTCCGCGACGCGATGGTCCTGCCGATCTACGAGGGCACGAGCCAGATCCAGGCGCTGATGGCGATGAAGGACAACCTGATGCGCGCCGTGACCCATCCCCGCAGCTTCGTCGCGGCCGCCGCGTCGGCGCGCTGGCGGGCGAGTGTGGCGACCGATCCGCTCGAGCGCCGGGTCCAGCGGCTGGTGTCCCAGAAGTACCAGGCGATGCAGTTCCTGCTGTCCCGCCTGGCCACCCACAAGCTGAGGGAGCTGAGCTCGCAGCCGCTCGGGTCCTGGAGCGAGTCGCTGCGCTCGTTCGACCCGAAGCGGGACTTCGCCCTCGCCATGCTCCACGCCGAGCGGCTGTGCGTGATCCTGACCGACGTGGCGGTCGCCGAGGAGCTGCTCCTGCAGGTGCAGCAGCACCCCGATCGGGCCGATGTGTTGGTCCGCTGGCTCGAGCGCGCGGAGCCCCGCTGCCGTGCGATGCTCGATCAGATCCACACGACCGGCCTCGGCGTCCTCAAGACGCTGCACCCCGAACCGGCTGCCCTCGAGACCGCGGCCAAGTGAGCGTGCCCCGATGACCGTCACGCCCCGCCACGCCCTGCGCCAGGGCGCCGTCGTTCGCGCCCTGCTCCGCGCCGGCCTCGCGTCGCTGCGGGGGAGCTCCGGTCGCGGTGCCCCGGATCTGCCGGGGCCGCTGCACCGCAAGCAGGTCCCCCCTCGCGCAGACGACCTGGTCGACGACTACGTCCGTCACTGTGGCGGGGACCCCGCCGCCTACGCGGGCGTGCTGCCCCCGCACCTGTTCCCGCAGTGGGGGTTCCCGGTGCTGTCACGCACGCTGCGCGCGGTGCCCTACGATCTCGCTCGGATCCTGAACGGGGGCTGCCGCATCGAGGTCCACCGGCCGCTGCCCCGAGGGGAGCCCCTGCAGCTGACCGGCTGCCTCGAAGACATCGACGACAACGGCCGGCGCGCGGTGCTCAAGAACCGGCTGGTCACCGGCACGGCGTCGGCGCCCTCGGCGATCAGCGCGTGGGTGTACGGGGTGGTTCCCCTGCCCCACGACAAGTCGGCCGGCACCAAGAAGGAGCGCCCCACGGTCCCCGTCGACGCCACCCACGTGCACGAGTGGTCGCTGCGCCCCTCGAACGGGGTCGACTTCGCCGTGCTGACCGGCGACTTCAACCCGATCCACTGGCTGTGGCCCTACGCGCGGCTGGCGGGCTTCGGCGGCACCATCCTGCACGGGTTCGCCACCCTGGCCTACGCGATGGAGGCGCTCCGCGAGGCCCGGTTCGGCGGCGACCCCTCCCGGCTGCGCGCGATCGACGTGAAGTTCACGAAGCCGGTGCCGCTCCCGTCGAAGATGGGGCTGTACGTCCGCGGCACGGAGCTGTTCATGGGCGACGCCCCGGGCGGCCCCGCCAACCTTGTGGGTACGTTCGAGCAAACCGGCACGTACGAGGAATCCCCGAATGGCTGACTTCTTCCTGCAGCTCGCGGCGAGCCGACGTGCCCGCCAGGTCGTGAACACCCTGGGCCTGCCCGTGCCCCTCCCCCAGACGCTCGAGCGCGACGAGGGGCCCTGGACCGAGCAGCCGCTCGCCGGGCGCGCCATCGTCACGGGGGGAGACGGTCTCGGCGGCCTCGTCGCCGAGGTGCTCGGCGATGCCGGCGCGCTCGTGCACCGCGCCGACGACGCGAGCGCGGGGGCGGCCCCCGCGGAGCCCCAGGCGCTCGTGTTCGACGCCTCGAGCGTGGCGTCGGTCGCGGACCTGCGCGCGCTGCACACGTTCTTCCAGCCTCGGGTCAAGCAGCTGGCCAGGTCCGGACGGGTGGTCGTGGTAGGTCGCTTCCCCGACCGGGCCAGCTCGATCGCCCAGGCGGCCGCGCGCCGCGCGCTGGAGGGCTTCGTGCGGAGCCTCGGCAGGGAGCTCGGTCGCCGGGGGAGCACCGCCAACCTCGTCCTGGTGGAGGACGGCGCCGAGCGTCGGCTGGCCGCGGTGCTCCGCTTCCTGCTGTCCCCGCGGGCCGCCTTCGTCTCCGGGCAGCCGCTCTGGGTCACGCACTTCTGTCGGGCGTCGGATCCCGTGTGGGTGGCTCCCCTCTCCGGAAAGGTGGCGCTCGTGACCGGTGCGGCGCGGGGGATCGGCGCCGCCATCGCCAAGGCGCTGGCCCGTGAGGGAGCCTCGGTGGTCGTGCTGGATCGCCCGGAAGACGAGGACCTCGGCCGGCAGGTCGCTGGCGCCGTCGGCGGGCGCGTCCTCGGCTGTGACATCGCCGGCGCCGAGGCGCCGAGCACCGTTCGGGCGTTCCTCGAGGAGCACCACGGCGGCGTCGACATCGTGGTCCACAACGCCGGGATCACCCGCGACAAGACGCTCGCGAAGATGGCCCCGGAGCTCTGGGACCTCACCCTCGGGGTGAACCTCGAGGCCATCCTGCGCGTGACCGACGGGCTCCTGCCCGTGCTGCGCCCCGGCGGTCGGATCGTGGCGCTGTCGTCCGTGGCGGGGATCGCCGGGAACGTGGGCCAGACCAACTACAGCGCATCGAAGGCAGGAGTGATCGGCTTCGTGGAGGCGCTCGCGCCCCGGGTGGCGAGCCAGGGCATCGCCGTGAACGCGATCGCGCCCGGGTTCATCGAGACCCGCATGACCGACGCCATCCCGATCGCCACCCGCGAGGTGGGCCGGCGCCTCGCGAACCTGAACCAGGGCGGCCTGCCGGAGGACATCGCCGAGGTGGCCACGTTCCTCTCGAGCCCAGGTTCGAGCGGGCTGTCCGGCCAGGTCATCCGCGTCTGTGGCGGTAGCTTCCTCGGCGCGTGATCCTTACGACGCTCACGGGAGGACACCATGTCGGTTCAGATCACCTACTGCGGGGCTTGAGGCTACCTGCCCCGAGCCGTCCGTGCGGCGGCCGCCATCAAGCAGGAGCTGGGCATCGAAGCCGAGTTGATCAAGGGGTCCGGCGGGATCTTCGTGGTCGACCTCGACGGGCACACCGTGGCCCGCAAGACGGCGGAGCGCGGGTTCCCCTCGGAGCAAGAAGTCGTCGCGGCGATCCGGGACGCGCAGGGCTGATGATCAGCGCGGGTCTGCGGTGCTCGCCGCGAGCAGCCGGTGGAAGTGGTGGGTGCCGCGCTCCTCGGTAGGCGCGTAGCGCCCGCCGCGGTAGTGCCGCGCGACCACCCCCGACTGGGTGCGCAGGACCACGGCCTGGTCCTCGTACTCGACGGTGTCGACGTCGGGC
>CAYMSU010000069.1:14345-17263 GCA_964393165.1 uncultured Enterobacteriaceae bacterium
ACATATTCTCTGCGATCAATTCCTTTTTGCTTCGGGTCATGTCGGCAATGATCGCCGTTGCCTGCCCTGGTCCTCGTACTCGACGGTGTCGACGTCGGGCGGAGGTCGCTCCGGGTCGTACACCCACACGCGATAGTGCACGCAGGTTCGCGCCGGGCCGAGCGGCTCCACCTGGTTCATGCTCACGCCCCACGGGTAGACGTTGAACATCGTGCCGGGGAACAGCCACAGGAAGTACCCCGCGAGGTCGGTCCCCTCGATGGCCGGCGCGCCCGGACGCGCGGCGCCGAGCTGCACCGCCCCCACGTCGAGCAGCTCGGTGCGGTAGGCGTCGGGGTCGAGGGCCTTCGCGAGCTCGGGATGCACGAAGGGGATGTGGAGGCCCTCGAGGTAGTTCTCCACGTAGAGCGCCCAGTTGGCTTCGAGGACGTGGTGACGCTCACCGTCGGGGTGCAGCACGAGCCCGTCGAGGTCGGGCACCGGCAGCTGCCGCAGCGGGCCGAGCCACGCCTCGGCGGAGACCGCGGGGGACTCCAGCGCACCGAACCGCCAGGGCCCGAAACCGGCCAGCGGAAGCCTGGGGAGGTGATCGCGCGGCGCGGGAAAGTCGCCGACCCTCTCGAAGCCCGGGCTGTGGGTGCAGGTCCCGTCGAGGCGGAAGCGCCGACCGTGGTAGGGGCAGCTCAGGCCGCGCACCCGCACGGTCCCGTCGAGGAGGCGCGCGCCCCGATGCGTGCACACGTTCGACAGCAGGTGCTCGGCCCCCGCCTCGTCGCGGGTGAACACCAGGGGCTCACCGAGCAGCGACGTGCCGATCGCCTGGCTCCCCCCGTCGATGCGCACGGCCTCGAGATACGACCACGCCTGCATCCACACCTGCTCGCGGATGCGCGCGTACCAGCCCGGATCACCATACAGTCTGGGTGAAGGCGTGCAGGCGACCCGGATGTCTGCGTCGACTTCGAACCAAGACTCGGCCATTGCGCGCTGGTAGCATGGGAAGGCAGGTCCTGCGAGGGGCATGAGCGACCGTCAGAACTACCTCGGACAGCAGCTGACCCACGCCGCGCTGCAGCGCCGCCAGCGGGACGTCGCGCAGCGCCACCGCAAGGCCATGGGCCAGGTCTCGGAGCTCCTCGACGCGCAGAAGCAGATCGCGAGGGAGCTGGGGCCCGGGCTCACGGCCTTGCGGCGCCATCGCGGCGAGCTCGATGCGCTCGAGCAGTCCGAGGGGGACACGTCGCTGCTCGCCTCTCTCGTGCGGCCGTTCACGGCTCGCCGAAGCGCGCTCGCGCGCCGGTCGATCGCCGAGGGACTGCTCAAGCAGTACGAGCAGGTCTCACTGCGACTGCGCGAAGCCACCGCGTTCTCGGACGAGCTGAAGTTGTGCGCGCTCGAGCTGCAGCAGGAGGTCGATCGGCTGCACCGCGAGCTCGGAGAGGCCCTCCACAACCAGCGGGTCGCCGCCGAGCGGGTGCTCGAAGCAGAGCAGGCCCTGCTCGAGGCCGGGGAAGACGACGCGCTCACCCACGAGGAGCGGGCCCGCCGGCACGACCGCTACGAGTTCGACCGTCGTACCGAGGCCGTGGCGCTCGAGCTCTACAAGGCGGCGGCGGAGCTGGCCCGCCAGCATCTGCCCCCCGCGCGAGCCCTTCGCGACACGGTCCTCAAGCTGCACGAGGAGATGGCGCAGTACGTGCTCACGGCCACCCACACGGTCAACGCTGCCGGCCGCCGCATCCAGGGCCTCGGCATGCTGGCCGACGCGCCGATCGTGGTCCACGAGCTGACCGAGTCCCTCGACGAGCTCCGGCAGGCGATGCAGGCCACCGCCGACTACGCCGAGCGCAGCTCCCGGCTGATCGCCGAGGTGCTGCCCCACCTGTCCGCCCGCATTCGGGCCGAGTCTGAGGCAACCGAGGCGGCGCTCGAGGTGGAGCTCGAGGCAATCGACCGGGCCACCGCGCGGCGGCAGGCCGAGCAGGCCCTCCGCGAAGCCGCGCGGCAGGAGATCGACGCGCTGCTCGCGCGAGAGCCCCCGCAGAAGGAACAGCCCTAGTGGAGCTGCCCTACGAGCGGGTGGGGCCCTATGTGCGCGCGCTTCGCGTAGCCCTCGATGCGCTGGCTCCGAACGAGGACCACGTGTCGCTGTCGGCGGCGCTCGACCACCTGCACGCGCTCGACCCGGCGGTCTCCGGGCGACTGCTGCTCCCCGCGGAGGTCTCCGACCACACGGGAATGCCCACGTACCAGTGGCTCGAGCGCGCCCGGTCGGAGGCCACGATCGCGGCCCGTACGACCGACGAGGACGACGCGACAGACGGCGACCTCGAGCGAGCGTCGCTGCTCGACGCGGGCCTCGGGGCACGCATGCGAGACCGCCGGGCGCTGCACCGGCACCTGCGCACGGCCGAGCTGCTCCCCGTCACGCGCCTCGGAGGGGTGGTGCGCCGGGTGCTGACCGACGGCTCCACCCAGGTCGCGCTGGCCTACGACCGCATGGTCCCCGATGGCCGCTGGGTCCGCATCCGGGCGGAGCTGACCACGTCGGGCCCGCCGAGCGGGGCCCTGCGTGTCGACCACGCGGGCCGACTCGTGCTCGACGAGGCGCTCCAGCACCTGCTCACCCGCCACTTCGCGACCGGCCTCCTCGCGCTCCGCGCGCAGCTGGAGGACGCGACGGGCGCCCGGATCCTGCACCTGGGGCGAGGGTGGACCGGCCCGTTCTGGTTCCCCGCGATCTCGACCGAGGCCGAGACGCGGACATCCCACGTCGTTGTCACCGAGGCCCCGGTCGAGCGTCCGGCCTGGGTTGCCACCGAGACCGCGGTCACCGCCACGCCGGGCGAGCCGCCGTTGCCCGAGGCGACCGCCCCCTTCGCGGCCGTCAGCAACGTCCGCTGGGGCGGCGCGCCGAC
>CAYMSU010000070.1:0-17251 GCA_964393165.1 uncultured Enterobacteriaceae bacterium
CCAAAGGCCACAGGTTCGAATCCTGTACCGCGCACCACTCTCCGCCCTTCGCGCAGCGCGGCAACGGCGCAACCACATGCTATGGTCCAGTGCATGCAGGCGAGTCAGGACCACCGTGACGAGCGCAAGGGCAAGCCTTGCGGGTGACCTTCTGGGGCGTGCGGGGCTCCATCCCGATGCCCGGTGCAGACACGCACCGCTGGGGCGGCAACTCTTCGTGCGTGGAGGTGCGCCACGGAGACGGTGCCCCCCTCGTCTTCGACTGTGGCACGGGTGCGCGGAAGCTGGGGTTCAAGCTGGTGGCCGAGCCGGGGCGCTCGCTCGACCTGTTGTTCACCCACTTCCACATGGACCATGTGTTCGGCTTTCCGTTCTTCGTCCCGATCTACACCCCCGGGTATGACATACGGGTCACCCTGCCCGCCTTCTCCGAGGAAGAAGCCAGAGAGAAGCTGGGTCGGTACCTGAACGGGGTGTACCACCCCACCAGGCTGCGGGAGATCCCCGCAAACGTGAGCTTTCTCCCCGTGCGATCCGGGCGCAGGTTCACGCGCGGAGACTTCGAGGTCAGTGCGCTGTCGCTGAACCATCCCGGGGGCGCCCTCGGATACCGTGTGTCGGCCGGTGGCGCGGGGCTCGCCTACATGACCGACACGGCCCCATTCGCGTCACCCGGCGAGGGCGTGGCCGCAGACCAGGCGCCTCTCAAGAGCGAGCAGCGGGTCATCGACTTCCTCGAGGGATGCGACACAGTCATCTACGACACCATGTACGATTACGAGGAGTACCTTGAGAAGATGACCTGGGGGCACAGCTACCCCGAGTATGCGCACGCGCTTTGTCGTGCGGCGGGAGTGGGCCACCTGGTGCTCTTCCATCACCTGCCCGACGCGCGGGACCGCGACCTCGATGCGCTCGCCGAGCGATGGGCGGCCGCGGCCGAACCGAGGGTCACGCTCGCGAGAGAGGGAGACACCATCGAGGTCGTCGGAAGGGGTAGCTAGGGGTGCGCGCAGATGCTCCTCAGAGCGAGGACAGCTCGCGTGCCGTGCGGCGGCGGGCATCGCCCGCCTGGGTGTGGCTGCGGAGCCGCTGGAGGACCTCCGGCAGCCGGTCCGGTAGCGCCTCGCCGGGCAGCCGGCGAGCGATGGCCAGCCCCGCTCGCGCCTCCTCGAGAAACGCGAGCGCGTAGTCGACGAGCGCCTCCGTGCGCTGGCTCTCCGTCTTGATCACGTCGCGATGCTCGAGCAGCCGCTCCAGGTGCGTTGCGGTGGCCTGGCGACGCTCTCGCGTGAAGTCATCCAGCTCTGCCGGATGCTCCTCGAGCTTGGCGATCCGTCCGCGGACCGACTCGGGGTCGATCTCGGCGAGCTCTGCGTCGAGCGCTTGGCGTGTGAGCTGTAGCCGGAGCACCCACGTGGCGACCTCGGCCAGGCCTCGCCACGTCTCTCCGTCGGGCGCCTGCGCCAGGGAGTTCTTGTACAGATCGAGCGCCCGGAACACAGGCGGGCGATAGCGGACCTTCAGCGCGCGCTGCACCTCCCGCACCGTCGGAAGCCGCGACTCCCGGTCGAAGCGGATGGCCGCAGGCAGGAGTGCCTGTGAGCCCACCAACCCCACGATGCCTGCCGTGAGCACCGCGGCAATGGCCACCGGTAGCGAGCTCGGGAGCAGGCTGGTGGCCGCCCACAGCCCGAGGGAGCTCCCCGCGAGGCCGCCGAGGCCGCCGTTGAGGAGATCGACCGCGTCGGACCGATGGGGGAGGAGCCATGTGGCGAGCAGGCCTGCGGCGAGCCCTGCGCCGATCACCGACGGGACGCCCACCAGGAAGCAGACGAGCCCGGTGACGGTCACGCCGGCGATCACGAAGGGCGACGCCCACAGGCGCTGAGGGTTCACCAGCCCGGCGCCCACCGCGATGCAGAGTGTGAGGGCGATCTCCGGCTGCAGCGCCCACAGCGAGGTGGCAGCGGTAAGCAGCGCCGTGACCGCCGAGCCCGCGACCCACAAGCCCTGACGGCGGGGGATCTGCTCGAGAGCGACGTGGCTGCGCTCGAGGGCGCCGAACTCGGCGGGCTGTAGGCTGGTGTTCGTGCTCACGCGATGCTCCCCGCCTCGCTCGGTCCCCGAGCGCGACGTCACATCAGCTCGTAAAGCCCCTCGAGCCCCCTGTCGACGTCACCGCCGAGCGACGTGTACCGGCCTCCCCCGGCTTCGGCGAGTGCGGCCAGCTCCGGATCCCGCTCATCCAGATCCACAACCGAGATCGTGAGCCCGCTCGCCCGGAGGCGCCGGACAGCGTCGAGCAGGTAGGCCTGCTCGGTGACCCCGGTATTGGGGGGGCTGTCCGTCAGCACGATCAGGTGCTGCCGGCCCGAGCGGCGCTGGACCTCGTAGGACGCGCGGATCAGGCCGGCGTACAGGTTCGACCCGCCCCCCGGGTAGAGGTTCTCGAGGCGGCGCTGCACATCGAGGGGGTACACCTCGTCGTCGATGGACAGGATCACCTCGGAGTGGTCCCGAAACCCGACGACAGCGAAGCCGTCGCCCATGCGGAGGTCTCCCGCGAGCTGGGCGGCCGCGAGCTGGGCGCGGCGCGCCTTTACCGGCGCAGACATCGAGCAGCTCAGGTCGAGCACCACCGCCACGCTCACGCCGGACTCGCGCGCCACGTCCGCGGAGGGCGAAGGAGCGCGGGCCTCTGCGGCAGCATTGGTGGCTCCCTCCTCGGTGGCTCCCTCCTCGGGGAACGGGCCGAGACGAGGAGCGCCGAGGGCCGCTGCAGCGGCGAGGACAGCCATCCCGAGGGTGAATGGGGCGCGCGGCAAGGGACCTCCCAGCGTCAGTTCGACCCAGCTCGGTCGATTCGGATCTCGGGGTCCCCATCGGCACCCGTGCCGAAGTAGTCATCAATAATCTTCTGGAGCTTGCTCGGCCCCTTGCGACGGATCGGCGTGGGCGTGGGGGGAGGCTCGTTGCCCTCGGCGACCCGCCGGGCGCGGAGCACCGACGCGGGCACGCGCCAGGTGCGGCCATCCGGGCCCTTTCGCTCGGTGGTCGCGGCGTCGAGCTTGCGACGTAGCTCCGGCAGGAGATCGGACCAGTGATCGTCGAGTAGACGGCCCGAGCGCGTCTGCAGGGCCCACGCGAGGAAGTACACCCGACGGGCCCACGCGTCTTCCATGGCCGGCTGGCGCTCTGCCGGCGGAATGGTGGACAGCCACTCGGCGGCGACCGCCTCCATCCACAGGTCCTTGGCGATCTGGTCGGTCAGCTTGGGCTCACCGAACAGATCGGTGATCACCTGGTCCATTCCCTCGTCGGTCGAGAGGCGCTCGATGCGGTACTCGAGCCCGCCGACGGGCGGGCGGTACCAGGCCGGCATCCGCTTGAGCTTGGGGTCCTCCTCCAGATGCCGAGCCTTCTGCTCGGGCGTGCCCTCGAAGTGGTGAAGCTGCAGCTGGAAGTCCTCCCAGGAGTCCTCCCGGACCTGCTCGAGGGGCCGCTGGTGCGCCTCGTTGAAGCAGAGCCACGCGCCCCGGAACAGCGTGGCGTGGTCGATGCTCACCGCCATGCCGTCCTGGACGGCGTTCAGAGCCTCGGGACAGTCCTGGCGCCGGGCGGCATCGACCGCGCGGTACTGATCCGCACCGCCAGGAGGAGGCTGGGTGAACTTCTGGGGCCGGTGGGGGATTCGCCGGGGTGGCTTCGGCATGTCGCCCGGGGCGAACACCGGAGCTGCGGGCTCGACGGCCGCGGCTGCCTGGGCCACTCCGGGGGAGGCAGAGGGGTCACCTGGGCTTGGCGCGGTCGGGCTGCGAGCCGCCTCCCCGCTCTCGGGCACTGGCGGCGGAGTGCCCGCCTGCGGCAGGCCAGGCGGCTCCCCACCAGCGGTGGGAACGTCTGGCACGTCTGGTGGCGGCGGAGGGGGCGCGTCCGACCCGAACAGCAGGATCACGACGCCGGCGAGCGCCACCACCAGCATCAGGGAGGCCGCAACGATCGGAAGCATCGCTGCGAGGCGGTTGCGACGCCTCGGCGGGGGGCGGGGTGGGGGTGTGCGCGGCGGAGCGCCCGGAGCGCTCTCGTAGGGAATCGGCGGAGGAGTGAACTGCTCGGGCGGCGCCACCATGTCCGGCGGGGGACGGACGTTGTGCGCGCCAGGCGCGGGCTGGTCGTCGTAGAGCAGGTACCCGGTGGGAGCCTGCGAGTCGCCGCCCATGGTGTGGGGGTGCTCGCTGCCGAGCACATCCTCTGCGGGCACCGCGGTGACGCCGCCCTGGGCGGGGGCGACCTCGTCGAACCGGCGCGGCTCGGGAACCGCGGTGGGCGGGACGTCCTCGAACGACGTGCCCATGAGCACGCTGACGGCCGTGGCGTTGTCGTCGCCCTCACGCGTGGCCACGATGCTCAGCACGTGTGTGACGCCGGCGTGCGGCGCACCCCACTCGATGTTCGCGAGCTCCCAGTCGGTGACCACGCCGTGGACCCCGTCCGAGCAGAGGAAGACGACATCACCCGGCTCGAGCCGGATGGGGGACGCGAGCTCCACGTCGACCTGTCGCTCCACCCCGAGCGAGCGCGAGAGGACGTGCGCTTCGGGGTGGGTGGCCGCGTCCTCGGGAGACAGCAGCTCCGCGTCGACGAAGAGGTTGACCATGGTGTGGTCGCGGGTGAGCTGCTGCACCTGGCCCTGGCGCAGCAAGTAGGCACGGCTATCCCCGACGTGTGCGAGGTAGCATGCGTCGTCGGTGATCGCGGCCACCACTGCGGTCGTGCCCATGCCCATCAGGCGGTGGTTCTTGCGTGCCGCCTCGTAGATCACGAGGTTGGTGCGCTCGATCGCCTGCTCCAGGGCCTGGGGGATCGGACGTCCCTGGAGCTCGACGAGCGTGTCGTGGATCGTCTTGACCGCGAGCGCACTCGCCTGCGCGCCGCCCACGTGCCCGCCCATGCCGTCGCACACGACGGCCAGCGTGAAGTCCGGAAGGTCGAAGACGCCGTGGCAATCTTGGTTCTCTTCGCGGAGCCGCTGGTCGGTCCCGTATCCCCAGGAGTGGTCCAATGAGGCCTCCAAGTCGAATCTAGCACCCACTGGGGTTCCGCGTAGGTACCACTCGTGGCACTTGCTTCGCGGCGTCTACCCTGGCGGGGTACTGGCGGTGCACGGCGAAGAGGGGCTCTCGATGAAGGCGAACCTGGCGGTGAAGTGGGTGGCGGGCGGCGTCGGGGTGTTCGTTCTCCTATCGGTCGCCCCGCCACCGAGAACAGGTTCCGCCCTGGTTTCAGCAGACCATCGGCTTGCCTCCCAGGCAGGCGCCGAGGTCCTCGCCCAGGGTGGCAACGCGGTCGACGCTGCCGTCGCCGCGGCGCTGTCGGCCGGCGTGGTGCAGCCTGCGGGAAGCGGCCTCGGGGGCGGAGGCTTCGCCGTGGGCGTGAAGGGGGAGGAGGTTCAGTTCGCCAAGGACTTCCGTGAGGTCGCGCCCGGGGCCGCCAAGCGCGACATGTTCGTCCGTGACGGCAACGTCGACCGCCAGGCCTCCCGCGCGGGCGGCCTGGCGGTGGCCGTGCCCGGAGAGCCGGTGGGGCTCGCCGAGCTCGTCGAGGAGCACGGCGAGCTGTCGCTCTCGGCCGTCGCGGCCCCCGCCATCCGTCAGGCCAGTCGGGGCTTCGAGGTCGGCCCTCACCTCGCGAAGTCGCTCTCTCGCACTGCGTACCCGTCGGTGCGCCGCATCTTCGCCGTCGGGGATGGCGTCGCGGCCACCGGAGACGTCGTCCGGAGGCCCGCGCTCGCGAAGACCTTGCGCGCGTGGTCTAGATCAGAGGGCCGCAACCTCCACACCGGGGGCCGGGCTCAGGCCATCGCCCGGGCCGCGGTGGCAGCCGGCGGCGTGCTCACGGCGGCCGACATCCGCGGGTACCGCACGCGGGACCGCGATCCGCTGCAGGGCAGCTACCGCGGGTACACGATCTGGACGATGCCTCCGCCCAGCTCGGGCGGCGTGGCACTGCTCCAGCTCCTGTCTGTCCTCGAGGGTTGGGACCTCGAGGCGCTCGGGCACAACTCCTCGGACTACGTCCACCTCCTCGCGGAGGCCATGAAGCACGTGTTCGCCGATCGTGCGCGCCACCTGGGGGATCCCGACCACGTGTCGGTGCCGGTGAAGCGGCTGCTGTCCGAAGACCGGATCTCCGAGATTCGGCGAAAGATTTGGCCATCACGGACCTTTGGGCCGGACTACTACGGGGAGCGCCTGGCGCCCCCGAAGGACGCGGGCACCCAGCACATCTCGGTGCTCGACCGCGAGGGCCTCGGCGTCGCGCTCACCACCACGATCAACACCTCCTTCGGCTCCGGCGTCGTCGTGCCGGAGCTGGGCATCCTCCTCAACAACGAGATGGACGACTTCGCGGCCGCGCCCGGCGTGCCGAACGCCTTCGGTCTGGTCGGAGGCGAGGCCAACGCGGTCGCGCCGGGCAAGCGGCCCCTGTCGTCGATGACCCCGACGGTGGTGCTCGACGAAGAGGGCGACGTGGTCCTCGTGGTCGGCGCATCCGGTGGGAGCACGATCATCAGCGCCACGCTCCAGGTCGTCATTGCCGTGCTCGACTTCGGCCTCGACCCCCAGGAAGCTGTAGCCGCGCCTCGGATGCACCATCAGTGGCTGCCCGATGTGCTCTGGCTGGAGCCCGGCTACCAGGCCGACGTCGTGCGCGCCCTCGAGGCTCGCGGCCACGAGACCACGGTGCGAGAGGGGTTCTCGGCCGTGCAGGCGGTCCACCGCTCGGGTGGGCAGCTGCTCGGAGGCGCGGATCCCCGGAAGGGGGGCTGGCCCGCGGGCCCGCGCTAGCGCCTCAGGCCTCGCCGACCGGCTGGGTGGGCGCCATGAAGCGCACCAGGTGCTCTTGCACGAGGTGGATGCGCTCGAGGAGCCGATCGGCCCCGAGATACGCCAGCTGCGAGCTGACATCGTCGAGCAGCCGCCGGGCGAGGGCATCGGCGAGGTCCATGCCCTCGAGCTGGACCAGCCGACGAGCCTCCTCCGACGCCGCGGTGGACAGGCCTCCGAGCTGCATCACGAGCACGCGCAGCGACCGCAGGGCTGGCTCGATGTCCTGTGATTGGTCCTCGAGCAGCTCTCCGCGCACCACCCGGAAGCGGTGCGGCGTCTGCTGTTCCTCGACGATGCGGGCGCGCCCCACATAGGACAGCGCGACGTTCGACCGGCCGTCCGGGTAGGACTGGTGCGCCACGATCTCGCCGATCCCTACGAGCTCGTAGAGCTCGGGGCTGCCTTCGTACGCCTCTTCGTAGCCCGGGCGGAGCGTTGCGATGCCCATGGCGCGCGGACCACCCTCGGCGAGGCAGTACTGGACGAGGTCTCGGTAGCGGGGCTCGAACACGTGGAGCGGGAGTGTGGAGCCCGGCAGCAGCACGGCGCGCGGCAGCGGGAACACCGGCAGGTATGTGCAAATCTGCTCTAGCTCGTCGCGTTGCATGCGATCCCCCGCGCTCGCGTATCTTTCTCCACCAGGGGTGGTGCCTCTGCTGCGAGGGTATTCAGACCTTCGGGAGGGCGTCTGGTTCGGGTTCGGATCGAAGGCTCGTGGGTGGACCTCGCCTGGGAGGAGTGGGAAGCGAGAGTGCGTGCCGGGCGCATCCCGGAGGATGCGCTCGTCTCGTTCGAGCCGGTGACCGGGGACGAGGCTGTTCCCGCCGGAGAGCTCGACATCTATCGCTCGCTTCGGGACGAGGCGGTCGAGCGCTTCCGCGGCCAGTTTCGCATCGGGCCCCCTCCGATCGTCACGGCGCTCCTCGTCGGCGTGCAGATCCGCCTTTGGTGGGTGGAATGGATCCCCGGCGTTCAGCCGGTCCTCGATGGCCTGTTCGCCGTCAACGCGCCCTGGATCCTGGAGGATGGTGAGGTCTGGCGGCTGCTCACCGGGGGCTTCCTGCACTCCGGCTTCGAGCACATCTCGATCAACATGCTGATGCTGGCCTACACCGGCTGGAACCTGGAGCGGGCGTATGGTCGCGCCAACCTGCTGCTCCTCTTTCTCGCCTCGGTGTTCGGTGGGTACCTGCTGTCGATGACCTTCACGCCCGAGACGTGGGCGGTGGGCGCATCGGGAGGCGTCTTCGGGCTGGTCGGCGCCTCGGTGGTGTTCGGGCTCACGCGACCGGAGCTGCTTCCCCCGCGAGCCCGCTCGCTGTTCGGTCTCGCGATGCTGCCCTACTTGGTCGTCTTCTTCATGATGGGGCTGTGGAACCCCCGGGTCGACAACTGGGCTCACTTCGGCGGGATGATCACGGGCATCGGCCTGGCCTTCCTCCTCGAGCCCGAGGCGGTCCAGCGCCGTCTCGGCTGGAACCGCCGCGTGGCTGGGGGCGTCGTGGCGGTATGTGTCGCGATCATGGCCGGGATGGGCCTCGCGGGTCCGCGCATCGAGGGCCTGCGAGACGTCGAAGAAGCCCGGCGGATCTACGCACAGCGTCGCAGCGGGCGAGCCGCCCCCGAGGCCGACGACGAGGACTACCGTGCGCTGTTCTGGAGTGTGCCCGACGGCTGGTCACCCGGCGTCGACGCCGAAGGGTCCTCGGCCTTCGTCTCCCCCACGTGGCGAGGCGAGGCTCGCGCCTGGGGCGTCTCTGCGGGCGACCGCGAGCGGATCGTCAGCACGTCGGAGCTCGCCGAGGCGTGGACCGAGGACCTCCGTAAGCGCCACCCCGAGGCTTCCTTCGGTCCGGCCGAGTCCGCGATCCTCGGCGGGCAGTACGCCGGCCTCGCGGTCCGCGCCGAGCTTCCCCCGACCGACCGGCTCGACCGCGCGCGGGTGCTCGAGTGGCGAGGGGTCGCCCGCGGGGTGTGGGCGCTGCAGGAGGTCTGGCAGGTCGATCTTGCCCAGGAGGCCCGCCTCGCACCCCTTAGAGATCGGCTTCGTCGGTCGGTGGTGTGGAAGGACCCCGAGGAGCTCTACGAGGCACGCCTCGACTACGAGCACGCGCCCCAGAGCGCGCGGGCTCGTGCTGGTCTCGCGCTGGCCCTGACGCGCGCCGGGGAGCTCGAGAGAGCCCTGGCCTTGCACGGGGAGCTGCTGGCCGAGGCTCCCGCAGATCGTGATCGGTGGGTGGACGCCCTGCGCACCGTCGAGATCGGAGCCGCTCGGCTCGACGACGCCGAGCAATGGTGGGACCGAGCGCTGGCCGAGGCTCCCGAGCCGGCGGTGCTCGATCACGTCGCCCGAGGGCTCGTTGCCGCCGGCCGGGAGGCGGTCGCCGAGGGACTGCTCGACGAGGCGTGGCGGAGGTTTCCGGGGGACCGGAGGCTGGCGCGGGCTCGCCGGCGGCAAGGGCTCTCGCGGGAGCTGGACCCGGTGACCGGGCAGCCCTGGACGGACGTGCACGACCCGATCTCCGGTGAGCGCCGCCTGGAGCCCCGCCAGCCCTCCGAGGAGGATCTCACGGTGGAGCTCGCCGCGGCCCTTGGGCAGGCGCGGCGCGCGGAGCAGCGGGACATCGTGCGGGCCACCCGCGAGGCCTTCGTCGCGGGCTCGTCGGGCGCCTGGCTTCCGCTGCTGTACCTCCGGGAGGGGCACCATCCGCCGCTCGACGAGGACCTTCGCGCCACGCTCCTCGCCGAGGTCCAGCGGGCACGCGAGGAGCGCCCGCCGCGGTGGCTTCCCGACGAGCTCTACGAAGCCTTGGCCGCGCACCCCGCTCCACCCTTTCCCGCGGGACCGCCCCCGTAGCTCACGTAGACCCACGGCCAGGGTTACGAAGGGTCTCGATTCTGGAGGCAACGTGGCAGCGCATCGCGTGGCGGTCCTCGGGTCCGGACCGGCCGGCCTGACCGCCGCTCTGTACCTTTCACGGGCGAACCTTCCCCCCATCGTCTTCGAGGGGATGCAGCCGGGAGGGCAGCTCACAATCACTACCGACGTGGACAACTTCCCCGGCTTTCCGGAGGGCATCCTCGGGCCCGAGCTCATGGAGCGCATGAAGAAGCAGTGTGAGCGCTTCGGCACCACCTTCGTGATGGACGAGGTCCTCGAGATCGATCTGTCGTCCAGGCCGTTCCGCATTCGCCCCTCCTACACCGACCCGGTCGAGGTCGACGCGCTGGTCGTGGGAACGGGGGCGAGCGCCCGGTACCTCGGCCTCGAGAGCGAGACGCGGCTACAGGGGCACGGGGTGAGCGCCTGCGCGACCTGCGACGGCTTCTTCTTCCAGGACGTTCCCGTGGTGGTGGTCGGCGGGGGCGACTCGGCGATGGAGGAGGCTACGTTCCTCACCAAGTTCGCGTCGAAGGTCTTCGTCGTGCACCGTCGCGACTCCCTCCGAGCCTCCAAGATCATGCAGGAGCGGGCGTTCCGCAACGACAAGATCGAGTTCGTGTGGAACAGCGAGGTGGTCGAGGTGCTCGGGTCCGACTCGGTCACCGGAGTGCGCCTCCGCGACACCGTCACCGGCGCGGAGCGGGACCTCACCTGCAAGGGCTTCTTCCTCGCGATCGGCCACACCCCGAACACCGGGGTCCTCCGGGGCAAGGTGGACATGGACGAGTCCGGCTACATCGTGCCCACCGTGCCCGGGCGCAGCTTCACGAACGTGCCGGGCGTGTTCGCGTGCGGCGACGTGCAGGACACCATCTACCGGCAGGCGATCACCGCGGCGGGATCGGGGTGCATGGCGGCCATGGACTGCGAGAAGTGGCTCGAAGAGCAGGCCCACGAGAGTGCGGCCTAGCCTAGCCTGCCCGTTGTTCAAGCGGACGGCGGCGGGGGCCGCCAGGACAGCCCCATCCGCGACCCATCGTAGAGGCCGAGCACAGTGACCGGCACGAAGCAGACGGTCCAGAAGACCAGCGCGATGGCCTCTGCTTTCGCGGTCGGTGCGTCGAACAGAGCCAGGGCCTGCTCGGTGACGACCTGGAAGACGCCGAGGTAGCCCGGAGCTTGCGGCACGAGCATGGACAGCGTGAGCGACGACTCCCAGAAGAGGGCGCCGGCCAGGGGCAGGTCGAGGTCGAAGGCCCGAAACGTGGCGAGGATCGCGAGCAGCCAGCCGCCCCACACGACCAGCGTGAGCAGAAGAGCTTGCAGGAACCGGAGGGGATCGTTCACCGCCGCCATGCCCAGCACCAGCTGATCGAAGAGATCCAGTGCGCGCTCTCGAAGGGACGGGGACGGAAGCGGGGACAGCAGCCGCTCCACGACCGAGCGGGCCTGCCGGGTGGACAGCAGAACGACGAACCCGATGAAGACGAGGGAGCCGACGCCCGCGAGCGTGCCCCAGAGCTGGATGCGCTGGAGCGTGGCCCCCGCAACGAGATCCGGAGGCAGCAGCCAGATCATCGCGAGGACCAAGACCACGATCCCGACGATGTCGCACACGTACTCGGCGGCCGAGCTGAACAGAAGGGTGGTGTAGGGGACCCCTCGCCGCATCGACACGACCGCGGGGCGCAGGAAGTTCCCGGCCCGTAGCGGCAGGATCGTGTTGAACCCCCACAGCACCGTCGTGGCCATCCACAGCGTGCGCCAGTCGAGGTCGGGGTCCACGTGGTCCAGCAGGATCCGCCACCGCAGCCCGTGCACGGCGTAGTCGAGGAGCATCAGCACGGCGGCGAGGACGACCCAGCCCCAGCGGAGGTCTGCGAGCACCGACCCCAGGGCCGCAAGGTCGAGCGACGCCACGAACCACACGAGGAGGCCCAGGCCGAGTGCGAGCCCTCCCCACAGGCGGAGGCGCTCGCCGATGGGTCGCCGACCCCCCCCATCCGATGTGGGCTCTGCTACCAAACGCCGCTCCAGGGGCATCGGGGTAACGTTGACGTCGCGAGGGACGCACGCTACTCGCCCCGTTCTGCGTCGACGGTTCGATGTCAACGCGTGTAGACGGGGGTGGAATGGGCTGGGACGTCGCAGGGATCGGAAACGCGTTGATGGACGCTCTGGTCGTGCTCGAAGACGATGCGCTGCTCGTCGAGCTCGGGCTCACCCGCGGGACCATGCACCCGGTCGACCACGATCGGTGGGAGGAGGCCTACGCGCGCGTCCGGACCCTCGACGTGGTGTTCGACTCCGGCGGATCCTGCGCGAACACCATCGCCACGGCCGGCCGGCTCGGTGCCCACGTGACGTACTGCGGGCAAGTCGGCGACGACCAGATGGGGCACCTCTACGCGAGCCTGATCGAGAAGTCCTGTGGCCGTCACGCGCTACGCTTCGATGCGCAGAAGGCGACGGGCAAGTGCTTGTCTCTGATCACGGGCGCAGACCACGAGCGCACGATGCTCACCGACCTCGGTGCGGCCATCGGCATGCAGGAGCTGGGCAGCTTCGCCGACGACCTCCGGTCGGCGCGGTTCGTACACTTCACGGGCTACACGTTGCTCGACGGTCCGATGCACCCCGTGGTGCTCGAGGCGATGAGGATCGCCAAGGAGGCCGGCGCGAAGATCAGCATGGACGCCGCCGATCCATTCGTCGTCCACACGGTCCGCGATAGGTTCCGGTCGGTCCTCCGCGACCACTGCGACATCGCCTTCGTCAACGCCGAGGAGTCGCGCCTCACGACCGGTATCGAGGACCCGGCGGAGTCTGCTCGCGCGCTGTGCGCGGAAGCCGGCCTCGAGTACGTCGCGGTCAAGCTCGGGAGTCGGGGCTCGGTCGTCTACCACGACGGTGAGCTGGCGGAGGTGCCCGTGTTCCCGGTCGATGCGAAGGACACCACCGGCGCGGGCGATGCCTATGCCGGAGGCTTCCTCCACGGGCTCACGCAGGGCTGGGAGCCGGCTCGCGCGGGGCGCCTCGGCTCGGCCGTCGCCGGGCTCACGGTGTCCCAGATCGGTGCCGTCGTTCACGACCAGGAGCGGCTGCAGCAGGTGCTGCGCTCCATTCGGGACGACCAGCTCTGACAGCCTGCGCGCTCAGTCTTTCCGTGCCGCCCGGATCTCGTGCTGAACGTCCGGGTGCGCGTCGTCGCGCGGGAGCGGGCCGCCCAGCTGGGACAGCGCCCACACCGCAGCCGCCCGCACGACGGGGGAGGGGTGAGTCGCGCCGTTCGCGCGGATCGCGTCGACAGCGCCGTCGTCGCCGAGGTTAGCGAGCGCCACGAGCGCGTTTCGCTTGAGGCCGACAGCGCCCGGTCGGCGCAGCGGGGTTCCCACGAACCGCTCCATCAGTGCGTCGTCCGGCGTGGCCAGGACCTCGTCGAGGTCGAGCCAGGCGTGCCGCGGCCGCAGGTCGTCCTCGTCCGGTTCGGGCGGATGGTGGTTGTGAGGGCACACCTCCTGGCACACGTCGCAGCCGAACACCCAGCGGCCGAACGCCGGGCGCAGCGCGCGGGGCGCGAGGCCGCGCGCCTCGATCGTCCAGTACGAGATGCACCGACGAGCATCGAGCACGTAGGGGGAGGGGAACGCGCTGGTCGGACAGCCAGTCAGACAGCGCGTGCACGTGCCGCAGTGCCTGCCCGGTGGCGCGTCGGCCAGCGGCGGGTCTGGTCGAAGCTCGGCATCGACGAAGAGCACCCCGAGGAGCATCCAGGACGTCGTGCCTGGCACGATCTGGAGGCCGTGCTTGCCCGTGAACCCGAGACCCGCCGCCGAGGCCCAGGGTCGCTCTAGGATGGGCGCCGTGTCGACGCCCCCCCAGCAACGCAGGCCCCGCCCGCGGAGCGTGCGCACCAGCTTGCGCAGGCGCTTGCCGAGCAGGTTGTGGTAGTCGCGGCCCCACGCGTAGCGCGCCACGAGGCCGGTCCGCCCTCCCGGATCCGGTGGTCGCTGGTGGTGGTGGCAGACGGCCAGGGAGACGGCGCTGCGTGCCCATGGCGCCCGCGTCCGGGGATCCCGCCGCACGTCGCGACCCCTGACGAGGTAGTGCATCTCGCCGTGGGCGCCGGCCGCGAGCCAGCGATCGAGCCCATCCGCGTGGGGCGTCGGCCTCACGCGCGCGACGCGGACGACGTGAAAGCCCACCCCGGTGGCAGCCTGGGTGACGTCCTCGCGGTGGTTCATCGCATCGCCTCGCCTTCGCTCTGGTGCAACGTCGCCGCCGAGAGTAGTCTCCGCCCATGAGCGCGTGCAGATTCTCTGGTGTCCTGGCTGTGGCAGCACTCTTCGGAGGCTGCGACACTCCCTGCGAGGCTCCCGCCGACATCGATGGGCAGGAGTTCGACGTGTTCGTGACGTTCAAGCGCGTCGCCGTGGGGGATCGAGCGGAGTTCCCGCTCACGTCCTCGCCCACCAACGGGGACGTGTCGTTGCGGCTGGACTTCGCAGAGCCGGCTGCCCGCAACGGAGAAGTAACGGTCGAGCTCGGCGGGCAGACCTTCGACGGCCGGGGAACGTTCGACGAGCAGCAGTGCGGCTGGTTCGACCTTCGCTGGGCGGGCGTCTACGAGGGCGAAGCCGCGCCAGAGGCCCACGACTTCAGCGCCCAGGGGTCGTTCGTGGTGGCCGGCCCTCGCCTCGAAGGGATCGTCGAGTGGGAAGAGGACTGGACCAACGCGTCGGGCACGTCGGGCACGCTCGAGGGCACGGCGCTCTTCCGCGGGGAGGCTCGGCGAAGCGCCGACGCCGCCGCGAGGGAGTGGTCGGAGCCCCGCTAGCCGGCATTCGCTCCGCGAGGGCCCGCGCGAGCGACGGTCCGGATCCCATGGGCTGCGTGTTACGAGGCGTCTCATGTACAATCTTCTGCTGTCGCTGGGAATCGGAATCGCCGTGTTCGGGGCCGTCACGGCCTGGCTTGGCGTCATCGCAGGGGTGATCCCCGGCATCGCAACCACCCTGGTCGCGTTGTTCTTCCTGTCGCGCCGTGTCGGCAAGGTCGTCGAGCAGGAGATGTCGCAGCTGGTCCCCCTGCTCCAGGCCCGCAAGGTCGCCGAGGCCCAGCAGCGGATCCGCTCTCTGCAGGCCCGGTACGGCAGATGGCAGTTCATGCTCGAGGGCCAGCTCTCCGCGCAGCTCGGCATGATCGAGTACATGCAGATGCACTTCGACGAGGCTCTGCCGCTGCTCGAGGAAGGCAAGTGGCGAAACTGGAGTGCGCTCGTGTGCATCGGGTGCATCCACCACCGAAAGGGCCGCAAGGATCAGGCGTGGGAAGCCTTCCGCAAGGCGGCGAGTGCAGCCCCCAAGGAGGTCATCATCTACGGCGTGTGGACCACCTTGCTGCTTCGCGACGGCAAGCGCGCGGAGGCGCTGGAGGTCGTGGCGAGCGGCCTCAAGCAGCAGCCCGACAGCCAGATCATGAAGGAGCTGAAGCAGAAGGTCGCGAACAAGAAGAAGGTGAAGCCGCAGATGTTCGGGGAGACCTGGTACCAGTTCTTCCCCGAGGACATGGCCCAGCAAATGATGATGCGCGGCCAGCGGGGGGGCAACCCTGCGATGCAGCAGGTGGCCGCTCAGCAGCCGCGCTTCGGCGCCCGTCACGCCCCTCGCCGCTAAGGGCTCCACGTCATGGCTCGCATCTTCACCCGGCGATTCGACCGTGCGCTGATCGTCGAGGGGCCGCACCCCTCGCTCGACCGGTTCCTGCAGGAGGTGGGCATCCAGGCCACGCGACTGGAGTCCGTGCCCGACGAGATCGCCCTGATCGAGGCCCTCCAGGACTCGGGGGCCCAGGTCCTGTTCAAGCGCAGTCGCGTGCCCGTCACCCGCCGGATCGTGGAGTCGTGCCCGGGGCTGCTGGCCGTCCAGCTGTGCTCGATTGGCACCGACTCGGTGGACCTCGACGGCTGCGCCGAGCACGGCGTGATGGTCTTCAACGACCCTGTCTCGAACGGCCGCTCTGTCGTAGAGCTCGCGATGGGCCACATCCTGGCGCTGTCCCGGCGCCTGTACGAGACCGACGTGGCGATGACGGGTCACCGGTGGGAGAAGACTGCCCAGGGCCGCTTCGAGGTCCTCGACAAGATCCTCGGCATCGTGGGGCTGGGGAACATCGGCCGACAGGTGGCCCGGGCCGCCGAAGGGCTCGGCATGCGCGTGCAGTTCTACGACACCCGGCTCGTCGCGCAGGAAGTCGGCACCGAGATGGGCTGGGGGCGCTGCGACGACCTCGGGGAGCTGTTCCGCACGAGCGACGTCGTGAGCGTACACACCTCGGCTCAGGATACACGAGGAAAGGACAACGCGGGCTTTCTGGACGAGGTCCTGGGAGAGCTCGGGGCGGAGCGGCCAGAAGGCCCCCGGCTCTTCCTCAACCTCGCGAGGGGCAACCTCCACTCGTCGGGGTCGCTGCTCGAGGCTGTCCGCGGAGGTGCGATTCGGCGCGCCGCCGTCGATGTCTACCCGGAGGAGCCAAGCCCCGGGCAGGGAGACTGGCGCAACCCGTACGCCGACGAGCCCCGCGTCACGTGCACGCCCCACATCGGTGCGTCCACCCGGGAGGCCCAGCCTCGGATCGCGCGTCGGGTCGCGACCACGATCGAGCGGTTCTCGGCCGTGGGGGCCCTACGGGACTGTGTCTTCGCGCCGCGCACCGCGATCGACATCGGCCCTGCGGAGGGCGGTCGGGCTCTCTTGGCCGTGGTCCACTCCACGCGTCGGGGCACGAAGAAGGCGGTGGACGACGCCATCTTCTCGGCTGAGGCCTCCAACCTCGGGTCCAGCCACCGAGACTTCCCCAACGGGATCGCCTACGACCTGTCGGTCCTGGACCGTCCGCTGCAGCGTGAGGAACTCGACGAGCTCGTGCGGCGAGCGGCGGAGCTGGCCAGCGACCCCGCCGCGATCCGGTCCATCCGCCAGGTCGACCTGACCTAAGCGGTCTCGGTCTCGGTCTGCGGCTCGGGCGGGAGCTCCTCGGTCGCCTCGGGCTCCTCCGGCTTCTTCCGCCGTCGGGTGCGGGACCGCTTCGGCTTCTCGTCCGCTGAGGCCTCGACGGCTTCCGCGCCATCCGTCTCGGCGAGCGCGACCTCGGCGGTCACCTCTGCCGGCAGGTCGTCGTCGGGCTCGGGCGAGGGCTTCTTCTTCGCCCGGCTACGGCGCTTCGGCTTTGGCTTCTCGTCGGGCTCGGCCTCCTCCGACCCAGACGCCGATGCGGTGCCGGTCTCCACGAGCGCCGCATCGAGATCGTCGAGCTCGGCCGCGCTGTCGTCGTCGGCCACCAGCAGGTCGTCCAGCGCGTCGAGATCGTCGAGCGGCTCTGCCGTGCGCCCGCTCCCTGCCTCGTCGTCGTCGTCGTCGTCGTCGTCGTCGGCGTCGGCCCGCGCCGCGAGGTACGCGGGCGTCTCCTCGATCTC
>CAYMSU010000071.1:0-5673 GCA_964393165.1 uncultured Enterobacteriaceae bacterium
ACCTACCACGGCTACGTCGAGCGGGAGGAGGGCGAGGGCAAGGGCCTGCTCGAGGCGCTGGCCAAGGGTGCGTGCCAGATCGTCACGGACCGGTTCCCGGCGTTCTTCCTGCCGCGGATGGTCGAGGCGGCGGCTTCGCAGGTCGGGGTGCGGATGGAGGCGGTCGACGGCAACGGGGTGCTGCCGCTCACCGAGGCTCCGCGGATCTTCACGACTGCAGCGTCGTTTCGCCGCCACCTGCAGAAGACGCTGGCGCCGTGGCTCGAGCGCTTCCCGCAGCGGGAGCCGCTGGCGGGCTACGACCTGGGCGCGGCGGAGGTCCCCGACGAGGTGCGGACGCGCTGGCCCGACGCGGCAGACCTCCGGGAGGCGCCGGCGAAGGTCTCCGAGCTGGGTCTGCCGGGGCCCGGACCGACCGGCGAGCGGGGCGGATCGGCCCACGGGGCGACGGTGCAGGCCCGGTTCCTCGAGGAGCGCCTGGCCGACTACGAGGACCGCAACCACCCCGACACCGCGGCCGCAAGCGGCCTGTCCCCGTGGCTGCACTTCGGGCACGTGGGCGCCGCGGGGCTCGTCGAGGAGCTGCTCCGCGGGGAGGACTGGGCCCCCGACCAGCTCGGCGAGGTCACGGGCTCCCGCGAGGGGTGGTGGGGGCTGTCGGCGCCCGTCGAGGGGATCCTCGACGAGATCGTGACGTGGCGGGAGCTGGGCTTCGTGTACTGCTGGCACGAGCCGCGCTACGCGAGCTTCGACACGCTGCCGGGCTGGGCGCAGACCACGCTGGCGGAGCACGCGGACGACCCGCGCCCCGAGACCTACACGCTCGATGAGCTGGACGCCGCGGCGACCGCGGATCCGGTCTGGAACGCGGCCCAGCGGCAGCTGGTCGAGGAAGGCCGGATCCACAACTACCTGCGGATGCTGTGGGGCAAGAAGGTGCTGGAGTGGTCGGAGCGCCCGCAGGAGGCCTGGGAACGGCTGATCGAGCTCAACAACCGCTACGCGCTCGACGGGCGTGACCCGAACTCGTACTCGGGGATCGGCTGGGTGTTCGGGCGCTTCGACCGCGCCTGGGGCCCGGAGCGTCCGATCTACGGCAAGGTCCGGTACATGACGTCGGCGAGCACGAAGAAGAAGCTGCGCATCAGCGAGTACCTCGAGCGCTGGGCGGGCTGACGACCCGAGCTCCCTTGCGTGCCGCGCGCTCCTCCCGTGGTAGGTTGCGGCGGCCTTCCGAGGGAGCCCATGCGCCCGTTCAGCATCATGCCCGCGTCGTCGATCGCGCCAACGCTCAGCCTCGCCCGCGAGGGGAACGTGGCCTTCACCGTGACCAACGTCTCGGGGGGCACGATCAAGGCGACCGCCACTGCCAAGGGGGTCGCCCCCGCGCGCGACGACTGGTTCACCGTGGACCGCGCAGAGCGGGAGATGGACGACCGGGCGACGGAGCAGTTCGTCGTCCGCATCCAGGTGCCCGAGGGGACCGCGCCGGGCCGGTACTCGGTCACCCTGCAGGTCGCCGACGAGGGCTTGATGAGCCAGGGGCCGGTCACGAGCGGCGAGGTCTCGTTCGTCGTGCCCGAGCCGGTGGCGTCGGACAAGCCGGCGTTGTCGTTCCCCTGGCTCTGGATCGCGATCGGCGCCGGCGTGCTGCTGCTGCTGGTGGGGATCGGGGTCGTGGTTGCGCTGTCGGGCGGCGACGACGACGACGACTCGGCGAGCGACTCCGACGTCGCGGTGGAGGAGCCCGCGGAGCCGGATCCCGCGTCGCCGGGCAAGCCGGATCAGGATGGCGGGGTCGTCGAGACCACGGTGTCGATCCGCTTCGCGGGGCGCCTCCCGGCGGGTCAGATCACGGCGGAGTGTGGCAGGTCCGACTCCGGGAAGGGCGACCGACACGTCAAGCTGCGGTGTCGCGTGGGTGATCCGATTCGCGTGCAGTGTGCCACTGGGGGTGCGACGGTCTTCGGCACGCGCATCGGGGGGCGCCTGAGCATCGAGGCGGACGGCAAGCCACGGCCGAAGGTCAAGGTGGACTGCAACGAGAAGTTCTGCACGGCGACGGGCACCGTCGTGGAGGACATGACGATCTCCTGCGTCACCAAGTGACGTAGCGAGCATGGCAATGTGGTCACTGCCTGCCATCGCCTGGTGGCTCACCCTGTCGACGGCCTGGGGCGGCTTCCTCGGGTCGCTCGTCAAGCGGGAGCTTCGGGACCCTGCGCTCGACGGGGCCATCGTCACCGTGCGGGTCGACAACCACCGCGGCCGGAAGCTCGTCGACCAGCAGTCGGAGCTCCGCCTGACCCCGGCCTCCACCATGAAGTGGATCACCGCGGTCGCCGCCACCGAGGTGCTCGGCCTCGACTACGTTTTCGAGACCCGCCTGGCGGTGTCCGGCGAGCTCGACGGGAGCACCCTGATCGGCGACGTCGTGTTCGTCGGCAGCGGCGATCCCACCCTCGGCCTGGAGGATCCAGCCGACGTGCTGGGCCCCGCGGTGGCGGTGCTCGGCGAGGCGGGGATCACCCGGGTGGAAGGCCGCGTGCGTGTCGCCGACAACGTAGTCGGCGACGGGCCCCTGGGCCCGGGCTGGATGTGGGACGACCTGCGGTTCTCGTTCTCCGCGCCGTTCGGGTCGATGAACCTCGGGCACAACCTGCCCCACCGCGCCCTGCGGGTGTGCGAGACGGTCGATGGCGCGGGCACGCCCATCCGGGACCCGGATCGCTGCGCGGCCCGGGCGCTGGACGACCTGCTCGAGCGCAACGGGATCGAGGTGAGCGGAGAGCCCGTGGTGGGTGCGCCGCCCGACGTGCTCACCGACCTGCTGCGGTGGGAGAGCCCCCCGCTGCGCGAGATCATGCAGGTGATGCTGGAGGACAGCGACAACCTGTACGCGGAGGCGGTGGCCCGGTCGATCGACCAGGTCGGCGTCAAGACCATCCGCGGGGCTCGCGACGTCTACGACGACCTGCTGGCGCGGGCCGGGGTCGGCGAAGACGGCATTTACGTGGCGGATGGCTCGGGGCTGTCCCGGTACTCGCTCGTGAGCGCGAAGGCGCTCGTCAAGGTCACGGGCTACGGGCTCGAGCAGCCCTGGGGCCACGAGCTCCGCGAGCTGCTCGCCGTGCTGGGGCAGTCGGGCACCCTCCGAGGCCGCGGGGGCGACAGTCCGGCCCGGGGCCGGGTCTGGGGCAAGACCGGGTCGATGGCCGGCGTGCGGAACATCGTGGGGGTGGCCTACGATCGCAAGGGTCGGCCCGTGCCCTTCGCCATCATGTTCAACGGGCTCACCGCCTCGAGCACTGTCGCCAATTCGCTGCAGGATCGGATCATGGCGCTTCTGTCGGTCTCGCGAGGCCGCTGCGTGCGCCGCGCCGACCGGATCGCTGCCCTCGGGGAGGACGACGGTTAGGGCTGCCTGCCTCAACTTGGAGACCACCATGGCCGTCGAGCGCACGCTCTCCATCATCAAGCCCGATGCCACCGGCAAGAACCTGATCGGCAAGATCATCGCCCGCTTCGAGGAGGAGGGGCTGCGGATCGCCGCCCTCCGCAAGGTCCACCTCTCCCGCACCGAGGCCGAGGGCTTCTACGCGGTGCACAAGGAGCGCCCCTTCTTCGACGAGCTGTGCACCTTCATGACCAGCGCCCCCTGTGTGGTCATGGTGCTCGAGGGCGAGGATGCGGTGGCCCGGAACCGCCAGATCATGGGCGCCACCAACCCGGCGGAGGCCGCGGAGGGTACGTTGCGGAAGCTGTACGCGTCGAGCATCGGTGAGAACGCCGTGCACGGATCGGACAGCCCCGAGAACGCCGCGATCGAGATCGCCTACTTCTTCCGCGACATCGAGCTGCACTAGCAGCCTGCGGAAGGCACCTCCGAGGAGCCACATGGCCGAGGGCCCCCACCTGTCGCTGTCCCTGTCTCGGCAGCTCTGGAACGAGCTCCTGGGGGCGGCGCTGCCGGTGCAGATGGCGGGCGATCGGCTGGATCTCGTGCACAACGCGCGGCGCCTCGCGGACCGGCTGGGTGGCGTGCGCCAGCGGGTGTACGGCCTGCTGGAAGATGCCCGGGCGCCCCGAGCGCTGGTGCGCTGGCGGGATCAGGCGCGCTCGCTGTGGCATCGCAACCGGGAGTCGGTCTACGAGCGGCTCAACGAGATCGTGCGGGTCGACGGGGAGTGGCGGGTCGACCTCGACAGCCTGGGCACGGAGCTCCGCTACGGCCACCAGCGGGTCTCGGCAGATGCGTACGTGCGCGGCATCGCCGAGGGAACCATCTGGATTGCGCGCGAGAACCTCGAGATTCCGTTTCGGCTGGAGCGTCGGCTGGGCGCGAGTGTGGCGCTGGCCGACATCCACTACGATCCGGAGCACCGGGCGGTGATCGGCAGCCTGCAGGATCTGGCGGTCTACGTCGGCGAGAACCGGCTGCTCAAGCTGGTCTCGGGCGTGCTCGAGTACGGGCTGGAGCAGCAGCTCCCCCGGGTGGGGCCGATCCCGATCCTGCGCCGCGATCAGGTCGAAGACATCGTGGGCCCGATGGGCGGCTCCCTGAGGGTGCACCTCGCGGTCGACGACGTCGACCTGATCGTGAGCGACGACGAGCTCACGCTGCAGGTGCGCTTCGGCTTCGAGCCCACGCGGGAGTAGGAGAGCCGGCGGCGCGAGCGGGTCAGCGCGGGAGGGCGCCGGCCTGGGCGGCCGCCGCGAGGACCACCTCCATCGGCTGGCAGCCGACGACCCGAATCGGCTGGGGCGCGCCCTCGGGCGGGCGCGGGTCGCCGAGGGACCACCCTGCGGGCAGCAGGAACCAGGTCGGGATGCCGGTGACGCCCCACTGCATCGCCTGGGTGCGCTGGCGGTGGAGGACGCGGGGCGCCTCGTCGCTGTCGACGAAGGCCCAGGCGGCGGTCGCGTCGAGCCCGACCTCGTTCAGGAGCTCGCCGAGGACCGTCCGATCTTCGATGTCGCGACCGTCCCGCCAGTGCGCGTTCATGCCCGCCTCGCGCCAGGCGTCGAGCTTGCCGTGCTCCCGCGCGTGCTCGGAGAGCAGGAGCGCGGGCTTGGTGCTGGGGGCGTGCGGGCGCGGGGTGAACGGGACGCCGAGGGACGCGCCGACCTCGGTGAGCCGGCGATGCATCTCCTCGACCCGGGCCGGGGGAAACATCGCGCCGAGGTCGAGACCGCCAGGCGGGATCTCGGGGTGGAGCTCGAAACCTCGCCAGTCGAAGTCGATGTCGTAGCGGTCGAGCAGGGGCTGCAGGGTACCTCGCTCCGCGAGGTAGCACCATGGTCAGATGTAGTCGGAGAAGAAGACGAGGCGCGTGCGCTCGGTGGAAGACATCGGGAGCTCCGGTCGTGATGCTGCGGCATATCGTGGGGTGCTCGCGAGCGTCAGGTGGCGCGGGTTAAGCTGGCCGCCCCGGGAGGCATCCGTGCACAGAGTCGCCCTCGCCTGGCTTCACACAGCGCTCGGCGCGCTCCTCCTCACCGCGCTGATCGCCTCGTGCGCCAGCACGAAGCACTCCTCCCCCAGGCCCCCGCCCGATTCCCGGCAGGGCGGCGACATCACGATGCAGGCCCCGACGGGCGGCGGTGAGGAGGGCGGCGAGCCCGTCGACACGGGCGCAGAGGACGGGGGCGGGGGCGACACGGGCGTGGTCG
>CAYMSU010000071.1:5773-17150 GCA_964393165.1 uncultured Enterobacteriaceae bacterium
GGGCACGCCTCGGAGCCTCCGGTCCGCCTCGAGCGGTTCCCGCGCATGGTCATGCCGCCGACCGTCGCCAAGGGCGCCCGCACCACGGTGTTCGTGCAGCTCGCGACCTCCGCGAGCGCCGCCACCGAGGCCACCGAGGTCTTCGAGGACGCTCGGGGTGCGAAGCGGCACTCCAAGAACGAGGGCATGCAGCTCGAGCTCCCGGCGCTGGGCGAGGGCGAGCGGGAGTGGGAGATCGACGTCATCCTGTCCGCTGCGGACTTCCGGGTCGGCAGCGGCGGGGACTTCCGGAAGATCCGGATGCCTCCCGACGGACCGTCTACGATGGCCCGCTTCGAGCTCGTGCTCGAGCGGGTGCCCGCGTCGGGCGAGACCGCGGTCGAGGCGTTCCTCTTTCACGAGGGCGCGTTCATGGGCCACATCGGGCGCACCGTGAAGGCCGTCGAGGAGCTCGGCGCGCCCGAGCCGGCCACCACCGACGTGGCGGAGGGCGCCGCGGTCGTCAAGTCGGGCGGCACGAGCCACGAAGTGCACCTGATCGCGCTCGACGGCAAGCGTGCGCTGGTCGTCGTGGCCGAGCCCGGCAAGCTCCTCGCCCACTCGCTGGTGGACTTCGACAGCGAGGCGCTGCCGGGGTTCCTGTCGCCGAAGTTTGGCGCCATCCGGTCCCGGGGCCTCGAGGCGTTCGACGACGCGGGCGCGTCGGATCCGGTGGGGATGGGCATGGTGAGGGGGCTCGGCACCCAGCTCTGGGAGCTGTGCCCGCCCGAGATCCGCACCCACCTGCTGCGGATCTACCAGGGTCGCGACGTGGACTCGCTGCGGGTGTACACGAACATCCCCGGGTTTCCGTGGGAGCTCATGCGTCCGGTCGCCGACGACGGTACGAAGCTCGCGGCGCTGGGGCGTCGGTTCCGCCTCGGTCGCTGGCACCTGCGCATGGGCCAGCAGCGCGGCCTCACGGTGCCGCCGGAGCGGGTCGAGTACCGGGAGCTCGTCGCGATGATGCCGAGCTACGACGGCGCGGAGGCGCTGCCGGCGCTGCAGCGCGAGCTCGCTGCGCTCCAGGGGGTGTCGGGGTTCCGCCAGCTCCCCGGCCTCAGCGCCTCGGTGGCCTCGGTGGTCGCGGATCCGCCCAACGGCGTGATCCACTTCGCGGGCCACGGCACCGCCGAGTCGTCCGCAGGTGCGTCCACGCGATACGCCCTGCGCCTCAACGACGGGCCCTTCGACTCCACGGCGTTCGTGGGCCTCGAGAACAACCGCTTGCGCCAGCGGCAGACGCTCGTGTTCTTCAACGCGTGCGAGCTCGGCCAGGCCGATGCCCAGGCCTCGATCGTGGAGGGCTGGGCCCCGGCGGTGCTCGATGCTGGCGCCTCGGGCTACATCGGGGCCCTGTGGCCGGTGGGCGACGACGAGGCGGCGGCCTTCGCCGAGGCGTTCTACGCCGAGGTCGAGAAGAGCATCCAGGCGCAGGGCGAGGCGCGCGTGACCGAGATCCTGCGGTGCCTGCGGCGCCGGGGCGCCGAGCGGGAGGATCCCACGTGGTCGGCGTACGTGTTCTACGGCGATCCCGACACGATCCTGTTCCGGACGGGCGCGGGGGCCGGCGGCCGCTACACCTGCGAGTAGGCGGGCGCAGCCGGAGGGCGGTCAGCGCAGGTCGTGCACCACTGCGGCAAGCGCGTCGAGCGCGGACGCCCCGAGCCGGCGGGCGCGCTCCGGAGACCACCCCACCTCGGGGTGCGGCGTGTCGGCGGTGTCCTTGAAGGGCTGCTCGAGCGTCATCGCCAGGCAGCCGAAGCGCTCGGCGACCTGGTTCGTGCACATCGACAGGTTGGCCGACCCCGACGCGTTCACGGGGTAGCCGTGTTGGTCCTGCATGTCCGGGTTGGCGACCACGTAGGCGGTGAGGAAGCGCCGCTGGAGGTCGGCCATCCGCTCGGTCCACGAGGGGATCCCCTCCGCGCCGGCGATGAAGTTGTAGGGCAGCTCCTCGTCGCCGTGGACGTCGAGGCAGAAGTCCACGCCGGTGGCGTCCATCCGGTCGCGCACGTGCTTGACCTCGGGGCTCCGCTCGAGCGCGGGCGCGTGCCACTCCCGGTTGAGGTTGGCGCCCGCGGCGTTGTTGCGGAGGTGGCCACGAACGCTGCCATCGGGGTTCATGTTCGGTACGACGGAGAACGTGCCGAGCCGGCACAGTTGATGGCAGAGCGCATCGCTCGGGTCGAGCAGCCGCCCGAGGAAGCCCTCCATCCACCACTGGGCCATGGCCTCGCCGGGGTGCTGGCGGGCGAGTACCCACAGCGCGCGGGGGCCGGTGCCCACCCGCACGAGCTCGAGGTCCCGGCCATCCACGGTGGGGCCCAGGATCTCCACGGTCACGCCCTGCGCCCGCTGGCAGCGCCCGATGAGGTCGAGGTGACGCTCGCGGGAGTAGGGGGCGAAGTAGGCGAGCCACACGAGGTCGTGGTCGGGGGTGAGCTCGATGACCAGCTCGCCCTGCTCGTAGCGGGTGGGCACGCGCCGCCACGCCTCCCGGTCGGTGCTCGCGACGACGTTGTAGTCGTGCCAGGCTCGGGGGTACGAGCACGCGCCCGCGTTGAGGATGCGCAGCCGTAGCGGCACGCCCCGCACCCCGGCGAGTCGGAAGTGGAACCACTGCAGGTGGTCGCCGCCCGCGTCGGGCCGGATCCGCAGCTGCACGTCGCCCGGGTCGGTGGCGGAGACCACCTCGATGTTGCCGGAGTCGAAGGCGGAGGAGATGTGCACGGGGAGCCTCCCGCCCCCCGCTATCGGCTTGCCGGGCCCCCGTCGCGAGCGTAGGGTCCGGGCATGCGCGGCCCGCGCAAGTCTCGTCTCGCGGCGGCCGCGGGGCCTCCCGCCCGCCTGCCGGCGTCGAAGACGGCGGCGTACCTGGGGGGCGCCCGCGTCACGCTGAGCTGCGTGACCGGGCGGTTCTCCCCCCGGGTCGACGAGGTGGGGGTGGCTTCCGACACCATCGCCCTCGGCCTGCGCGATCGGGCGGGCCAGCGCGCGGTGCTGCCGTGGTGGGTGCGATCCGCCGAGGGCGGGTTCCTGCAGTGGGCGTCGATGTCCTTCGAGATTGGGCACGTGCGGGTCCTCCGCGAGGCGGCGGCGGAGCGCACGGTCATCCAGCTGGCCTGTCCGGGTCCCCCTCTGCAGGCGCTCCTCGCGGAGCTCGGGGAGGTGCCCGCGCCGCTGCGGGGGCTCGTCGAGGCGGGCGCGTCGGTCGAGGATCGCCTGGTGCTGCGGGACTTCGCGCTAGAGAAGGGCCTGCTGGCGCTCGCCCGCGCCCTGCAGGGGGATGAAGATGGCGCTACCCGATGACTTCGACGCACAGATGCTCTACGAGCCCGACGCGTGGTTCGTGCACGACATCCTCGAGCTCGACCACGAGGGCCGCTCGGTGGTCGGGTGGGTCGACACCACCCGCCTGGGGCGCCTCGCGGAGGCCCAGCGGGTAGGGCCGGGTCACCCGAAGCACTTCCCCGGAGCGGTGTGCGTGCAGCTGACGGGCACCCTGGCGATGATCCTGTCGGCGTACGTGCTCGGCATGCCGCGGACCGAGGGCTGGGTGGGGTTCGGCACCCACGTCCACCACGCCAAGTTCCCGAGCCTCGGGGAGATCGGGCCGCCGGTGGAGGCCGCGTGCACGGTCCTGTCGCTCCGCACGCTCCGCGCCACCACGTTCGCCCGGTATGCCTATCGGTACACCCAGGAAGGTCGCGAGATCTACGTCTCCGAGCAGTCTGCGGCGTGGCTCCAGCACCGGGATGTGTCGGACCGGTGACGGGGTGTTGGGCCTGTCCGGGCGGGACCGGCCCAGAAGACAGATTCGTCTGCCTGTTTGCGCGGGGCTGGGCATCGACCTGGTGGTTGCTCCCCGAGGCACGCGGGTTGCATCCATGGCACCTGCCTTCTCGGCAAGCTGCCACAGTACCGCCGCACGTGCTTCGCGAGAGCTCACTCGCTGACGCCTGGAGTTTTGGTCGGTGAGGCGATCGTCGCTGACCCACAGAGGATTGCCCCTGACGCAGGAGAGAGAGAATTTTCTCGCGCGTGCTCCGGCAGGAGGTAGAACCCGATGACCTCACCCTCGTTGGAGTTGGACATGGCCAGTAAATGGGTCCTCGCGGTTTCCCTCGCACTCGGCCTCGCCGCCTGTGAAGGGGATCCCGGTGACACGGACAAGACGGGCGACACGGGGGCGGCAACGGGCGACACCGGCGCCACGCCCAAGCAGGACACCGATGGCGACGGCCTGTCCAACGCAGAAGAGGAGAAGCTCGGCACCAACCCCTTCGTGGCAGACTCCGACAGCGATGGTCTCGAGGACGGCGAGGAGGTCAACACCTTCCAGACCGACCCGCTCGAGGAGGACACCGACGGCGACGATCTGATCGACGGCGACGAGGTCGACGTCCACAGCACCGATCCGACCGATGCGGACAGTGACGACGACACGCTCGAGGACGGGGTGGAGGTCAACGACCTCGGCACCGACCCGAACGACGCGGACACCGACGACGACACGCTGACCGACGACGACGAGGTCGACCGGGGGACCAACCCTCTGCTGAAGGACACGGACAGCGACGGGATCGACGACGCTGACGAGATCAACATCCACAAGACCGACCCGGTGGATGACGACACGGACAATGACGGGCTGCTCGACGGCGACGAGCTCACCCTCAAGACGAAGCCCCTCGACCCCGACACCGACGACGACGGGCTCGACGACGGCGACGAGGTGAGCCGCAAGACGGATCCGCTCGATCCCGACACCGACGACGACACCCTGCCCGACGGCGACGAGATCACGCGCGGCACCGACCCGCTGCTCGCCGACACCGACGGGGGCGGTGCCGAGGACGGTCTCGAGGTCGGGGCGGGGACCGACCCGAACGACAAGACCGACGACGCGACGATCCTGGATTCGGACAAGGACGGGCTGACCGACGCGGAAGAGGCGCTCGAGGGCACCGACCCGAACAATGCGGACACCGACGGCGACGGGCTCGGCGACGCCGACGAGGTGCGCGTCTACGAGACCGATCCGACCGTGCAGGACAGCGACGACGATGGTCTGACCGACTTCGAGGAGGTCGACCGCAAGCCGATGCTCGACCCGAACGACGCCGACACCGACGATGACGGTCTCGAGGACGGCGAGGAGCTCGACCCGGCGATCAACACGGACCCGCTCGATCCCGACAGCGACGACGACATGCTGCTGGACGGCGACGAGATCAACAAGTTCAACTCCGACCCCAACGTGAACGACACCGACGGCGACGGGCTCGACGACGGCGACGAGATCAACAAGTTCGACACGCTGCCCGACAACGTGGACTCCGACGGCGACGGCCTCGAGGATGGCGACGAGGTTACGGTCCACAAGACCGACCCGGCGGTCGCCGACACCGACGAGGACGGGCTGGACGACGGTCGCGAGGTCAACGAGACGAAGACGGACCCCAACGAGGCCGACTCGGACTTCGACGGCCTGCTCGACGGGGAGGAGATCACCCTCGGCACCGACCCGCTCGACGAGGACTCCGACAACGACAACCTCGACGACGGCGAGGAGGTCGAGACCTACAAGAGCGACCCGCTGAACGTCGACTCTGACGGTGACGGCCTGCACGACGGCAACGAGGTCACCCAGTTCGGCACCGACCCGGCGAACCCCGACACCGACGGGGACACGCTGAACGACGGGGACGAGGTCAACATCCACGACTCGGACCCCACCAAGGCCGACACCGACGGCGACGGCCTGCGCGACGACGGCGAGGTCGCGGCGGGCTCCGATCCGCGCGACACCGACTCCGACGACGACGGCCTGACCGACGGCGACGAGGCGACCCGGGGCACCGGCATCACCAACCCCGACACCGACGGCGACGGGCTGCTGGACGGCGTGGAGGTCACGGGCGACCTCGACGGCGACGGCAACCAGGACTTCACGCCCTCCGACCCGACGGACTCGGACACCGACGGCGATGGTCTCGACGACAGCGTAGAGGTCAACGTCGAGAAGACCGACCCCACGCTCGCCGACACCGACGGCGACGGCCTCAACGACGACGTGGAGCTCAGCGGCGACTCCGACGGCGACGGGGTGGCGGACTTCAGCCCCACCAACCCGCTGGAGGTGGACACCGACGGCGACTCGCTGACCGACGGCGACGAGGTCCTCAATGTCAAGTCCGATCCCACGCTGACCGACACCGATGGCGACACCCTGACCGACGATGTCGAGGTCGGGCTGGGCACGAGCCCCACGAACCCGGACACCGATGACGACGGGGCCACGGACTCGGCGGAGGTCAACACCTTCAAGACCAACCCGCTCGACCCCGACACCGACAACGACGGGCTCGAGGACGGGGACGAGGTCAACCGGGGCACGAAGCCGCTCGACCCCGACACCGACGCGGACGGCCTGGAGGACGGCGAGGAGGTCACGGGGACCGACCTGACCGGCGACGACATCGTGGGCACCTACGCCGACGGCGACTTCCCGTCGACCAACCCCCTCGAGGCCGACACGGACGGCGACGGCCTGAACGACGGCGACGAGTTCATCGTGGGGACGGATCCCACCACGGAGGACACCGACGGCGACACGCTGACCGACAACGAAGAGTTCCTCGGCGAGATCCTCTTCGATGACGGCACCACGCTCACGTTCACCGCCTCCGACCCCACCCTCGCGGACTCCGACACCGACGGCCTCACGGACGACGAGGAGGTCCTCGCGCTGGTGCCGCCGTTCCCGGACCTCGACCCGACGGATCCGACCGACACTGTCGAGGACGGCGTGACCGCCTACGGTCCGTCCGACCCCACGCTCACCGACACCGACGGCGACACCATCAGCGACTTCGACGAGCTGAACCCGCCCGACACGGACGGCGACGGGACCCCCGATCGCGCGGTGCTCGACCCCGCCCGGGCGGACACCGACGGTGACGGCATTGCCGACAATCTCGAGCTCACGGGTCAGGACACGACCGGCGACGGGGCCAACGACTTCTCGGCGACCGATCCGGTCACCGCCGACAGCGACGGCGACGGCCTGAACGATGGCGACGAGCTGACCGAGGGCACCGACCCGAACAACTCCGACACCGACGGTGACGGGGTGACCGACGGCGAGGAGATCGTGCTCAACGGCGACCCGAACCTGGCCGACACCGACGGGGACGGCCTCGACGACGGTGAGGAGGTCGCCGCAGGCACCGATCTCGACAATGCCGACACCGACGGCGACACGCTCACCGACTTCGACGAGCTCAACCCGACCGCGCCCACGCCGGCGACCGATCCCCTGAAGGCCGATACCGACGACGACGGGATCGACGACAACCTCGAGCTGACCGGTCAGGACCTCAGCGGCGATGGTGCGGTCACGACCTACGCCGACGGTGACTTCCCGCCCACCGATCCGACGGACGCCGACGCCGACAACGACGGCCTGAACGACGGCGGCGAGCTGAACGAGGGCACTGACCCGGCCGACGACGACACCGACGGCGATCTGCTGCTCGACGGCGAGGAGATCTTCCCGATCGATGCCGACGGCGATGGCGAGGGCGACTACACGCCGTCCGATCCGCTGGTGAAGGACACCGACGGCGACACCCTCGAGGATGGTGAGGAGGTCCGGCCGACCACCCAGGTCGACGCCGCCTGCGTGGAGGATCCGGCCACGCCGGAGGTCGAGTGTGCGCTCCGTGCGCCGACCGACCCAGGCAAGGCCGACACCGACGACGACGGTCTGGACGACAACGAGGAGTGGAACGGGGCGCTCGACGCCGACGGGACCACGTTCAACCGTACCGACCCGAACGACGACGACACCGACGACGATGGCCTGCTCGACGGGGACGAGGTCCTCGAGACCCTGACCGACCCGACGAACGCGGACACCGACGCGGACGGCGTCGACGATGGGACGGAGATTGCCGACGGCACCAACCCGCTCGACGACGACTCCGACGACGACGGCCTGACCGACGGGCGCGAGGCCACCCTCGGCACCGACCCGAACGACGACGACACCGACAACGACCGTGTGCTCGACGGCTGGGAAGTCGACGTCGACTACTGCGTGGCCAACCAGACGATCGACGCCACCGTGACCGCGGACGACCCGAAGTGGTGCGGGTTGCTCGACGCGACCGGCTCCGACAGCGACGGCGACACGCTCGACGATGGCGACGAGATCGAGGGCGGCATCGACTACGGCAGCGGCACGGCGAGCCCGGCCACCGACCCGACCGACGCCGACACCGACGGCGACACGCTCACCGACGGCGAGGAGCTCCAGGGCATCGACTACGCGGGCGGCACCGTGTTCACCAACCCGCTGTCGACCGACACCGACGGCGACACCCTCGACGACGGCGTGGAGCTGTCCGGTGACCTGGACTCCGATGGCGTCGGCGACTTCACCCCGTCCAACCCCACGCTGTCCGACACCGATGGCGAGGGCCTGGACGACGGGGACGAGGTACGCGGCCTCACCCTGCTCGACGGCACCACGGTGGTCACCACCGACCCCACGCTGACCGACACCGACGGCGACGGCCTCGACGACTTCAGCGAGTTCGAGTCCGCCGACCTGACCGGCGATGGCCTCATCGAGTGGCCGAAGGACGACGTGCAGACCGATCCGTCGAAGGCCGACACCGACGGGGACGGCCTGAACGACGGCGCCGAGGCGACCGAGGCGACGAACCCGCTCGACACCGACACCGACGACGACGGCCAGACCGACGGCGAGGAGGTCAACGGGGTCGACTACAACGGCGAGACCGTCACCACGAACCCGCTCGAGCCCGACACCGACGGCGACGGCCTGGGCGACGGCGAGGAGCTCGACGGGGCGCTGGCCGACGGGACCACATTCTCGGCGACCAACCCCACCCTCACCGACACTGACGACGACGGCCTGACCGACAACGAAGAGGTCCGTGCCCTCGTGCCGCCGTTCCCCGACAACGACACCGACGGTGTGTCCGACTTCGAGCCGACTGACCCGACGGTGCCCGACACCGACGGTGACGGCCTGAGCGACGGGGTCGAGCTGTCTGGTGACGAGGACGGTGACGGGGTGCAGGACTTCTCGCCGACCGACCCCGGCGACGACGACACCGACGACGACGACCTGACGGATGGCGACGAGGTCACCCGCGGCACCGACCCGACCGACGCGGACACGGATGGCGACGGCCTCGACGACGGCGTCGAGGTCAACGCGGATCCGTCCGAGTTTGACATCGATGGCGACGGGGTGAGCGACTTCGACGCGACCGACCCGCTGAACCCCGACTCCGACGGCGACACCCTGGCCGACGGCTCGGAGCTCAACACCTACTTCACCGACCCCAACGACACCGAGACTGACGGCGACACCATCAGCGACGGGGACGAGGTGAACATCTACGGCACGAGCCCCTCGAAGAAGGACACGGACGCGGACGGCCTCGACGACAACGTCGAGATCTCGGGCGACAGCGACGGCGACGGGGTCCAGGACTTCGGCGACCCGCTGGGCTCGGCCATCGATGCGACGGCCACCGATCCGCTCAATCCCGACACCGACGGGGACGGCCTGAACGACGGGCGCGAGGTCAACGAGTTCGGCTCCGATCCGGTCGACACCGACACGGACGACGACGGCCTGACCGACGGCGACGAGGTCAACGTCTACGATACCTCGCCCACGAACACCGACAGCGATGGCGACACCCTCGAGGACGGGGACGAGGTCGCGGGCGCGGACGACTGGAACGACGACGGCACGAACGATCCGACCGACCCCGCGAAGGCGGACACGGACGGCGACTCGATCGACGACAACGTCGAGTTCTCCGGGTTCGACACGGACGGGGACGGTGCGGCCGACTTCGGCGCGACCAACCCGAACGACACCGACACCGACGCGGACGGCCTGGACGACGGCACCGAGGTCAACCGGAAGCCCGATCCGACGGACCCGACCAAGGCGGACACGGACAGCGACGGACTGACCGACGGGGAGGAGGACACCCTGGTCGGCACCGATCCGGTCGTGGCCGACTCGGACGCCGACGGGCTGCTCGACGGGGAGGAGGTCAACGGCGTCGACTTCGACGGCACCCTCGTGACGACCGACCCCCTCGACGACGACACCGACGACGATCGCCTGCTCGACGGCGACGAGATCAACGGCAAGGACTACGACGGCGACGGCGAGGACGAGTCGAAGACGGATCCGACGAGCAAGGACACCGACGGCGACACGCTCAACGACGGTGACGAGATCTTCGGCGACGTCGACTACGACGGCGACGGGGACGACGAGCCGGCCACCGACCCGGCCGACAGCGACACCGACGACGACCTGCTGTCCGACGGCGTCGAGGTGAACGGCTCCTCCTACGACGGCGGGACCGTGCTCACCGACCCGACGAACCCCGACACCGACGGCGACTCGCTCACCGACGGCGACGAGCTGGCCGGCCTAGACTCGGCTTCCCAGATGACCTTCAGCCCGTCCGACCCGACGAAGCAAGACACCGACGGCGACGGGCTCAACGACGACGTCGAGGTCTTCGCCAAGCTGTCCGACTTCCCGGACGCAGACGGCGACGACGTCTCCGAGTACGGTCCGTCGGATCCCACGAAGAAGGACACCGACGGCGACACCATCGAGGATGGCGACGAGCTCACGAGCTCGCCGGCGACCGATCCGGCCAGGGCCGACACCGACGCTGACGGCCTCGACGACAACGAGGAGGTCGACGGCGTGGTGTACGACGGCACCACGGTCACGACCGACCCAACGGACGCGGACACCGACGACGACGACCTGCTCGACGGTGACGAGATCAACGGCAAGGACTACGACGGCGACGGCATCAACGAGCCGCTCACCGACCCCACCGACGACGACACCGACGATGACAACCTCCTCGACGGTGAGGAGGTCCAGGCATCGGTGCCGCCGTTCCCCGACGCGGGCGACGGTACGTCGACGTTCGCGGGCACCGACCCGACGGAGAAGGACACCGACGGCGACGGCCTCGAGGACGACGACGAGATCATCCCGCGGGACGACGACGGGAACGGCGCGGCCGACTACGAGCCCACGGATCCGAACGACGTGGACTCCGACGACGACGACCTGCAGGACGGGGCGGAGGTCAACACGCACTCCACCGACCCGAACGACCCCGACACCGATGGGGACGGAAGCACCGACGGAGACGAGGTTCAGGCGGGGACCGATCCGCTGAACCCCTAGTCGACATCTAGAGGCAGGATGGGCTGTCGACGACGACGGAGACGGCGTGGA
>CAYMSU010000072.1:0-17104 GCA_964393165.1 uncultured Enterobacteriaceae bacterium
CTTCGGGCGCGGGCGACGGTGCGCCACTGCGCGCCGTCGAAGTACTCGATCACGAGGTCGTCGAGGGCGGCCGCGGCGTTGTCGCCGACCGCCACGGAGTAGTCGATGGTGGGGCAGCTCGACGTGTCGAGCGGGCGGGTGAGCAGGAACGCCCCGTTGCCCGCGAGCTCGAGCGCGCCGCTCCCGGACTGGGCGAGGGCGCCGGCGAACAGAGGGCCGCCGGTGGTCTGCCACACGGCGGGATCGTACAGGCCGCGCTCGAAGTCGTCGGCCCACCCCGGGCCGTCTGCGCCCGAGCAGTCGGTGTCGCTGCCGTCGCCGAAGCTGTCCGCGGCGCCGGGATACACCGCGCTGTCGCCGTCGTCGCAGTCGGGGCCCCGATCGCAGCCGGCCCCGTAGCCGTCGCCGTCGCCGTCGGTGCACGCCCCGCACGCGGCCCACTGGTCGCCGTCGGCGTCGTCGCAGTCGTGGTCGGTGTCGAACCCGTCGCCATCGGCGTCGGTGCCGCCGCAGCGGACCTCGAGGTCGTCGATCTGGTACCGGCGGGTGGAGGACTCCGAGCGGTTGACCAGCCGGATTGCGAAGTCGGCGTGGCGGGCGGCGGGATCCGGGAGGTTGCCCGACAGGCGCTCAGGGGCGGTGCCCGCGAGGACGGGGCGGGCCCCCAGGCGCCACGCCTCCCCCGTCCAGTACTGCAGCTCGAACAAGCGGTCGTCGATGCTGGCGGTGCGGGCGAGCTGGAGGCCCCACGCGACGGTGGTGCACCCGCTCGTGTCGATCTGGGCGCTCGCCAGGGTGTCGCCGCCGTCGAGCTCGAGGACCAGGGTGGGCCCCGCGGTCTCGACCATCTGGACGCTGCCCTGCTGGGCGGCCCACGAGGCGGGGATCGGCAGGCCGCTCTCGAAGTCGTCGGCGATCCCGGGGCCGTCCTCGCCCGAGCAGTCCGCGTCGATGCCGTCCCCGTCGGGGTCGCTGGCGCCAGGGAAGATCGCGACGTTGGCGTCGTCGCAGTCGGGCCCCCGATCACAGAAGCGGCCGAAGCCGTCGAGGTCGTCGTCGATGCACCGGCCACAGCTCCCCGTGAGCGCGAGGTCGCCGTCGTCGCAGTCCAGCAGCCCGGGGATCCCGTCGACATCGGCATCGGTGCCGTCGGAGGGGGCCTGGGTGCCGTCGGGATCACAGACGACCAGCACGTCGTCGACGTGGAACCGGTTCTCCGCGGCGGAGGCGCCGAGGTTCTCGAGCTTCAGGGAGATCCCGTCGACGAGCAGGCCGGGGTCGCTCACCGTGCGGCGGGCGAGCGCCCAGGGCTTGACCGTGCCGTCGCCGACCCGCCGGAGGATCTCGGTGTCGGTGGTGCCGTCGGACAGCGACAGCACGAGATCGTCGAGCGGCGCGGAGAACCCGTGGCGCAGCTGCAGCGAGATCTCGAGCGCGCTGCAGAAGCTGGCGTCGAACGGCACCGACTCGGCGAGCCCGGTCCCCGTGATCGACCACGCGAGCCGTCCTCGGGCGACCTCCCGGGTCGCGGGCAGGATCTCCGCGGTGGCGGTCTGCCACTTGGCGGGATCGGGCACCGCGCGCTCCATGGCGTCCGCGAACAGCACCAGGTTCGTGCTGGCGTCGTCGGCCGCTGCGTTCGGATCGAGGCCGTTGAACACCTCGACCCCGTCGGGGATCCCGCCGCTGTCGGAGTCTGCGTCGTCGCCGAGGGTGAGGGTGCGGTTCACCTCGGGCCAGTCGTCGACGCCGTCGCCGTCGGTGTCCCGCAGGGTGGGGGAGGTCCCCAGGAGCACCTCGTCGCCGTCGGTCAGCGCGTCGTTGTCCGTGTCGGGGTTCCGCGGGTCGGTCTCGTGCGTGTCGACCTCTTCCCCGTCGAGCAAGGCGTCTCCGTCGGTGTCGGCCACCTCCGGATCGGTGCCCAGCGCCGCCTCGCGGGCGTTGGTGAGCCCGTCGGCGTCGTCGTCGAGGATCGTGTCGTCGTCCGTGGGATCCGTGGGATCGGTGCCGAGCTCCACCTCGCGCCCGTCGGCCACTCCGCCGCCGTCGGTGTCCTGCACGAGGGGATCGGTGCCTGCGTCGCGCTCGGCCCCGTCCTCGAGTCCGTCGTCGTCGGTGTCGGCGTCGAGCGGGTTCGTGCCTGCGTCCACCTCCTCGCCGTCGAGGAGTCCGTCGTCATCGGTGTCGGAGAGGAACGGGTTGGTGCCCAGCGCCTGCTCCTCGGCATCCGACAGGCCGTCGCCGTCGTAGTCGACGGTCGCCCCGGAGTCCCCCGAGGGCACGGGGGGCGCATCGGTCGTGTCGTCGGCCGTCCCGACGCCGGTGCAGGCCGCCAGCGCGAGCGCGGCCGCCCCGATCCATGTCCATTCGCTCCATCTCACCGGATCCCCCACGGCCGACCTTCAACTGTGAAGGTCGGACCAGGGACCTGCAGCGAGACTCGCGCCAGCGAGGGGGAGCTACTCGACCGGCGTTCCGTCGAGGGTCCAGTACTCGATCTCCTCGAAGGGGAGGCGGGCCAGCTGCTTGTCGATGACCTCCCGGTCCCCGACCACCACCCAGGTGAGGGCGCGGGGCACGATCTCGGACTTGGCGGCCTGGCGGACCTCGGCGAGCTGCAGCTCGGCGTACTGCTCGGGCAGAGTCGCCGCGTGGTCGAGCGGGCGACCGAGCCGCGCGTTGGTCACGATCGAGCCGAGCACGGCGTCGCCGGTCTCGAACTGCCCGGGCAGCTGGTTGACCCGCTGCTCGACCACCGCCTGGAGCTCGTCGGTGGTGATCGGCCGCCGGGCCTGGATCTGGCTGAACTCCTTGAGGAGCTCCTGGATGGAGTCGCCCGTGCGGTCGCTCTGCACCGGCGCGAAGGTGAGCCAGGGCCGCTGGCCGGCGGCGTCGAACAGCACCGACCGCGCGCCGTAGGCCCAGGACTTGTCTTCCCGCAGGTTCAGGTTGATCCGGGAGCTGAACTTGCCGCCGAAGACGTCGTTCATCGACTCGATGGCGAGGTCGTTGTCGACGCTCGGTGGGGGCATCAGGTGGCCCGCGAGGATCATCGACTGCGGCGAGCCCGGGCGATTGACCACGATCAGCCGGGGCTCGGCGGGCAGGCCGACCTTCGGGAGCTCGCGGGAGGGCTGCTCGCCCTCGGCGGTCCAGCCCGCGAAGGAGGCCTCGAGCAGGCTCGTGATCTCGTCGAGGGAGGTGTCGCCCACGACGAACACGGTGGCGTTGTCGGGCCGCAGCCACGCCTTCTGGAAGCCGACGAGGTCGTCTCGGGTGAGCGCGGCGATCGACGCCTCGGTGCCCGAGCCGGTGAGCGGCACGCCGTAGGGGTGGGTCTCGCCGTACATGATCGGGGGGAGCAGGCGGAGCGCGAGCTGGAAGGGGCTCGTCTTCTCGCGGGCGATCGAGGCGAGCCACCGCTTGCGGATGCGCTCCACCTCGTCTTCGGGGAACGTGGGGTTGCGCACCACGTCGGCCCACAGCGCCACGGAGTCCACGAGGTTCGCGGACAGGGCCGTGAGCCCGACCGTGGAGGCGTCGAGCCCCGTGTTGGTGCGGATCTCGGCGCCCAGGGCCTCCGCCTCGGCGGTGATCTCGAGGGCGGAGCGGGTGGTGGTGCCCTCGTCGAGCATCTCCGTGGCGAAGGACGCGGTGCCCAGCCGCCCGCCGGCGTCGGCGGTGTAGCCGCCGCCGAACTGCACGGCCATGCGGACCATGGGGACCGCGTCGCGCCGCGCGAACACCACCTTGGTGCCCGTCGACAGCGTGGTCTCCTCGATCTCGGGGAACGTGAGGCCGGGCATCTCGCCGACCTCGGGCAGCCCCTCGGACCGATCGACCGCGGTCGGGGTGACCGCGTGGCCGCGGTAGGGCAGGACGGTCACCTGTTGCCAGCCGTCCTGCAGCCAGCGCTGCGCGGCCTGCTGGACGTCCTGGACGGTCGCCTCCTCGATCCAGGGCAGCCAGGTGTCCGTCATGAAGCCCGGGTCGTCGGAGTACAGCAGGCCCTGGGCCAGGATCGCGGCCTTGCCGCGGAAGCCGCCGGCCTGCTCGAGCCCGCGGATGATGCGGGCCGCGATCTTCGTCTTCGCGCGCTGGAGCTCCGCCTCGGTGGGCCCCTCCTCGACGAAGCGCGCGAGGACCTTGTCGAGCGCGGCCTCGGCCTCCTCGAGGGTGGCCTCGTCCTCGACCGTGATCTCGGCGCGGGCTTGCCCCGCGAGCACGAAGTCCCACTGCTGCGCGCTCGCCTCGGTCGCGAGCTGCTTGTCGTAGACCAGCGACTGGAACAGCCGCGAGGTCTTGCCGTCGCCGAGGATGTCGATCGCCAGCGTGGTCAGGGCCGAGCCGCGGTCGTTGCGGTCGGGCACGACCCAGGCCCGGTAGATCTTGGGCTTGGCCGCGTTGGCGTCTTCGAGCACGTCGGCCGTGTTGATCGGGCGATCCGGGATCCGCGCGGTCGCCTTCTGCAGCGGGGGCCCGGGCTCGATGTCGCCGAAGTACCGGACGACGAGCGGGCGGGCGGTCTCTGCGTCGATGTCGCCGACGAGGGACAGCACGGTGTTGGCCGCGCCGTAGTACTTCTCGAACCACGCCTTCACGGTGGGGAGATCGGCGGCCTCGAGGTCCTCCATCGAGCCGATGGTCGAGTGGTGGTAGGGGTGGTCCTTGGGGAACAGCCCCTCGTCGAGGGCGTAGTCGACGAGGCCGTAGGGCTGGTTGTCGCCCTGGCGCTTCTCGTTCTGCACGACGCCGCGCTGCTCGTCGAGCTTGGCCTGGGTGACCGCGCCGAGGAGGTGGCCCATCCGGTCGGACTCCATCCACAGCGCCCGCTCGAGGGCGGGGGTGGGCACGGTCTCGAAGTAGTTGGTGCGGTCGAGCCAGGTCGTGCCGTTGAGGTCGGTGGCGCCGACCTCCTCGAGGGGGGCGAACCACTCCCCGTCGTAGTTCTCGGAGCCCTGGAACATCAGGTGCTCGAAGAGGTGGGCGAAGCCGGTACGCCCGGGGGGCTCGTCGGCGGAGCCGACCCCGTACCACACGCTGACGGCGACCACGGGGGCCTTGCGGTCTTCGTGGACCACCACCCGCAGGCCGTTGTCGAGCGTGAACGTCTCGTAGGGCAGCGAGATCTCGGGCATGTCGGCGCTCGAGGCGGCGCTCTCGGGGGCCGGGCCGGTGGTCTTGGTGGCCTCGCAGGCGGTACCGGCCAGCGAGAGCAGGAGCGCGATCCGCGCGACGTGAGGCATAGGGAAGTCCCTCCTGAGGACAGCGCGCATAGGCGATCGCGGAGCGCGGTGCAAGCGGGTCCGACCACCTGTGGCAACCGCGCTCACCCAGGGCTGTGGTGCTCCCGATACCAGCGCACGAAGGCGGGGATGCCCTCCTCGACGGGCGTGGCGGGGACGAACCCGAGCACGGCCTGCAGCTGGCCGACGTGGGCTTGGGTGGCGGGGACCTCGCCGGGCTCGGCGGGGACGGCCTCGGTCTTGGCGGTGCGCCCGAGGGCCTGCTCGAGGAGGGCGACGACGGTGCGCAGGGGGACGGCGTGACCGGTGCCGACGTTGAGGAGGCGGGCGCGCTCGCCGTCGCCGAGGGGGGGCCGGTCGAGGGCGCGGACGATGGCCTGGGCGGCATCGTCGATGAAACAGAGGTCGCGCAGCAGGAGGCCGTGCCCGTGCAGCGCGAGGGGCTCGCCGGCGAGGAGCTGGCGGGTGAACCGGTAGACGGCCATGTCGGGCCGGCCCTGGGGGCCGTAGAGCGTGAACAGGCGCAGGCCGGTGGTGGGCAGCCCGTACAGGGCGCTGTAGCTGTGGGCGAGGAGCTCGTTGGCGCGCTTGGTGGCGCCGTAGAGGCTCACGGGAGGCGAGGCGGGAGCGGCCTCGGCGAAGGGCCTGGGGGTGCCGGGCCCGTAGACGTTGCTGCTGGAGGCGTAGACGAGGTGGCTGACGTCGTGGGCGCGGCAGGCCTCGACGACGCGGGCGAACCCGACGAGGTTGCTCTGCACGTAGGCCTCGGTGTGGGCGAGGGGGTGGCGGACGCCGGGGCGGGCGGCGAGGTGGATCACGCGGTCGACGCCGCGGAAGGCGGCGGCGAGCGGTGCGGGCTGGGTGACGTCGGCGGTGACGAGGCGGAACCGGGGGTGGGAGGCGAGCCCGGCCACCCGCGCCCGCTTGAGGCCGACCTCGTAGTAAGCGTCGAAGCTGTCGAGGCCGACCACGACATCGCCGCGGGCGAGGAGGCGGCCGCACACGGCGGCGCCGACGAACCCTGCTGCACCGGTGACGAGGACGGTCACGCGCTCAGGAGTCGCAAGTGACGACGAGATCGAGCTTGGCGCCGGGGTCCCCGTGGGTGATCTCGACCTGCACGGGGGCCCCGATGCCGCGCGTCTCGGGCGGGGGCAGGAGGTCTTCGGCGACGGCCAGCTCGACGGCGTCGCCGACGGGGATCTTGACGGGCTCGGCGCGCCAGGCGGACACGGGGCTGGAGAGCCGGGCGAGGGCGCCGTTGGGGACGCGGAGGCGCACGGTGGCGCCGGCCTCGGCGAGGTCGGGCTCGAGGCAGGCGGCGTGCTCGCCGTCGGCGGACAGCACGGGGGCGACCTTGGCGCCGCAGCCCAGCAGATCGCGGCCATCGCAGGCGGCCTCGGGGCTCGGGTAGAGGGTGTAGGTGTCGGTGCCCTCGGCCTTCTGGGCATCGGCGATGGCGAACGTGACCTCGACGGGCTCATCGGGCAGCTCGCCGCCCGAGTAGGTGAGCGCTCCGTCGGAGGTGAGCGTGAGGCCATCGGGCAGGTCTTCGGCGGCGAGGGTGAAGTTGGGCACGCCCCCGGCGACCGGGAGCTGCCACGTCTGCTCGACTCCCGGCTCGGGAACGGGCATCGCCCCCCAGTCGACGCGCGGCGGCCCGTATTCGCACTTGGCGACCATGAACACGTCGAACGGTCCCTCGGGGTCCCAGATGGCAGTGTACAGGCCCCCCCGGCCCAGGGTGCGGGCTTCACGCAGGGAGGGCCACGTGCGCGTGTCGATCCGGTAGCGGCGGTCCTCGCCCTGCGGCTGGGCGCCGACGACCTGCAGCGACGACGGTGACGCCCCCGGCATGACGAAGCCCGCCTCGAAGGTGGGCGTGTCGATGTCGAGCACGTCGACCGTGACCGCCGCTTCGCTGCGACCCACGACCGTCAGCCGGATCTTGAACGCGCGCGAATCGAGCCCCTCCGGCAGCCGCCCGCTCGGGTCGGTCCCCTGCGAGGACGTGATCCGCACCGGGACGTCCCCGCAGGGCAGAGAAAGCGGCTCCCAGACCCCGAATCCGGTGGACACGCGACGCTTGCGCTTGCCATCCTCGAGCACGAGGTCGAAGGGGTAGAACACCGCTCGACCAGTCTTCCCGGTGAGCTCCCGCGTGTCCTCGTTCCAGCTCAGCCACTTCGGGAGCTTCCCCTCGAGGGAGACCGAGACCTCGGCGGTACTCCCACCGGGAGCGTACACCTGGAACTGCTCCTGGAGCGGCCTTCGCTTCTCGGTCGCCGGGAACGCATCTTCGACGAGGTACGGGCCCACGGTACAGCGCGTCTGCAGGGACCAGGGGGTCTCCTCGCGAGCGACGATCCACAGCCCGAGCGCGTCGCCCGCCTCGCGATAGGCGTCGAGCACCCAGGGCGCGAGCTCGTGCCCGGGGCGAACCTTCACGAAGTGCCGCGCCAGGTAGGGGCTCCGGGCAGGCACCCCGGGGTCCGCGAGGTACCAATCCACGGCCCCGGTGCCGGCCAGGACGAGCGCGGACGTTCCCGCGGGGGGCAGCGGGACCTGCCGCCACGCGACGCCCTCGCGGGCCTCGAGCGAGGTGGCGCCTGCCGGGACGCCCGCGCCGCGCTCGAGGCGGCCCTCGTAGGTCACGGCGCAGGGAGCGGCCACGACGAGGTCGAGCGACGTCTCCGCCGACGCGCCCTCTGCGTCGGCTACTCGAACGGTCAGAGGAAACGTGCCCTCTGCCCCCGCCGTGCCCGACAGGCGAGCCTTCTCGTCGTCGAAGGCGATGGCCGGGGGCAGTGCGCCCTCGAGCGACCACGACAGTGGCGGACTGCCTCCGCGGGCCTCCAGCGAGACCGCGTAGGGAACACCGACGGCAGCCACCGGCAGGGCCTCGGTCGCGACGGACAGCGCGCCCGGCTCGGTGGGGAGGGGCAGCGGAGCCGTCGGGATCCCGCCATCGCCGTCGGTCTCCGCTGGGGATGCACTGGGGCCCGTACAGCCCGTGGGACCAACCAGGAGAAGGACAAGCAGAACCGAAGCCAGACCGCGCATTAGATCCCCCCGAGCGGGTCGAGCGTAATCGCCAGGCGCGCTCACCGGGAGGACCGGGACGATGGCGCACGTGGTGTTCGGCAACGAGTTCGGTGCGAACTACGGCCACGGCGCTGCCTTCGCGCCTACGGCAGAGGCGCTCCTCGCGCGAGGCCATCAGGTCACGATGATCCTCCGCGATCCCAAGCGCGCAGACGGCTTCCTGGATCATCTCCCCGTGCGGATCCTCGGCGCGCCCATGGTCTTCGGCCCCAACCCGCCCCGGGTGCCGACGCACGTGTGGACCCAGACGCTGGCGGTCATGAAGCCCCAGGATCCGGTGGCCCTGCGGATGGCGGTCGTGGCGTGGCGCAACCTCCTGGATCTCGTCGCGCCTGACGTCGTCCTTGCGGATGCGGCGCCTACGCTGCTGCTCGCGACCGGAGATCAACGCGTCCCCCGGATGACCTACGCGAGCCCCTGGAGCACGCCGAGCGACGCTCACCCCCAGCCCAACGTCCACCGGACGGTGGCGCTCACCGAGCAGGAGCGCCTCGAGGTGGATCGAGCCGCCCTCGGCCAGCTGAACGACGCCGTCGCTCCGCTCGGCTTGCCCCGCCTCGAAGCGGTGCGTGACCTGTACCGCGTCGAGCGCCGGCTCGTGGTGACCTTCCGCGAGCTCGATCACCTCGCGGAGGAGCGCGAAGCGGTGCATCTCGGGCCGAGCTTCGTGGTCGACCGGGGGCAGGACTACCCCTGGCCCGCGGGCGCGGGTCCGCGCATCTTCGCCTACCTCCGGGCCACCCCTCGCCTGCAGGAAGCGCTCGGCGCCCTCGCGGAGGTCCGCTGTCGAGCCGTGGTGGTCTGTCCCGATGCCCCAGAAGGAAATGCCGGGCTACCGGACCACATCGCGCTCTACCGCCGGGCAGCCCGGTTGGGGCCGCTGCTCGCCGAGGCCGACGCCGTGATGACGCCGTCCGCGGTGGGCACCGGGGCCGCCGCCCTTCTGGCTGGAGTCCCCGCGGTGCTCGTGCCGAACTACCTCGAGCACGGTGTGATCGCCGACTGTGTGGCCGCGCGAGGCCTCGCCGAGGTCGTGCACCCGGGCGAGGGCAGCATTCGGGAGGCCCTTCAGCGGGTCCTCGAGCACGCCTCCTACCGGGACGCGGCGAGGTCCTTCGCCGCGCGCCACGCCGACTTCGATGTCAGGAAGGTCGGCGCGCGCGCGGCGATGCACATCGAGGAGGTGATGGCGACTAGCCGCCCTGGTTGATCATCCCGCCGAAGGTGATCCCGTCGAGGGTGAAGAACGTGGTGTCGACGGGCTCGATGGTGATCGAGTCGAACACCTGCCCTTCGGTGGAGATGGTCGCGTCGTGTTGGCCCTTGCCGGTCACCAGCGTGGACTGCACCTCGACGTCGCCGTCGTAGAAGGTGACCTTCGCGGTGCCCTCCCACGGGCGGGCGAGCGCGACGATCAGCCCGAAGTTGACGGTCACGCTGCTCGCGCCGATGAACTCGTCGGGGTTGAGCGTGAGGCGATGGACCTCGTCTCCGTCGGTCGAGGTGCGGAGCCAGAACCCGCGGTCGTTGCCGTCGGTGATGCCCATGCCCCGAAGGGGATTGAGCCACGTCCGGTCCACGAACGGCCAGAAGTCGGGGCTGTCGTCGGCCCGCCAGACGACGTAGTCGTCGAGACCACTCAGGGCGCGGAACGGCGGGATGGCGCGCGTGCTCGCGAGGCGATTGGGGCCCTGGAACACGCTGACCTGCAGAAGCCGGGTGTGGACCCGCACGTCAGCGCTGCACAGCTCCCCGCCCTCGGCGTGGTCGATGAAGTCGGGAATGCCGTCGCCGTCCTCGTCGGCGTCCGGAAGCTCGTCGAGCACGCCGTCGTTGTCGTCGTCCGGGTCGTCGACGTTGAGGATGCCGTCGCAGTCGTCATCGTCGTCCTCGATGCCGTTGCCGTTCGTGTCCTCGAACTGGGGCGGCACCAGGTCGTTGTCGGGCCGCACGGTCGTGACCCGCTCATCGTTGGGAAGCTGGTCCGCGGGGATGGGGGGCTCGACCAACTGGAGGTCTGCGGCATTGGGGAGCCACGTCTGCTTCGCGAGACTCGGCACGCTCGAGGGGATGTAGTACAGCGTGGTCGTCATCGGGTTGCCGGTGAGGCTCACCTCGTAGTCGCCGTTGCCGAGGTCCCGGGCGAGGTATAGGGTTCCGCCCACGTCGAGGAAGTACTGACCCTGCTTCATGGCCCCCAGGGACCGTACGATCGGCTCGCCGTTGGCATCGAGCGTGGTGTACTGCGGCGTGATCGTGTAGATCGTGTTGCCCTGCCCGTCGGCCACCGCGGTGATGATGGTGTTGTCGTCGGGCACGCCGTCGGCGCGGAAGTCGGCCTGGCGGTGGAAGGTGAACCCACCGGCATCCGGTGAGAAGCCGTTCACCAGCAGGGCGACCTTGTGGGGGCCCTCGACCACCGGCGTGAACTCGGCGCGGTACACGCCGTCGGCGTCGAGGGTCAGCGGCACATCGACCCAGAACCGCGAGAGCTCGTCGCAGAGCTGGTCCAGATCTGGGTCGTAGGAGCCGTACTCGCCGTAGTTCTTGAGCTCCTCTTCGTTCTCCTCGCAGGCGCGGAGGAACTCGTCGACCATCGCCTCGGACCAGGAGCGGTAGTCCTTTGAGTCGGGGTCAGGTGCGCCCGAGTCGGGCTCCGGCGCATTGGAGAAGAACGGGGTGTTCGAGTTCGCGATGCGTGCATTGAACTCCCCCCAGTCGGCGATGAGCCTGGGGAGGGCCTCGGTCGGGCTGAGGACGCGCAGCGACACATCCTGGTCGGCGAGGGGGAGCACCGGATCCGGGACCACGTCCGCGTCGGCGGGGGGCCGGCCGTTCCAGGTCAGCGTGGCCTCGATGGTGCCGGGCTGGCCAGCGACCCAGTCTTCCTGCACGTCGAGCGACGTGTGCAGGTAGTCCACTTCGGCGACGACCTTCACGCGGACCGGGGAGCGCGACCCGTCCTTCACGCAGTTCACGTCGTTGCCGCCGCGGATGCTGATCTCCTGCACGACGTCGGGAGCGACGTCGATGACGTCGCCCACGCCGTCGTCGGGATCCGTAGCGCCCGCCCCGATGTTGGCGAAGTCGGATACCGACCCGAGGCCGCAGTCGTACAGGCCGTACATGAACTCGGGGAAGCTGTCGGCTGCGTTGATGTCGATCTCGAAGGCCGCGTCGTCGTCGCTGGTCGCGAAGAACTGGACGGTGCGGACGCCGCTCGGGGCGCAGAACTGCTGCGCCACCGCATCCGCGCACGTGGCCCCGCTCACGGGCTCGTTCGGATCGCTGTCGATCTGACCGACCCTCGTGAACACCGGCTGGAAGGACTCCGAGGACTCGTCGAAGACCCAGTAGACGTCGACCTCGGCCAGCGTCTCCTTGCTGAACGTGGAGAGCGCCGACACGAGGGCATCCGTGAACGTCGACTTGAGGTTCAGCGCCACGGTCGCGTCGGCGACGCCCGCCGTCGGGATCGAGCGGAACTGCCCCCCCGAGGCGGTCGCGATCTCCTGGAACTCGGCTTCCTCCGTGCCGTCCCCGAGGTAGATCGTGAAGACGTCGAAGGCGCCCTGGTTCGTGAAGGGCACGTCGACGGTGGCGGGGTTGAAGTCGCTGGCAATGCGCAGCCGGTCCGTGTCGGGGCCCGTGTCGATCCCGAAGAGCTTCTGGCCGCTGTTCTGCGCGCCATCGCTGAACAGCAGGGAGACCTTGGCCCGATCGTCCGCCAGCGCGCCCCCGGTCTCCGCCAGGTTCAGCTGGGCGTCCGAGTCGCAGGTCGCGCTGGCCGAGCAGTCCACCCCGTCGCCGATGGACGTGCCGCCGATCGTCGCAGGCGACAGCCCCTTCACGGTCGTCACGAGAGCGTCGTTGAACGTCTGCACCGGCAGCTGAGACGCGCTGGTGGTGCCGAAGTTGACCACGCCGAGCCGGTCGGAGGCGGGCACGGGCTCAGCGGCGCGGAGATCCGTCCAGAAGTCGAGGAACAGGTCGCGCGCCGCGTTCACCTCGTCGATTCGGATGGGCCCCGAGCCACCGAAGCCGTCGATGGGCCAGCCCATCGAGCACGAGGTGTCGACGACGAGGGACACCTCGGCAGCCGCCCGGCACGTCTCGAGCGGGCCGGTGCCGGCGCCCCCGGGGTTGACGAGCGTGGGGTACACGTCCTGGAAGGCCGCGAAGTCGTAGTTGATGGGAAGGGAGTCGGGCCGGGGCTCGCACTGGTCGCCGGGAGGACCGCCCGCCGCCTTCGGGCTCGGGCACACCCGCTGGATGTCCTGGTTGGTCGTGATCGGCGCTTCGCTCTGCGGAACCTGCTCGATCGTGATCTGCAGGTCCTCGTGCGCGAGCGACTCACAGCCGCCCGCGTAGGTGTTCGCCGGGGCCGGATCGAGCAGGTGGCTCGGCTGCAGCCGGAACGTGTACCGGGTGCGGAACGGGGCCGAGGTGTTGACCGTGGTCACGGAGTCCGCGACCACCCGCGCGCCGGTGAAGAAGCCGGTGAACTCGGCGGTGTCACTGACGAGGGCGCCCGGGAAGGACACCGGAAGCGTCTCGGTTTCGGTGACCGCGCCGTTGTCCTGGGTGAGGGTGACCCGGAAGATCGCGTCGGTGGCGGTGCTGAACACCGCGTCCGCCTTGATCACGATCTCTGAGATGAACTCCTCGCCCGCGCTCTTGGCGGGGACGTTGACGGTGAACGTATCTTGCGCGTGGGCAGCCACGGGGAGGCTCATCGCCGCCGCGATCACGACACTCTGCACAGGCCGCATGGGGACTCCAGACGAGTGGGGCGCCGTGAGCCTACCGAATGTCCGTTGTGGCTCCAATCCGAGGACGCCGAATTCTGTTCATCGCCGATCGGACCTTGGTCGTTTGGCGAAGCGACTTTCCCACTTCGGCGCGATCGCCTGGCGCATCCCGACCGATCCGCTTGGCAAGCCTACTGCGGCCCCAGGAAGGTCCAGCCGAGCGTGCCCACCCCGCTGTAGCCGGGCGCGGTCGCCGTGACGGCCACGACCACCCGATCGGCGTCTACGAACAGACCCACGCCGGTGGGGACCGTGTCGGCGATGAACGGCACGTAGTCGAGGTTGGTTTCCGTCCAGCCCCCGGCCTTGTCGCCCACCTGCAGCCACACCTCCCGGTCGCCGCTCGTGAGCTCCACGATACCCAGGACGTAGGTGATCCCGTCGTGGCTGTCGACATCCGCGTGGATGACGACCTCACCGTTCGGGACGGTCGGAAAGAGCGTGGACGTCCCCTGGCCGGCCGGCGTGACCAGGTACTCGTCACGCGTCGCGTCGAGCTGGATGAGGTCGCCTTCCTCGTAGTCCCCGTAGGTCCACTCCACGCCGGTGATCTCGCCGCCGCCGCCGACTCCCCAGATGCCCGTCGTGAAGTCGAAGTTCCAGCACGCGTCGCCGAAGTCGCACACGTCGAAGAAGCTCGACATGTCGGTCTGGAACACGGACGGAGCCTGGCGGTAGAAGCAGCTGTCGAGCGAGGACTCCTGGGTGGACGTGGCCGAGCTGCCGACCTTGCCGCTGTCGACGTGGATGGTGTGGAATCCCCGCGAGGAGCAGGAGACGAGGAACGCGGCGTCGTTGGGGTCGAACACGAGGTCGATCCCCTTCGAGCTGTTGTTGAAGCTGCTGGCGCGGTGGCGCACGTCCTGGGTGAGCTCGAGCTGGTTGTTGTTCCGCTCGAGCTGACCGTAGGCGAGGATCCCCTCGCTCGTACCCGAGTCCGTGAAGTAGGCCGCGATACCGATCGCCGCGTCCGGATCGTCGGGGCCGAACGCCGCCGGTACCTCCGCGATGTCGATGAAGTCGGCGTCGACGGCGTTGGCGGTTCCCGATCCGAAGACGTTGAAGTACGGAGGCGCGTCTGGCAGCGCATCCCCCTTCTCGTCGACGTCGAACGGGATCGCGAAGGTTGGCCGGGAGGTCGCGGTGCCCCCGATGACGGACGAGAAGGCGTTGATCAGCACGATGTAGGTGCTGCCGATCCGGCCGACCTCGGGCGGTCGCGGGAGCGTCCAGTTGAACGTGGTGGCCGGGAGCTGGGAGCGCCAGCCGCTCGTGTCCACCCCGCCGTCGCAGTCCTGGTCGATGCCGTCGGCCACGATCTCGAGCGCCTCGGGAAACGCGTCTGCATCCTCGTCGTCACAGTCGCCGAAGGTCGGCTCAGTGAGGTCCGGGTCGTCCGAAACAGGCCAGTTCTTCACCTCGTCTTCGAGCGACCACTGCTCGATGTAGAGCAGATACGCGGCCTCCGCCCCGGCCACGTCCGGCATGAAGCCATCGCCGTCGCTGTCGAAGTCGTTGTCACCCGCGCAGTCTTGGTCGATGCCATCTCCCGCCACATCCGGGAGGAGCGCCGGGTAGTCCGGAAGCTGGGGGGGAAACACGCGCTCGGGCTGCACGGGGGTGCCCTCTGGCGTCAGGATCAGCGGGTTCGGAACGTCGAGGCAGTCCGTGAACGGATTCTTGGGCAGCGGGCACGGGTAGGGCTCGTCGAGCCACCGGATGTTGAACTCCGAGCGCGCGCTCTGGGGCATGAAGCCGTCGCCGTCCTTGTCGAACTCGTTCTCGAACGTCTCGCAGTCGACGGGAGGAGTGCCCGTCTCGCCAGTGGGCGTGCCGTCGTCGTCGTCGGGATCGTCGTCGGTGAGCTCGCCCGTGTCGGAGTCGACCGCCTCGTCCTTGTCGACGAGCGGATTGCCGTCCTGCACGAGCTCGAGGCTAAGGTCCGGGAGGCACCCCGAGACAGTGAGCAGCACGAGGGTCAGAAGCGGGTTGTCGATGCGCATGGTCAGCTCCCCGTGGTGCAGTAGCGCGGCTTGACGGCGACCGGGCCGGCGGCCACGCCGAGCCCGACGGGGATGAGCGCCCACCCCGTGGCGTACAGCGGCAGGAGGGTGCCGCTGCGGAAGTCCTGGTAGTCCTCGACCGTCCGGCGCTCGAACGCCGGCTGGTTCATCGCCGAGGTCGACACCACCAGCGCGGTGCCTACGGCCGCGGTCGCGAGCCCGGCCAGCGAGATGCTGCGGCGGGTCGACCGGATCTCGTTCGGGCACGGCGAGCGCCGCAGATCCTGCTCGAGCTTCCGCAGGTCGGGCAGCATCTGGTACTCGGGACGCTGGACCAGGCGCTTGGTCTCCATCCAGGCCTGCTTGCCGAGCATCGTGTCCTGGATCGTCTTGTACTCGTCGCGCAGGTTGCGCTCGAGCTTCTCCCGATCGGCCCGGCTCGTGATGTCGAGCCGGTTGGCCTCCTCCCGCACGATCTTGCGGAGCTTTGCCCGGTCGGGGCCCTTCTCCGAGCCGACCCCGAGCGGAAGCCCGAGGAGGGACGCCGACGGGGCCTTGTAAGACGGCTCTTGGACCCTGCCGACGATCATCATGCCGAGCGTCTCTTTCGTGTAGGCCAGCGCCTCTTCGGCGGTGACCACGCCGTCGGGCTTGGCCCCGACAGCCTCGTCGCCCCAGCCGCGCAGCGCGCCGAGCATGATGTAGCTGAACGCAGGACGATGCTCGCCGGGCAGCGGGCCCGCGAACTGCTCCCGCGAGGTGGCCAGGAGCTCGAGGGCGGGCTGCTCCGCGATCTCGGTCAGCAGCACCGGCTGCAGGGGCTCGTCGATCAGCGACTCGCCGGCAACCCCCTGTCCGCTGAAGCAGGTGTCGAGCACCGCGACGGTGGCCCCGGCCGACGACTTCATGGCGTCGAGCAGCTCCCGACGGGACAGCCCGCGCGCCTTGAAGCCGGCCGCCGAGCGGCTCGTGTCGGCCCCGAGCAGCAGCACGTCCTCCTTGTCGAGGGCGGGCGCGCCGTGGCCGATGAACACGACCCAGAGCGTGCCCTCGGGTCCGACCGCGCTCGCTGCCTTTCTGGCGGAGTTCAGGATCTCCTCGCGGGTGGCCACCACCGCGTCGCCCCCGCTGTTCAGCCGGTCGACGAGCACGTGGAGGTTCGGCAGCGGGACCCCCCGGTGCATCATCCAGCGCTCCCAGTCGTCCGCGTTCTTGCCCGCGCCCGGGATGTCCGGTAGGAACGCGTAGTTCTCGATGCCGACGATCAAGGCGGCATCGCTGCGCCCGACGGTGGCATCGATCCCTTCAGGCTCCCCGGACAGGTCGGGCCACAGGTCGCCCGCCATCGCCGCCGGGGCGAGCAGCGCACTCAGGAGAATCGGCGTCTCGAACATTCAAGCCCTCCGCGCGGCTCGGATACTACCACTCGGGCACAGAGATCGGAGCCCTCCCGGAGCTCCGACGTGAGGCAGGGCGAACGCCGAACTCCAGGAGCCGGCCGTGCCGCGCGCGGCCCCTGGGAGGGGACTTCTGATCCCGTCCCCGACCGGATCTTGTCGATTTGGTTTCGTTCACGTGACCGTCACTGCGGCGCGGCGCGCTCGCTCCTCGGCCGACGCCGCCGCGACCAGGCCAGCCCCAGCAGGCCGACGAGGACCGAGGCGGTGCCCGGAGGGGGGGCGGTGGCGCATCCGCTCTCGGGGAGGCTGCGCTCGGCGTCTGTGCCGTCGCAGTCCGAATCGACCCCGTCTCCGGGTTCGTCAGGGGCTCCCGGCGCGATCGCCGGATCATCGTCGTTGCAGTCCCCGGCCACCGGGGACGCCCCGTCGGGGAATCCACACGCCCGAAGGGGGATGTCGCTGCCGAAGCCGTCGCCGTCGGCGTCGAGGTACCACACGGGCGCATCCGTCGGGTTGTCGTCGACCAGGTCGTTGCAGTC
>CAYMSU010000073.1:0-4524 GCA_964393165.1 uncultured Enterobacteriaceae bacterium
GTGCTCACCCTCACGACCGACGCCGACGGGCTCGCGCGCCTGTACGTCTACGTCGACTCGTTCCCGCCGGGCTCCGAGGGCCGGGCGTTCGACGAGCTGCTCGTCTCGGTGGCGATGGGCGACGAGGAGCAGAGCTTCCCGCTGCTCGCGCGCTGAGGGCAACCTCGCTCCGTGGTGGGTTAGGGCACGGCGGTGGGACTCACCGACCCGGAGCTCGAGCTCCTGCTCGAGACACTCGACGAAGACCCCTCCGACGACGTCCTCGTGGAGGTCGCCCATGAGCTCGTGCGGCGGCGTCGGTGGGAGGCGGCGGTCCGGCGCCTGCAGCGCGGGCTGCGCCGCACGCATGGCCGCGAGCTGCGCGCGCTCCTGGCGCGCGCGCAGTACGAGACCGGGCACTTCCGGGAGGCGCTGGCCACCCTCGAGCAGCTCGACATCCCCGCCGACGAGGCAACGGAGGCAGGGCGGCTGCTCATCCTCTGCCTCGAGCGGGGGGGGCGGGCTGCCCAGGCCCGTGACCGCGCGGAGCGGTACCTTCGAGCGGACCCGCGAGACGTGGTCGTGCAGTCCGTGCTCGAGCGCCTCGGGGCGCCCGCGCCAGAGGCCGGGCGCCGCGGCGCCGACCCCTGGCTCACGGTTGCGCGTGCCGAGCAGTACGCGAGGCTGGGCCGGGTCGACCGGGCCATCCGCGTCTACCGCCGGATCCTCATGTACCACCTAAACGATCGGGGGATCGCGAGCCGCCTTCGGCAGCTCTCGGCGGAGGCGGCGCGTGCCCCCGACGACCTGTCCGAGGAGCTGGTGGACCCGTCGCAGCTCCAGGGCGAGGCGCTGGACCTGCCCCGGCCCAAGCTCGGGCGCGAGGCCGCGCTCGCGGCCACCCCTCAAGGGGCGATGCGCAGCCGGGGGGATCTGCTCGAGGTCGACGAAGGCTACGCCGCAGACGAGGTCACGGAGGTGGTCGCGCGTCTGCCGAGGCCCCGGGACTGAGGTGGCCGACACCCTCCTGGTCCTGCAAGGGCCCAGCCTGAACCTGCTCGGCACCCGCGAGCCGGACGTGTACGGCGTGTCCACCCTCGACGAGGTGCGCCGAGCGCTCGACGCGCGAGCCGCAAGCGCCGGGATCACGCTCCGGCACGTGCAGAGCAACAGCGAGGGAGCGCTCGTCGACGCGGTGCATGCCGCACACGACCTCCGCGGCGCGATCGTGAACGCCGGAGGGTACACCCACACCTCGGTCGCCCTGCGGGACGCGCTCCTCGCGGTCTCCCTTCCCTTCGTGGAGGTGCACGTGAGCAACGTCTGGCGGCGTGAGCCGTTTCGCCACCGGAGCCTGCTGTCGGACATCGCGGTCGGGGTCGTCGCGGGGCTCGGGCCCATTGGCTACGAGCTCGCGCTGGAAGGCCTCCTCGCCTCGCTTCGGGTGGCCGGAGGGCTCCGCCAGGCACCGTCACCCACCGAGTGAGCGCGCGCTCACGTGGTGCAGTCCGGTGAGTCGAGGTATGACAGCCGGCCGCATGGAGCCCACATGGACCTCGAGCGAATCGAGTCGCTGCTCAAGCTCCTCGCCGCCCACGACGTGAGCGAGTTCCACTTCAAGGATGAAGAGCAGACCCTCCGACTACGCCTGGGCCCCCCGCCGGTGCCCGTTGCCGCAGCCCCCGCGGCCGTCCCGGCAGTGGCCGCGGCCCCTCCCGTGCCGGCGGCCTCGTCCCCTGCCTCCGAGCCCGCGCCCGCGGCGGCCGACGAGGGCCTCGTCACGGTCGAGTCCCCGATGGTAGGCACCTTCTATCGCTCGCCGAGCCCCGGCTCGCCTGCGTTCGTCGAGGTCGGCGACAAGGTGGCCCCTGGCAAGACGTTGTGCATCGTCGAGGCGATGAAGCTCATGAACGAGATCGAGGCCGAGGTCTCGGGCACGGTCGCCGAGATCGTGGTCGACAACGCTCAGCCCGTTCAGTTCGGTCAGGTCCTGATCAAGATCCGCCCGAGTGGCTGAGGCCGTCGTGAAGCCACCCTTCGACAAGATCCTGATCGCGAATCGCGGCGAGATTGCTCTCCGGGTCATCCGGGCGTGTCGCGAGCTAGGCTGCCGCACGGTCGCCATCTACAGTGCAGCCGATGCGAATGCCCTCCACGTCCGGTTCGCCGACGAGGCGGTGTGCATCGGCCCTGCCCAGGCGACGGCGTCGTATCTGAACCAGCCCGCAGTGCTCTCCGCGACCGACATCACCAAGGCCGACGCGGTTCACCCTGGATACGGGTTCCTGGCCGAGAATGCCCAGTTCGCGGCGGCGGTGCGCAAGATGGGCCGGTCCTTCATCGGGCCGTCGGTCGAGCACCTCCAGATGTTCGGCGACAAGCTGTCCGCCAAGGCCGCGGCGCGTACGGCGGGCCTCCCCCTCCTCGAGGGGAGCGCGGGTGCCGTCGACAGCGTCGAGGAGGCGATGGAGGCGGCCGAGCGCGCGGGGTTCCCGGTCATCCTCAAGGCGGCTGCCGGGGGTGGCGGCAAGGGCATGCGCGTGGTGGAGGACCGGGCGACTCTCGAGCGTGTCTTCGAGATCGCACAGAACGAGTCCCAGGCCGCGTTCGGCAGCTCCGCGGTGTTCATCGAGCGCTACCTTCGTCGGCCTCGGCACGTCGAGGTCCAGGTCGCTGGCGACGGCAAGGGCGGGGGCATCCACCTCGGCACGCGCGACTGCTCCATGCAGCGGCGTCACCAGAAGATCATCGAGGAAGCTCCTGCACCGTACCTGTCCGACACGCTCCGGGATCGAATCGAGAACGCGGCCGCCAGGCTGGTGCAGAGCGTGGGCTACCAGACCGTGGCGACCTGCGAGTTCTTGGTCGAGGGCGAAGAGTTCTTCTTTCTCGAGGTCAACCCCCGGATCCAGGTCGAGCACCCGGTCACCGAAGAGATCACGGGCGTCGACCTGATCCAGCTGCAGATTCGGCTCGCCGCCGGGGAGGGCTTGCCCATCCGGCAGGAAGACGTCGTGCAGCGCGGCCATGCCATCGAGATCCGCGTCAACGCCGAGGATCCGAAGACCTTCTTGCCGTCACCGGGCACGGTCACCGGGTACCACGAGCCCGGTGGGCCAGGCGTGCGCATCGACAGCGCGATCCACGAGCACGCGATGGTGCAGCCCTACTACGACTCGCTTGCGGCCAAGCTCATCGTCCGCGCCGACGACCGCGACAAGGCGATCCGCCGGATGATCTGGGCCATCGACGAGTTCATCGTGGAGGGCATCCGCACTACGCTCCCGCTACAGCGAGAGCTGCTGCTCTCCGATGAGTTCCGGGACGCCACGATGTGGACTCGCTTCGTCGACGAGTGGGTCAAGCCCCGAGCGGAGTGAGCGGCGTCAGAACAACGAGCCCAGGGTGAGGTGGAAGCGCACGCCGGGCTCTTCCCACCCGCGGCGCAGGATGTCGTAGCGCCCCGTGCCGCGACGGGCGGCCAGCGCCTGGGGGTTGAAGGCGACGTCGAACTGCAGAGGGCCTACGGGGGTCTCGACCCTGGCTCCGACGCCCACGCCGATGCGCAGGAAGGGCAGGTCTGGCAAATACTGCGGCTGGTTGCTCGTGGGCTGCCGCTCGCTCTCCGCGGACGTGCCTGCGGGTGGGTCCCCGGTGCCGTACGGGGACAAGAACCAGACGTTGCCGAAGTCGGCGAACACGGTCGCGGCGTAGCCCTCCCAGGCGGTGGCGCCGAGCGCCGGCAGGGGGGCGATCAGCTCCACGGTGCCGTCAGCCACGGTGTCGCCGCCCGTCGGCACCCAGCGCTGGGGGTCGTTGCGGGTGGCGTAGTCGATGATCGGCCCAATGCCCCCTGGCCAGTCAGCGGGGTCGCGGTTGGCGGTGTTGTGGGGGCCGACCCCGTCTCGGACGAAGCCACGGAGGGAGCCGGTGCCTCCCAGCCGGTATCGGTCCTCGACGGGCGCCACCGTGGGGGTGAGCGCCAGCAGGCGCCCACCTCCCCCGGCGATGCGTAGGGTGAAGGCCCCGAGCGGAACCGAGCCCTGGACGCGCCCTTCGGCCTTCAGGTAGGCCGTGCGGGGCTGGTCGGGCCAGGGCAGGCCGGGAACCCACTCTGCGCTGAGCGAGAACAGGGCGCCCTGCGTCGGCCGGATCGGGTCGTTCCGTAGGTCGTGCAGGAGCAGCGCGGAGACCCCCTCCTGCCAGCGGAGGGGAGGGCGGGTGGCCAGCTCCTCGGCGGCCAGCAGGGGGCTCCACGCCTCGGACGGGAGCGCCGCCGCCGCGTCGAACTGGTTCAGCTGGCGGGCCTCGACGCGGGCGCCGGCCGTGAGACCGGTGCGCCCGCGTCGGCCGAACGAGGCTTGGATGGTCGCCCCGCCCCCGCTCCGGTCGATGCGGAGGGTCCGCTCCTGCCGCCGCTCGCGGAACGTGACGTCGAAGGTGAGCTGCTGATGGGCGCCAGGGAAGCGGGGAGCGGTGTAGGACGCCGCTGCCCGGCCCTCGAGGCGTGCGACGTCGGGCACGTCGCTGCGGTAATCCAGCCCG
>CAYMSU010000073.1:4534-16848 GCA_964393165.1 uncultured Enterobacteriaceae bacterium
GCATCAGCAAAAAGTCCCCCGGTTCGTCGGGAGCGATGCGGATCGTGGACTTGATCTTTCCCCATTTTCGCAAATAGCGCGGCGCCTCGGGATTGAGCGCGCGCGTGGTCAGTGGTGGGCGAGCCCGAAGAGGTTGCGCTGATTGAAGCGAAGAAAGGCGCGCACGCCCTGGTCCGTGGAGGCCCCGCCGCCGAGCTCGACCGAGGTACGTGGCCGCTCGTTGACGTTGACCACGAGGTCGCGGGCTTCTCCGTCGCCGACCAGCTCGAGGCTGACGGTCCGGAAGACCCCGAGGTCGTACAGATCAGCTCGGACCTCCTCGAGCGTGCGGGGGGCGTCCCGGCGGTTGGGGTCGCCGGGGCGAGTCACCAGGCGCACCAGCTCGCCGAGCTCCAGATCGACGGTGCGCGCCACCACCGCGCGGCGGGTCAGCCGGCGGTTTCGTGTGACGACCGACCGCAGGCGGACCTGCGGGCCTGGCTCCACGACGATGAACGTCTGCCGCGCATGCGGCCCGACCTCGCTGTGGGTGACCGTGGCGTCGGCCTCGACGTATCCCTCCGCCCGGTGTGCATCGACGAGCCTTCGGGCCAGAGCCTCCGCGCGCTGGGGGGAGAACGGGGCTCCGATGCGCTCGTCGTACGCCTGCTCCAGCCAGGGGATCTCGACGTCGCTGGCGAGGCCCTCGATCTCGAGGTGAGCGAGCGTCGTGACGGGACCCAGCCGAACCCCGACCTGCGGATCCACTCGCTTTCGGCGCGGGGCAGACAGCACGGACCGCACGGCATTCGCGAGCGTCTGCCGATCGGTGATGACGGGAGCCCGAACCTCGACTTCACTCTCGAGGTAGCCCTGCCCCTCCAGGAACCCCTTGGCGGCCTCTCGCCCGACCTCCATCGCCTCCTCGGTGTAGTACTCGCGGCGAAGGATCTCGTTGGAGGCCTGGTCGAAGACGGCCTGGAGGTCCCTCCCGAGGCGCTTCTCCACGGCCTCGTCGTCCGCGTCCTCGAAGTCGAACGTGAAGTCCCGGAAGCGGAAGTCCGGGACGTCGCCAATGGTGTGCCGAGATCCGCGCCGGGCGCGGACCACGAGCGTCCGCGAGGGGTCCGTTCGCTCCCCCTCGAGCGCCACACTGACCTTGGCGTCGAGCCATCCGTGCTCCTGCAGCCAAGCACGGGCGAGGTCGGGCGCTCGGTCGAGGTAGCCGCCCGTCAGCCGCAGCCGGTGGTCGATCTCGAGTGCCGCGCGGGTCGCCCATCGTCCGCGCAGCCCCATCCCCGCAACGTCGAGAACCAGGCGCGGACCTGGCTCGATCGCGAACGTGACGTGGATGCCGTCCTGTTCCCGCACGACCGCGGGCGTCACCCGAGCCGCAGTGAACCCGCGCGCCCGCCGGAAGACGCCCCCGCGCATGGAGCCGAGGCGCTCTCGGAGCAGATCCTGGGCGGCCGGCACGGCGTCCGGACCCAGGGGCCGGTTCACCTTCACCCCTGCGCGGCGCACCCAACGCACCAGCTTGCGCTCGGGCACCCCGGTGCGCTCCCAGGGGCCGGCGAACCCGAGGTGGGCCACGATGTCGGCAGGCCCTTCCTGAACCAAGAGCACGAGGTAGACTCGCCCCGGGCTCGGCTCGCTCGTCCGGATCTCGACACTGGCCGAGGGGTAGCCTCGCGCGGCGAGCCACTCCCGAACGCGCGTGGCGACGTAGTCGCGGTCCAGGCCCTCGTAGAACACCTGGCCGGTGGCGAGGCCCGACGCGTCGAGCAGCTGCCGATCCCGGAACTCCCGGTTGCCCTGGATGCGAATGCGCGCGAGCACCGGCGCCGGGCTCACCACGTAGCGCAGGTGCACGCCCCAGACCTCCTCGCCCGAGGCATCGAAGGTCAGCCACGGGTCGACGCGGGCCTCGACCGACGAGAAGCTCCCCACGCGGTACAGGGTGGCCACGTCGGCGCGCACGTCCAGCACGGTCGCCACCCGCCCCTGGCGCGAGCGCAGGAGCGGCTGGAGGTTCTCGTCGGGTAGGCCTCCACTGGGGGCAACCAGAGCCACGCTGGCCACCGGTAGCCCGACCCACCAGGAGGGCTCCTCTGGTGCAGCCCAGGCCGTCGACTGCAGGATGTTCAGCAGGATGGCCCCGAACACGCGCGCCCCTCGACCGGCTATTCGATTTCCCAGCGGGCGCTCACGTCCACCCCGTAGGCTCCGCCGATCGGCAACACGCGGTCCCGCTGCAGCGTGGCGTACCAGCCGGACAGGCTCCACCGGCCGCCGATGCGCTTCTCCGCCGACACGTAGGCCTCGTCGGGCCGCCGGAGGTTGACCTCCCAGGTCAGGTCGATGTCGGCGAGGTCGCGCAGCCGCTTGTCGACCACGAGCCGGGGCTCGGCCGAGTAGTCGCCGCGGACGTTCACCCCGGTCGCCAGATCGACGCGGTCGAACTGCAGGAACTCGGGGAGCTCCGTTCGGAAGCCCGCCGGACCGGTCAGCAGCATGTCCGCGAACAGCAGGTCCGCGACGCCCTGAACCACAGCGGTGGAGAGGTCGCCGCGCTCCTCGAGCTCCTCGAGGGTCACGCCGAACCACAGCAGCGCATTGACGTCGGACTGGGGGAGCGGTGGCTCACTGCGCGTGGTCGTGCGCCAGTCGCTGAACGGCCCCGAGACCTGGTAGGTCACCCGGTACCGCTGGTCGCGGCTGTTGATGTCGGTCACGAGCGAGAAGTCGAGCAGGGGATCCCAGCTCCAGGGATCGTTGTACATGACGTTGCCACGGTCGATCCTGAACTCGCGGTCCTGGAGGAAGGCGAGCCCGTCGAGCACGGTCACGGTCCCGACGAGTCCGGGCCGGTTGGTGTCGCCGATGACACGCAGGTCGGCGGTCGCAGTCCCCTCGGCGACGTTGTTCTGAAGCCGCACGGTGCGGTCGGCCCCGAGGCTGACGTTGAGGTTGAACAGCGGGGGCTCGTCATAGGTCACCGCGGGGTCCAGGAGCATCGTCTCGCGGTAGGAGACCACCCAGTCCTCCCAGTCGATGCGGTCCGAGAAGGTCATGTCGGTGATCTCGACGTTCCCGGACAGCAGCAGGCTGTCGACGGGTCCGTCGAACGCGAGGGCTGCGTTCCCGATGGCCGGCGGCAGCGACTCCACCCACTGGACTTGGGCATCGTCGACCTGCATCGTGAGGTTGTACCGCTTCGCGGCCCACCGCTCGGCGTCGATCCGACCCTCGGCGCGGACCTGGCCGCCGCCGAGCTCCGCGGTGAATCCGAGGACCTCGAAGCCGTCGCGATCGAGGCGAAGACGCGCGTTGGCGTCTTCGAAGGTCACGGGCGCCCCGCTGTGCCGGAACAGGTCTGCGTGGGCCGTCACGTGGACGACGGCGTTGATGTCGGGCTGGGTGCCCAGGGCTTCCATGAGGATGTTCGCGCGGCCTGACGCGCGCTCGACCCCGGGGACGACTGCGCGGAGCAGATCCAGGTCCACCACGCCCTCTCCGGCAAGGAAGAGCGTGTCGCTCGACTCCATCTCGAAGGCGACCTGAGTGGACGGACCGTACAGGTTGAAGTCCCGCAGCCGCACCTCCTCTCCTTGGACGTGCAGGCGCCACGGCGCCTGGTTGCGCAGGACGTGGTGATGAAACCGTAGCTCGACGGCCGACAGCTCTGCGTCGAGCGTCACCGGGGACGGGGTGGGGCCGAAGTGGCCCGACACGTCCGCGCTCCCCGAGAGGAGCCCCCTTAGCTGCGCCCCGTCCGCTGCCGTCGGGTACAGCACGTGCGCGGGGACCTCCCGCAGGTCGGCGTGCAGTACGTAGGGTTGCGCGTCCCACAGGCCGAGGGTGCCCGTGAGGTCGGTGGTGCCCCCGACGAGCTGCCCGCGGAGGTGAGCCACCCCCTCCCGGGTATCGAACCGGAGGTTGGAGTCGGGCACGGGGGAGCCCTCGTACTCGACGCCGGTCAGCCAGATAGCACCTTCGGGCGCGGGGTCGAAGAGGGTGTTCCGGATTCGGGCGGCCACGCTGAGCTGGCCCTCGAGCTCGACCTCGTCGTCTCGGAGCCGGTCCAGCCGCTCCAGCCGAAGGCCGTCGGCGTTCAGCTCCATGTCGAGCGCCCACTCGCGGTCGACCGAGCCGCGCAGCGTGATCCCCTCGCGACCCTCGTGACGCCGGACCCGCAGGTCGTCGAGCGTGAAGCGCCCTTCGTCCATGAAGCCGCGCCCGTGGCCGATGGGGAATCGTTCGCCGTACAGGTCGACGTCCGCGAGCCGGAGGTCAGCCTCGCCGTCCAGGGCATAGAGGGGCCCGCCGAGCTCGAGGGTTCCTGCCACCTCGCCGCGAAGGCCGGGCAGGTCGACGAACATGCTGAGCACGTCCTCCAGTCGCCCGCCACGGTCGATCGCGATGTCCGTGTACATCGCGAGCGGCGGCTTGAAGTCGAAGCCGAAGGACCCGCCGTAGCGGGTCTGCCCGCGCCTCGCGCGAGCCTGGTCGAGGAAGATGGACTGCATGTCGGGGGATCGGATCTGCGCGGTGAGGTCGTCGGCGTAGGGCACGCCGAGCACGCTGAACCCGTGGAGGGTGCCCTCGCCGGCGAGCTGCAGGCGGTTGAATGGGCCCCAGATCCGGCCCCGGAGGACTCCCTGGCCGGTCAGCGCGACGTCGGACAGCGGCCTGAAGTCCTCGAGATCGGCCTCGCTCAACTCAAAGCGGAGGTCCAGCGGCCCCCGGGGCAGCAGGCCGATGTCGATGCGCGCCGACCCCGAGCTGAGCGGGGCGCGGACCACGTCCGCGTCCAGGCGGATGTTCTTGTGGGCCTCGTCGAGGTGGATCCGCCCCGAGGCCTGGGCGTGCGGGAGGTGGAGCCGAAGCTCGGCATCGGGGTCGCGGATCGGCCGGTCGGCGACCTCGAGGTCGGCCAGCGCGAAGTCGAAGCGGCCGCGGAGGTCGGGTGGGGTGAGCGGGCCGGCGAACGTGATCTCCGCGTCGGCGTCGAAGTCGACCCACGGCGTGGGGGCGGCGTCGAACGCGCGGAGCAGCGGTTCGAGGTGCACACCGTCCGCCACCGCGTGGCCACCGACGACCTCCAGCTCGGGCGTGATCCGAGCCCACGCCACGACGCGCCCGCCTCCCACGTTCATCGTGGCTTGCTCCACGATCATGCCGTCGCGACCTGCCTCGGCCGACAGGGTCAGGTCCCCGAACTCGTACGTCAGGATGGGTGTGAGCACGCCCGGTAGGCGGGCTCGCAGGTCCTGCACCGAGGCGAGCACCCTGGCGGTCGGATCGGAAAGCGTGCCCCTCGCCCGCACGTCGACGTCGACGAGCCCGCGGAGCATTCGAGGTTCCCCGAGCGCGGGCGCGAGCTCCTCGAGCCTCACTTTGGCGGCGAGATCCGCGAGGATGGGGCCCTCGAGATCGATCTCGACTGGGCCAGCCACGCTCAGGAGCGGGGTGTCGAGGCTGAAATACGGGACGTGCACGGCCTCGGGCTCGATTCGCGTGGCCGGCCATGCGAAGCGCGTCGACTGCCGAAGGTCGCGGAACGCCACGCTGAGCTCGCCCGACACCACGGAGCCCTCTCGCTCGGGCGTGATCGACAGGTCGTCGATGCGGATGAACCCCTCTGGGTGCTCGAGCTGCAGCTGACCGCCGTCCACCCGGAGGCCCCGGAAGGGCAGGCGCCGCTTGGCCGCCCTCGTGGGCGGCGGCCGCCGCTCTCGGAACTCCCGGAGCTTCTGGTCCTCCTCCAGGTGGACGTGGACCGTGGGCCGCTGGAGATGCACCACCCCGAGCTCGAAGCCCCCGGTGAGCGGGATCCGCAGCGGGATCCGGACCTTGTCGGCCGAGAGGATGGGCTCGCCGGTGGCGTGGTGCGAGACGACGACCCCCGTGACGGTGACGCCCGGGGGCCAGTACCGAGCGTTCACGCCCTCGATCGCCACGTTCTCACCGAGCGCGTCCTCGAGGACGCCCGCGGCGAGCCCGCGAACGCGCTGTCGGAAGTCGCCCGACTGCAGCCAGCCCACGAAGACCACGAGCCCGATGGCCACGAGCACCAGCGTGGCCTGGGTGAACCACTGCAGCGCACGCAGCACCCGGCGGGCGCGCGGCGAGGGGGACGGGTCGTCGTCTGCGACGTCGTCCACGGAGTGGTGGGGAGGTTCGTCGATCACCGGTTCCGGACAAGGACCTCGTCTCTGGGTATCCTAGGGGCCCTTGGGAGGACGCGGCCGGATACGCCTCATGACGGCGTCGGTGAGCCGCGTGACCTCTTCGAGGCCCAGCATCCTGGTGATGCCGAGGTACACGGCGCTGCCCACCACCCCCCCGGCCGCGAGCACCGCCCAGTTCTGCCAGGCGAGGGGCCCTTCGGTCCAGGTTCCCAGGCTCTCGCCGAGCCACAGGAGCGGCACCAGCGGGGCGCTCGCGAGGGAGACCCACCCGAGCGGCGCGAGCAGGGAGGGCAACCCCACCCGATCGCCGAGCCGCCACTGCAGGACTCCGAGGTAGACTGCGAGCTGGGCGCCGGTCGCTAGCGAGAGCGCGAGCGCGAGGCCGGGAACGCCGAGCCGGTCGACGAGGGTGAGCCCCAGGATGCCGGTGAGGGCCACCCCCAGCCCCCCCACGACAATCAGCGTCGTGCGGTCGTCGAGGGCGTGGTAGACACGCTTGACAATGTTGACCGCGGCCAGGGCGAGCAGGAACGGGACCAAATACTGCACCGACTCGGCGGTGACCTGCACGTCTGCCCAGGTGTAGCGGCCGTGCCGGAACAGCAGAGCGGAGATCGGCTCGGCCCACACGAAGACCGCGACGGCCACCGGGACGAGCAGGAACATCGCCAAGCGAAGCCCGCCGGTGAGGTCCTTGCGAAACCGGCTCCAGTCTGCGCCTACGACGGAGCTCGCGAGGTTCGGCAGGAGGGCGCTGCCGATGGCGACAGCCACGATGCCCTGGGCCAGATCCACGATGCGGGTGCCGTTCTGGTACTGCGTGACGCTGCCCGCCTCGAGGCTCGTGGCGATCTGCCGCAGCACGATGACGTTGATCTGAGCGAAGATCCCGATGACGACCACCTTCGAGAGCTCGCCGAGGACTGCGCGCAGCCTGGGCGAGAGCCGGAAGGCCACCCGCAGGCGGCCCCAGTGGCGGAACAGTGCGGGCAGGTTCACGAGGACGTGCACCAGCCCGCCGCCGAGCACGCCGGCGACCAGGGCGAAGGCCGGCTGCGAGAACTGGGAGCCGAGCAACCAGGCAGAGGCGACCATGCCGGCGCTGACGAGACCAGGTGCGAGCTTGGGCCAGAAGAAGTGGCCCCGGAAGTTCAGGAGTCCCTCGAAGTAGCTCACCAGGCTGACCATCGAGACGAAGGGGAACAGCCAGCGTGTCATCTGCACGGCAAGCTCGAGCTGCGCGGGCTCGTCGCGCCACGACCACGCCATCGCCAGCACGAGCGGCTCTGCGGCGAGGACGCCCACCACGCAAAGCAGCAGGTTCACGAGCACGAGCGCGCCGAGCGTGCTCGCCGCGAGGCGGGACGACCCCGAGCGGCCCTCCTCGGTCTCGGCGGCAGCCAGAGCGGGAACCAGGGCCCCGGTCAATCCTTCGTCAGCGACGAACCGACGAAAGAGGTTCGGGATCGTGAAGGCGATCCAGAACGCATCGGAGGCCACCCCTGCACCGAGGAAGCCCGCGATCGCTACGTCGCGTGCGGCCCCGAGTACGCGGGAGAGACCGGTGCCCAGCGCCGAGGCGAGGAACGCGCGCACGAACGAGGTCCGGCGGGCAGGTGGCGAGGGGGTTTCAGCAAGCACGTCGTCAGCCATGCAGAGCCCACAATCAAGTTCCGGGCCAACTCAAGCACCGGCCCGGCGTAGCCCCAACCTCACCCGCTCTATGAATTGTGTCCTCATCGCAATCGCAGCTCGCCGAAGGGATCGCTGTCCGATGGTCCGATCGTGATAGTGGACCGCGTCGAGGCAGAGGGAATGTTGGCGACCAAGCGACTGCCCAAGCGCATCGGCGCTTACGACATCGAGGGCAAGATTGCCTCTGGGGGCATGGGCGAGATCCTGCTTGGATACCACCAGACCCTCGGCCGGCCTGCGGCGCTGAAGCGCCTCGTCCCTCCTGACGACGCCGAGGAGGATCTGCTCGAGGAGCTCGAGGACCGCTTCGAGCGAGAGGGCCGGGTGCTCGCGCAGCTCCACCATCAGTCGATCTGCGGGGTGTACGACCTCTTCAGCTGGCGCGGCACGCAGTACATCGCCCTCGAGTACGTCGACGGGTTCGACCTCAAGGACCTCCTGAAGCAGGGGCCGCTACCCGTCGATGTCGGGCTGATCGTCGGCGTCCAGATGGCGGAGGCCCTCGAGCATGCGCACATGCACGGCATCATCCACCGCGACGTGAAGCCGTCCAACCTGATGATCTCGCGCAAGGGCGACGTCAAGCTGATGGACTTCGGCATCGCCCGAGGCGACGACCTCGATGTGCTCACCCGCACGGGCATGCTCGTGGGAACCCCCACCTACATGGCGCCCGAGGTCCTCCGGGGCGAGGAGGCGGGCGTTCCTGCGGATCTCTACAGCTTGGGGGCCACGCTGTACCGGTGTCTCGCGGGGGAGCCACTGTTCCCCAAGGGGCAGCAGCCCGAGGTGGTGTACCGGCAGATCCTCGAGGGCAGCATCCGCCCCATTCGAGAGCTGAACCCCTCACTCCCCAAGTCCGTCGCGGATGTGGTGCACAAGTCGCTGACCACCGACCCGGCCAGGCGTCATGCGTCGGCGGCCCACCTCCGGAGCGAGCTCGAAGAAGAGCTCGTTCGGTTCGACACCAGCGTGAATCACGCGGAGCGGCTGGTCCAGTTCCTCTACGCCGACGGGCACCTCTCGGAGGAGGTCGCGGCTACCGTGGTCCAGCCCGAGGTGCTGCGTACCGCGCGCCGTGAGACGCCTCCGATGGCGCCTCAGCGTCGGCGGCAGCAGAGCTGGATGACCACCGGTGGATTGGTCGCCGGAGTTGCGGTGGTCGGCCTCGTCGGCATCTGGATCCTCTCGACGGGAAGCGCCGACGAGGTCGGCGGCTGGATCGGCCAGTGGGCCGAGAGCCTGGCCACCCCGCCGGGGCGGTCGCTGTTCCAAGGCGGTCCGTAGCGTTTCCGGGGGCGCACGGTTACTCTGGCTGAGCCGAGCGGGTGTAGCTCAGTTGGTAGAGTCCAAGCTTCCCAAGCTTGTTGTCGCGAGTTCGAGTCTCGTCGCCCGCTCCACTCCCCGCCGCTACCACTGCGGGTCGTAGAGCACCCCGTAGCGGAGGCCCCGGTCGCTCACCCAGAGCGCATCGCAGCCGGCGGCCACCAGCACCCGGCTGAGCACGAGCGCGCCTGCGGGCAGGTAGTCCGCGCGGCTGGGCGCGACCGCGGCGCGCGCCCGGCGGCTCTCGCGGTCGAGGCCGCCCAGCTCCTCCACGAACCCGTGGAGCGCCTCGAGCGGGACTCGCGAGCCGTGGACTTGGCTCGCGTCGTAGGCCTCGAGCCCGAGCTGCATGGCGGCCAGCGTGGTGACGGTCCCCGCGACGCCGATGGCAGACTGCGGGCTCGGCTTGAAGCTGTACCGTGACAGCTCCGCGTCGATGTAGGCCTCCATCGGCGGGAAGCCCGCGGCTGCGTACCTGCCGTCGGTCTCCTCGGTGAGGAACCGCTCCGTGAGGCGCACGCTGCCCAGCTCGAGCGACGCCCGATGGCCGATGGCCTCGACGGTCCCGAGCACGAGCTCGGTGGAGCCGCCTCCGAGGTCGGCGACCAGGTGCGGCTCGGGGAGCGGGGGAAGGTCTCGGTGCGCGCCGAGCCAGGTGAGTCGCGCCTCCTCCTCGCCAGAGATGATCCGTACGCGCAGTCCCAGATCCCGGCGGAACCGGTCGAAGACCGTCGGGGCGTTCATCGCGCGCCGGCCGGCGGAGGTCGCGACGGCGCGCACCGCGATCGGGTCGATTCCGTGCCGGGCGCAGGTGTCGACGTAGTCGTGCAAGACCTCGGCCGCCGCCGAGATCCGATCGGGCGCCATCAACCCGCGATCTCCGACCCCCTTGCCCAAGCCGACCACCCGCGCCTCGTCGTGCAGGACCGAGCCGTCACGGTCGGCGATCGTGAGGAGAATGGAGTTGCTTCCGATGTCGATGGCTGCTCGCGTCACCCTTGCGTTCCTCCCTCGCACGATTAACGCGCGGGGAGAGGCATCCAGGTGGGCTGCGTCCATCCGCCGTCGCGGGTCACCTGCGTTTGGTGGCGACCGTCGGCGGTGCTCACGAAGATCTCGCTGCGACCCGTCCGCGTGGACGAGAACGCCACGTAGCGACTGTCCGGGCTCCAGGTCGGATCCTCGTTGTCGCGCATGTCCTGCGTGAGCCGCACGAGGTTCCGGCCGTTCATGTCGGCGACGTAGATGTCGAAGCCCCCCTGGGAGCGGCCCACGAACGCGAATCGCTGGCCGTCGGGGGAAATCACGGGGTCGACGTTGAAGTCGCCCGTGATCGTGAGCCGCCGAGCCGCCCCCGCGTCGCCCGGGACGTCGGCGATGAACACCTGAGAGCCACCGCTGCGCTCCGAGGCGAAGGCGAGCTTGCGGCCGTCGGGGCTGAAGGACGGCGACACGTCGATGCCGCCCCCGCGGGTGACGCGCTGGACGAGCGCCCCGGTCGCGGCGTCGAGCAGGAAGATGTCGGAGTCGCCGTCGACGCTGCGCGACAGCGCGACCCACTTGCCGTCCGGGCTGAACGCGGGCGAGGTGTTGACGCCCCTCACGCTCGACAGCGTGCGGGTGCGGCCGGTCTGCAGGTTCTTCACGTACAGGTCGGGGTTGCCCTTCTTGTACGACGTCCAGGCGATCTCGGTGCCGTCGGGCGACCAGGCGGGGGAGAGGTTGATCGCGCCGTTCCTGGTGACGGGCAGCACCCCGCGGCCGTCCGTGTCGAGGACGTAGATCTCCTTGTTCCCAGAGCGACTGTTGACGGCGGCGAGGCGCGTCCCGAACACGCCACGGACGCCCGTGACCACCTCGAGCACGTGGTTCGCCATCGCGTGTCCGAGGTGGCGTGCCGCGGCCGGCGTGCCGCGGAACCGCTTGTAGGCGAGGCGCTCCTCGGACGGCACGTGGTAGACTTGCAGGTCCGCGCAGATCCGGGTGCCCGAGGTGTCGCACTCGGCCACCCCCGCGCCGAAGATCCGGGTCTTCACGAGCACGGCGGTGCCTATCTGGTCCCACGCGCGGAAGCTGAACGAGCCCGGGGCGATGCCCTTCCCGCGCTCGAGGTAGCCGGACGGATCCTGCAGATCGAAGTATCCGGACATGTCGAGGTCGAGCCACATGGCCTGCCAGGCCTCGTCGGCGACCGCCTTCGCGTCTCCCGTGAGTACCGGGGTCGGGACCGCCAGCGGCACATCACCTCGCGGGGTCACCCGGATGGTGCGGATGCCCTGGGCAGCGGCCTCGGAGGGGGCCGCGAGCGGAAGCCCTGAGGCGACCAGACCGGCCGCGGCGTGGAGGAGCAGACTGAGCGCGCGCATGCGGATTCCTGGGTTCGGGGCGGTGGCGGGAGCTACTGGCTGACGAAGTCGACCGGGATCCGGTACTGCTCGAGCAACGGCCGGTACTTCTCAGGAGGTAGCGGGATCTCCCGGACTCCAGCCAGCGCTCGCTCTACTGCAGCGTCGAACGCCAGCACACCACTCCGTTTCGAGAGCTCGTAGGACAGAACTTTACCGGTCTCGGGATCCACCCGCAGGTTGCCGACGGCCGTGAGCCCTTCGCGGGCCCCCACCGGGGTGAACCGGCTCCGCACGAGGTCCTGGACCTTCAGCTCCCACTTGGCGTAGGCGGCGTCGCCCATCGCGGTGGCGGACAACGACGCGAGCGCCGCGTCGCCCGTGCCCTCGGGATCGGTCGCGTTTCGGTCCTCGGGCCCCTCGGGCGCGTTGAGGAGCTCGTCGAGCAGCTGCTGCCGGCGGTTCTCCTCGAGCAGCTCCTCTCTCGTGGGGGAGTCGTCGGGAGCCTCCTCGGGCGTGCCCGGCTCGGGCGGGGGCTCCTCGGTCTCGTGGACCAGCTCGGACTCCTTGACCCGGGGAGGCGCAGGCGTGGGCTTGGTTCCCTGGACGGGCCGGGGACGCCGGGCGGCGCGGTCGGGCATCTTCGTGGCGGACTTGGGCAGGCTCACCACCGCGACCTGCACCGACTCCTGGATGAGGGGCTGCGACTTCGGGGCGCAGAACGGGAAGAGTGCGAACACGAGGCCGGCGACGAGCGACAGTGCCCCTCGGAACA
>CAYMSU010000074.1:0-16788 GCA_964393165.1 uncultured Enterobacteriaceae bacterium
GGTGCTGCTCGAGCCGGGCCACCCGTACCAGCAGGTCGGGCAGCCTCGCCAGCGAGGCGACCTGGCGTAACCAGTTCCGATGGGGCCGGGCTGGTGATCCACCGATCTCGGCGCCGGGAGCCACCGCCTTGGTCGCTGCCGCCAGCCCCGCCAAGGTCGCACCGTCTCCGACCTCGACGCCCTCCACGACCGAGGCGCGTCCGCCGAGGACCACGCCCCGACCGAGCACGGCGCGCCCGGCCACGCCGGCGAAGGCGGCGAGCAGCGACGACGCCCCCACCTTCGCGCCGTGGGCGATCTGCACGAGGTTGTCGAGTCGGGCCGACCGTCCCACCCGGGTCTCGCCGAACACCGCCCGGTCGACGCAGGCGTTCGCGCCCATCTCCACCCCGTCCTCGAGCACCGCGGTGCCGAGATGGGGGAGCCGCACGGGGCCCTCGGGCCCCGGCGCATGGCCGAACCCGTCTGCGCCGACGACCGCCCCCGGACCGAGGATCACGTCTGCACCAAGGCGACAGCCGTCCATGAGGACCGCTGTCGGGAGCAGGCGCGTGCGCGGCCCGACGACGGCACCCCGCCCGACGTAGGCGTGCGACTGGACCCAGGCGCCCGGGGCGACGTGAGCCCCCTCCTCGACCACGGCAAGCGCGTCGATCGTGGCTCCCTCCACAGTCGCGGACGTCGCCACCCAGGCTCGCGGATGGATCCCCGGAGCCGGCCGCGGAGGGGGGTGCAGCAGCTGCGCGAGCACCGCGAACGCATACCGGGGGGCGGAGTGGCGCAGCGCGACCGCGCTCGCCGGGACCGCCAGGCCAGGCGCCACCACGACGGCGCCCGCACGCGTATCCGCCAAGGCGCGGGCGTAGCGGCCTCCCGCACAGAACGCGAGGTGGGCGGGGCCGGCCTGCTCCAGCGATCCCGCGGCTGTCAGCTCACGCGCCGAGTCTCCCTCGACGCTTGCCGCGACCCGGGCCGCGAGCGCGCCGGCGGTCCACCGATCAGGGGTACTTGGCGTTGTACTTCGCCACCAGCGTGCTGGTGACGTCCTTGATGCCGGGAGCCGTGTAGATGACCGCGGCGCGATCCAGGACGACACTGCAGCCCGCGGACTTTCCGGTCTCATCGGCGATCGAGCGCAGCTTCTTGTCGAGATCGCCCAGCAGCGACATGTAGGTCTTCTGCATCTCGCCCTCGGCCGACGCCGCGGTCTGGTTCAGCTGCTGCTGCTGCGTGAGGAGCTTCCGCTCCTCCTGCTGGCGAGCGGTGTCGGAGAGAACGTCTCGGCGGGCCTCGTAGTCCTGATAGGCCTTCTTCAGATCCGCCTCCATCCTCTCCAGGCTCTGCCGACGCGACGCGAACATGGAGTCGAGCTTCTTCTGTGCGGCCTTCCCCTCATTCGTCTCGGCGACGGCCTGCTGGAGGTCCACCACGCAGATCTGCTGGGCGAACGCGGGAGTCGCGCTCAGCAAGAGCGCACTGATGAGGAGTGGACGCATGTGAGTTCTCCTACGGATGCGGCAGAGTGAGTCGATGGCGGAGTAGCAGAGTGCTCCGGACAGGGCCAGAACGGTTGGGGAGCGGGCGACATTCCGAGCCGCGTCAGAAGAACGAGCCGATCCCGAAGTCGAAGACGCTCGTTCGCTCACCCTCGAGGGGACGGAGCGGGAACCCGAGCTCGAACCGGAGCGGACCGATCGGCGACCGCCAGCGGATTCCCGCCCCGATCGACGTGCGCAGGGCGAGCGGCGACAGCGGGTCTTGCCCGAACGGGCCACGGAAGGCGTTGCCCGCGTCGAAGAACACCACGCTCGAGATACCGGCCGCCCGGACGAGCATGGCTTCGACCTCGAAGTTGTTGACCCAGGTCTGGGTTCCACCCACGATCAGCCGGTCGTCGCCACGCACGGGGTCTTCGCTGTTGCGGAAGGTCGCACGGATCGTGGGCCCCAGGCTGAACCACTGGAAGCCGCGCATGCTCTGGATGCCGCCCGCTCGGTAGCGATGGATGAATGCGAGCTCACGCCCGTCGGTAGAGCGGATGTCGCCCAGGGTGGTGTTGAACCGGAAGACAAGGGTGTCGTTGCCTTTCGGGAGCAGGGGCTGGTAGAGCCGGAAGTTGAACCTCGACTCGACGAAGTTGAAGTCCCCCCCGAGCAAGTTGAGAAGACGGTTCTCACCGACCTTGAAGCCTCCCGAGAGCGCCGTGCTGATCTGGGTGAGGAACCCCGAGGTGGGAAAGATGCGGTCGTTGCGCTTGTCGACGTTGAGGATGACCGACACGGTGCTCGTGAGGCCGTTGCGGTACAGATCGCCGCCGAGCAGGCGCTGCCGGTAGGGGTCGATGTTGTTGAGCCCGACGTCCTCGATGGTGTACTGGAGCCTGAGCTGCGTGTCGTCACGCTGGTCGAGGTATCGCCCCACGGCGATCGACGCGCCGCGCTGGAACTCGTCGTTGACGGCGAAGCCCGCCGGGAACTGGCGACTGATCAGGAAGCCGTCGACCGACAGGGTCCACCGGGAGTCCAGGAAGTAGGGGTCGAAGAAGGAGATGTTCCCCTGCCGACGTAGGCGCGACCAGTTGATCGCCGCGTTCATCAGGAAGCCGAGGCCGAGGAAGTTGTTCTTCTGGAAGGACCCGGTGACGACCAGGCTCTCGAGGTTCGAGTAGCCCATGCCGAGGCTGACCGAGCCGGTGGGCCGCTCCGTGACCTTGACGTTGAGGTCGAGCACGTCCGCGCCATCGCCACGGGGGGTAGACACGTTGATGTCGTCGAAGAAGCCGAGCCGAAGCAGGCGCGCCCGGCTCGCGGTCACGAGGGAGCCCCGGTAGACGTCTCCTTCGTCGACCTGCACCTCCCGGCGCACCACCTTGTCGAAGGTGGGGTCGTTCCCAGTGACGTTGATCCGCCCGATGCGGACCTTCTCTCCCTTCTGGATCTGGTAGACGATGTTCGCGGTGCGGGTCTCGGGGTCCGGCTGGATGTCGGGCACCACGTTGACGAAGGCGTAGCCCTGGTCGGTCCAGAGGGACTCGAGGTTGGCCCGCACGGCGTGCATCTGGCTGAACTGAAACGCCTCCCCGGTCTGCAGGGAGGGACCGCGAGTGCGCAGCCGCAGCATGCGATCACCCCGGAAGGTGGCCTCGCGCCACTGGTCCTCCTGGATGTCGGCGACCGCGCGGCCAGCGACGATCTGCAGCGCCGCCTCGCGCGTGAGCCCCTCCTCCTCCACGAAGTCGCCCACCACGTCGACGGTGCCGATCGTGTACAGGTCCCCCTCGTCGATGTCGTAGGAGATGAAGATGTAGCGCTTGTCGGGCGAGAGGTAGACCTGGGGCGGCTCCACCCGCACGTCGAGGTAGCCCTGCTCGAGAAACACCGCGCTGACGGTCTGCTGGTCGGCTTCGAGGAGCTCGCGGCGGAACGTGCCGGTGTTTGACAGGAACGACAGGAAGCCGCCCTCGCGCACCTGCAAGAAGCGCTTGATCCGGGAGTCGGGCACGTGCTCGTTCCCGGAGAAGTCGATTCGCTGGACGACGACCTTGCGGTTCTCCTCGATGTCGAACACGACATCGACCTGGTCGGCCCCGACAGAGATGTACCGGGGCTCGATGACGGCGAGGTAGAAGCCCTTCTCCAGGTACAGATCGCGGACCCGCGCCACGTTCTCCTTGATCTTCGCGTCGTTCAGGACGGTGAACGAGCGGACGTCGAGGACCTCGCGGATGTCGTCTTCGTCGATCTTCTTGTTGCCCTGGATCCGAACCTCGCGGACGGCCGGCTTCTCCTCCACCACGAAGCGCAAGATCACGCCATCCGGCAAGTCTCCCGGGGCCGCTTCGTCGATCTGGACCACGACGTCCTCGAAGAAGCCTGTGGCATAGACCGCTTCCAGGTCCCGGCGGACCTTGGCCGCGGAGAGCTGCTCGCCGCGGCTGAGGCCCACCTGCGCGCGCACGACGGCATCGTCGATCCGCCGGTTGCCTTCCACCTCGACGGCGACGACCGTGCCGACCGCCGGAGCGGGCTCGGCGGCGACGGCGGGACCAACACACAGCACCCAGAGGAGCAGCCACCGCAGGAGGGACGCGAGCGACGGCAGCGAAGTCAGGGATGTTCGCTTCACGCGCTCCGCTCTCCTCTCTGCACCATGCACCGATCGGCAGCGTTCGTTCGGGGCGCCTCGGACCCGCAGGGTATAGCACCGACCCCGGATCCCGGCAGGCAGACTACAAACCATTACCGGCCAGCTACCACTCGCGAAAAACGCCTGCATCCAGTCGCAGGCGCCGGGGAAACCGCTCCGCGAGCGCCTGGCTGTGGGTGACCACCACGAGCGTGCTCCCCAGCTGCGCGTTCAGCGCCAGGAGCATCTCGAAGACGCCAGCCGCGGTCTTCGGGTCGAGGTTGCCGGTCGGCTCGTCCGCCAGGACGAGCTCCGGCGCCATCACGAGTGCCCGCGCAAGCGCCACTCGTTGCTGCTCACCGCCGGACAGCTCTCCGGGCTTGTGCCCCAGTCGCTCCCCGAGGCCCACCGCTTCCAGCAGGGCCCGCGCGCGAGTCTGCGCGACGTCGGGCGAGCCCCCCGCGAGCCGAACGGGGATCATCACGTTGCCGACTGCATCGTGCTCCGGCAGGAGGTTGTGGGCCTGGAACACGTACCCGATCTTCCGGTTGCGCAGGCGCGCGCGCTGCTCGTCCCCCATCTTCGACGTGTTCTGACCGTCGAAGCGAATGATCCCGGACGTGGGCCGGTCCAGGAGGCCCACCGCGTGGAGGAACGTGGACTTGCCCGATCCGGAGGGACCCACGAGGGCAATGCGCTCGCCTTCGGCCAGCTCCATGTCGACGCCGCGCAGAACCTCGATGACCTGGGCGCCCTTGACGTGGGTTCGGCGCAGGCTCTCGATCTCGACGCGCATGACCTACTCGTACCGGAGCGCGGCGACCGGATCGAGCGAGGACGCTCGCCACGCCGGGTAGATGGTGCACAAGAAGCACGTCAAGAACGCGCTGACCGCGATGACCACCACGGTCGCTGGGTCGACCACCACGGGGAGGGTGTCGAGGTAGTACACGTCGGTCTCGAGCGGGTACTCGTAGCGGGCCAGCGCCGCGCAACCGAGGAGGCCGAGCACGGTGCCGAGGACCGTGCCCACGAGCCCGATCGCCGCGCCCTGCAGCAGGAACACGCGCAGGATGTTGCCGTGGGTGGCGCCCATCGCCTTGAGGATGGCGATCTCCCGGCCCTTGGTGATGACCACCATGATCAACGTCGTGACGATGAGGAGCCCCGCGACACCCGAGATGAGCTGCAGGAGCAGCCCCATCACCCACTTCTCCAGGGTGAGCGCCTCGAAGAGCTTGGAGTTGAGGCTCTTCCAGTGCTTGGCGTAGTGCGGGTAGCCGAGGGCCTCGTCGATTCGTGAGGCGATGTGCTCGACACCGTAGATGTCGGAGACCTTGACCTCGATGCCAGTCGCTGCGTCGCCAAGACCGAGGAAGTCCTGCAGGACCTCGTTCGGCACATAGGTCCACGTCGTGTCGTACTCGTACATGCCCGAGTCGAAGACGCCGGCCACGCGCACGCTCTTGATGCTCGGCGTGGGCATGCCCAGCGGACCGGGGCCCCCACCGAGCGGGTTGATGAGCTGCACCTTGTCGCCGACACGGACCTGAAGGTGCTCGCGAAGCTGCTTGCCAATGAGGATACCCGGCAGCTCCGGCTCCTGCGCGCTGGCGGGCAGCGGCTCGTTGTCGAAGCCCATGGGAGGGTACGGCAGCTCGAGACTGGCGAGCACCTCACGGCGGAGCTGGAGGTCGCCCTCGGGATAGGTGATGACCTCGTCGTGAGCTGGCGAGTAGCCCTCCGTGAGGTCCCCGAGGAGGTGGGTGACGTCGGCCGTGCGTGTGGGGTGAACGCCCTTGACCACGGTGCCCTTGTGGCTCCAGGGGCTCCGCACCATCATCTCGCTGTAGACGAAGGGCGCACTGGCGACGACTCCGTCGACCCCATCCAGCTTCTCGTTGAGGTGCTCGACGTCGACCAGGTTGCCGCCCGACCGAAACACCACGACGTGCGCGTTCGCGCCGAGGATCTTGTCGCGAAGGTCGACCTCGAAGCCCGTCATCACGCTGATGACCCAGTTCGGCACAGCTACGCCGGCGGTCACCGCGATGATCGAGAACACCGTGACGAGGGAGAGCCAGGCCTCCGACTTCTTCGACCGCAGGTGCCCCCAGGCGAGCCACCACTCGGTCGCGAGCGTGCTACCCGACCCGACCGGGGGCAGCCGATCGAAGTCCACGACCCGTGGCTCCGGAGTGCTCTCGTCGGTCAAGTCAGCCTCCCGGCTCCGTGACGGGCCCGTTGGAGGGACCTACCACTGGTCGAGGATGGCAGCCAGGTCTTCGTCGCCGATGTACAGGTCCGCCACGCTGGGTTGCTCGACGAGCCAGCCGCCGAGCTTCGAGGCCTTGGCCTCGCTCGACGCCTTCGAGCCGAGGACCTCGATCGTGCCTGGCACGAGCGCCTCGACCGACTCGCCGTCTTCGAGCTCCAGGTGCTCGAGTCGGATGAGGTACTCGAGCAGCCCCCTCGCCTCTTCCACCGCGCCCATGGACTGGTCACCATCATCGGCGATGGGTGGCTGATTGGGAGCTCCCACGGTGGCCTCTGCCGCGGCCTCGCTCGGCTCGTCATCTGCCTTGGAGAGCGCCTCGAGCAGTGCCTTGAGGCCTCGAGCCCCCTTTGGTGGCTCCTCTGTGCGCGGCTCGCTCGCCGGCGTCTCCGGCGCGGCGACGACCAGACTCTCGAGGGTGGTGTCGTCCTCGAAGTCCAGGTCGTCTTCGCTCATCGGCTCGGGCCGGGGTCCCCCGGCCTCCGGGGCGTCTTCGGGGACCTCGACCGGCACGACCCCCTTGAACGGAACGATCTCGCCTGTCTCGACGTCCTCGCACTTCGCCTCGATCTCGATCGCGGGCTTTCCGGCCTGCTCGAGCAGGCGCACACTTGCTTCGTGGACCTGACCAGGCTCCCCCTCGACCTCGACGACCGCCTTGAACAGCACGTCGAGGTGGTTGAGCGCGACGCCCCCGCGCAGCTCCACCGTGCCGTCTGCCGGGACCGGCACCGACTCGAAGCGGAGCGCGATTTCTTCGTTGGAGACTTCCGCCGTGAGCTCGAACCCACGGTCGGCGAACCAAGCCAATGTACCTGTCGCCATCAGAGCGGGCCCTATCGCGCCACTACGGAGAGGCAACCTCTGACCGCCGAGACCGTCAGCTGGCCGCTGTCTCCTCCTCGGCACGCGCGGCGAGCCAGGCCTCCATGAAGCCGGTGATGTTGCCCGCCAGAACTCCGTCGACGTCGCCCACTGCGACCTCGGTGCGGAGGTCCTTGACCTGCTGGTAAGGCTGGAGGACGTAGCTGCGGATCTGGCTTCCGAAGTCGATCTTCTTCTTCTGGGCGTTGATCTCGGCCTGCGCCTCCAGCCGCTTCTCCAGCTCCCGCTGGAACAGCTTCGCCTTCAGCATCTTCATGGCCTTCTCGCGGTTCTTGTGCTGCGAGCGCTCCGCCCTGCACAGCACCACGAGCCCCGTGGGGACGTGCCGGAGCCGCACCGCGCTGTCCGTGGTGTTGACGTGCTGCCCGCCGGCCCCGCTCGCGCGCATCGTCTCCATCTCGATGTCCGCAGGGTTGAGGTCGATCTCGATCTCGTCGTCGACCTCGGGGTAGGCCGCGACTGCAGCGAACGAGGTCTGACGGCGGGCGTCCTTGTCGAACGGGGAGATCCGCACCAGGCGATGGACACCGCTCTCCGCCTGCAGGTAGCCGAAGGCGTAGGGTCCGCGGATGGCAAGCGCGGCCGACCGGATTCCGGCCTGCTCGGCCGGGCTCACGTCGAGCATCTCCACGCTGAAGCCCTGGCTGTCCGCCCATCGCTGGTACATCCGGAGGAGCATCTCGGCCCAGTCCGCCGCGTCGATCCCCCCCGCGCCGGCATTGATCTCGATGATCGCATCCATCGCATCTTCGTCTGCCGACAACAGGCGCCGCACCTCGAGCCGCTGCAGCGACGTCTCCAGCTTCTCGAGCTGCTCCTGCGCCTCGACGAGGGAGTCGTCGTCCGCCATCTCCTCCGCGAGCTCGAGCAGGGTCGCGACGTCGTCGCGAAGGCCTGCCAGCGCAGTCCACTCGGAGACGGTGCGCTCGATCTGCCCCTTCTCCTTCAGGACCTCCTGCGCCCGCGCGTTGTCGTCCCAGAATCCGGGCATCGCGGCCTGCCGGTCGAGGTCCTCGGCCCGGGCCTGCTTCCCGCTGATGTCAAAGATGCCCCCAGAGCGCCTGCACACGCTCGTCCAGCGGCTTCAGCCGCCCGCGAATCTCGTCCAGCACGAGCTCCTCCCGCCTTCACAGGACCGATCGGTCAAGGGTCGGGCATAACCCGGCCCACGAGACCCTCGCCGGGCAGCCCGAGCGCGCCGAGCGCTCGGCGCTCCTCGGCGCGCATGGCCGACGCCTCCTCGGGCGCTTCGTGGTCGTGGCCGAGGAGGTGCAGCACGCCGTGGACGAGCAGGCAGGTGAGCTCCAGCGGGACGCTGTGCCCGAGGGCTGCGGCCTGTCGGCGTGCGGTGGGCACGCTGATGAGGACATCGCCGAGCATCGCGCCGGGTCGCTCCGCGATGGTCGCGGCGTTCTGATCCGCCTCCTGCGGGAACGACAGGACGTCGGTAGCTTCGTCCTGATCACGAAACTGGGCGTTGAGTCGCCGGATGGTCGCGTCGTCGCACAGGTGGACCGACAGCTCCGCGGCCCCACAGGCGTGCTCCTCGAGCACCGCTTGTGCATGCGCCTCGAGCGTGGGGGCCAGCTCCTCCAGAAGCATCGCGTCGGCGCCTGCGAGCTCCCCGCTCACGTCCACCACGTCAGTCTCCGCGCGGCAGGTAGTCGACTGCTTCATAGTCGACGGCATCTTCCGGCTCGGCAGGCACGACCGCGACCCGCCGCGCGGCCGCGGCCGGGGACGGGGACGTTGGCGCGTCAGCCTCGCCGGGGGATGCGGCAGGCTCGGGCACGAGGTCGAGGGTGATCGTGGCCTCGCGAGGCGGAGGCTCACCCGCAGCCGTACTCGAGCTGATGTCGGCGGTCTCCGCGTACTCGATTCGCTGATGGTAGATCCCCTGGAGGACCTGCACGAAGGTCTGGGTGATCTGATGGATCTCCTGCAGGTTCAGCGGGCACTCGCTGAACTGCCCGTCCGCGATCACCGAGTTGACGATGCGGTGGATCATCGCCCGGATGTGATGCTCGTCGGGGTTCTTGAGGGTCCGCGTGGCAGCCTCGACCTTGTCGGCGAGCATGATCACGCCTGCTTCCCGGGTAGAGGGCTTCGGGCCCGGGTAGCGGAAGGCGCTCTCGTCGACGTCGTCCGGGTTGTCGGCCTGCTCCCTGGCGGCATTGTAGAAGTACTGCAGCAGACCCGTGCCGTGGTGCATGTAGATGTTGTCGAGAATCGGCTGCGGGAGGTTCCTCTCCCGTGCCATCCGCCCGCCGTCGGTCACATGGCTGATGATGATCTGGGCCGACGCCTGCGGAGACAGCGCTTGGTGGGCGCTCACGTGGCCCCGCTGGTTCTCCACGAAGTACTGCGGTTTCACGGCCTTGCCGATGTCGTGGAAGTACGACGCGACCTTTGCGAGCAAGGAGTTCGCCCCGATCGCCTCGCAGCCTGCTTCGGCGAGGGTTCCCACGACCACGGAGTGGTGGTACGAGCCCGGCGCTCGAAGCATGAGCTGGCGGAGCAGGGGGTGGTTGAGGTTCGCGAGCTCCATCAGCCGGTAGTCGGTGACGAAGCCGAACCACTCCATGAGAGGGACGAGCCCCAGCACGAGGAACGCGCTGAAGATCGCGCCCACGAAGGCGAAGCTCATCGACCAGAAGGGTCGCATGGTGGTGGCGAGCGAGATCTCGCCCTCGACCACGAACAGCTGGACGAAGTGGATCATCAACACCGTGACGGCGTTGACCACCCCGACCACCGCGCCCGCACGAAGGACCGCGATCCGCTCCCGCGTGTGCTCCACCGCGCTCGCGGCCGCGACCCCCGAGATCATGAAGAAGATCACGGGCAGCGCGTGCAGATCCATCACGAGGCCGCACACCGCGGCCGCCGCGACGGCGAAGGCGACCGACCAGGCCACTCCGAGGAGTAGCCGAACGAGCATCGCGGCACCCGCGACCGGCACCAGGAACCACACCGAGCGGGCCTCGGCCTCGTAGCCCACGAGCTCCGCGATGGGCTCGGAGCTCGCCACCACGAGTCGGGCCATGAACGCCACGAACACGAGGAGAACGCCAGCGGCGAGGACGTCGCGCACGCGGGTCGAGAAGCCCTGCAGGTGCGTGGACGTGAACTGATAGAGGCTCCCGAGCAGCAGGAGCAGGAACAACCCGATGGCCGCGATCTCGCGGGGCAGATCCTGGTCCTCCTGGTGCTCCTGCAGCGCCCGGTAGACGTCGAGATCCGGCTCGGTGACCACTTGCCCTGCGCGGAAGATCGTCTGGCCTCGCTGCACTCGCTCGAGCTGTAGCGGCACCGCCTTGGCGGCAGCCTCTCGGCGCTCTTCCGTCTGCAGCGCGTCGAACGTGACGTTCGCCGTGACCAGGGATCGCGCGAGCTGGGCTGCCGCATCGGCCTCCGGTCCGGGCTCGAGCTCGCCCTTGCTGGGGTCGTGCCCGGACCCCAGGACCTCGAGGGTGATCGCCTGACGCACCTCCTCGGGGACCGCGAACGAGTCGAGGTCGGAGAGCACACTCTCGTTGCGCTCTCCCTGCGACAGGCGGATCAGCGAGACCGGCTGCCGCTTTGGAGGCAGCTGGCTGCGCGAGAGGACGATGAGGTTGTCCCTCATCGCCCCGTCGAGAAGCCGTCGCGCGAGGCTCTCGGCGTCGGTGCTGAACCCCCCGGCGAGCAGCGCCTCGAGGTCCCGCTCCGGGAGCTGGATGCGCAGAGGCTCCAGGAACGCCTGCATCACGACGAGCTTGATCTCTTCGGTCAGCGGCGGAATGTCCGGCGCGGTCGCGGGGGCCAGGGCTCGCTCGAGCCCCGGCACGTAGTCGGCGAGCTGGTCGCGCCCGGCCGCGAAGGCGTCGCGTATGCGTGCGTCGCGGTCTGCGAGCAGATCGACCCGGTAGACATAGACGGGTCGGACAGAGTCCCGGGCGGCTCCGCGGGACTGCTCGTGCGCCGCGTGGTCGGCGTAGGTGAACTCGAACGGGGCCTTGACCGTGCGAGGTGCGATGTCGCCGGCGTGCAGCGCGTCGTTCGGGGCGCGCGCGTAGTCCACCACGAAGAGCGCACAGCAGGTGCAGACCCCGACGAGGACCAGCAGCCGCCTCACCTGGTCGGCCCAGTCGCCCCGGTCGGCCCCCCCGAAGAGCGTGCCGAGCCGGTCCATGAGCGAGCGGAGCGCGCTCACCGCGGAGCCCCGCGCCGCACCACCCCGGCTGGCTCGGCACCCGCCCCCACGCCGGCCTGCGCGCGATCGTGGACCTCGTAGGCATCTACGATGGCGGACACCAGGGGATGGCGCACCACGTCACCGGCGGTCATGCGCGTGACCCCGACCCCCGGAACCTCCCCGAGCACCTCGACGGCGTGTACGAGCCCGCTGTCGGACTTTCGCGGGAGGTCGATCTGCGTGGTGTCTCCCGTGATGACCATGCTCGAGCCCTCACCGAGACGCGTGAGGAACATCTTCATCTGCTCCCGGGTGGTGTTCTGCGCCTCGTCGAGCACCACGTACGCGTGGTTGAGGGTCCGCCCGCGCATGAAGGCGAGCGGCGCCACTTCGATGACCCGCCGGTCCAGCATGCGGGCCACCCGCTCGGGGGGCAGCATGTCCGCCAGCGCGTCGTAGAGCGGCCGCAGGTAGGGGTCGACCTTCTCGGTGAGGTCACCCGGGAGGAATCCAAGCTTCTCCCCTGCCTCGACAGCAGGCCGGGTGAGGACGATGCGACGGACCTTGCCCCGCTTGAGCGCAGCGACCGCCACGGCCATCGCGAGGTAGGTCTTGCCGGTGCCTGCAGGGCCGATGCCGAACACCACCTCGTGGTTGCGGAGGGAGTCTACGTACTGGCGCTGGCCCGCGGAGCGGGGGGTGATCGGACGGCCCTCGTTGGTCACGAGGATGGCGTCGCCGAAGTAGCCCGCGAGGTCCGCCGAGGGATCGCTCCGGAGGATGCGGACAGCGTGCGCCACGTCGTTCCTGTGGAGTGCGTGACCACGCTCCACCAGGGCGTACAGCTCCGAGAGCACCCGAGCTGCGACCTCGCCGCGCACGTCTCCGTCCTCGGCGTCGATCGCGACACCCGAGCCGCGCTGCTCCACGGTGATCCCGAGCGCGGTGGAGATCAGCTTGAGGTGAGACCCGAACTCGCCGACCAGCTCACGGAAGTGGTCGTTGTCGTCGAAGGTCAGCAAGTTGGAGCCGTTGCGGGACCCACCCGTGGTGTCGGTGGACTGGATGTGCCTACCCCACTGCGGGCGCGACATCGGGCGCGCGCACCACACTGGACGCTAACACATCAACCTCCGCGCGACGAACCGATCGCCTCGTCGACGAGCTCGTCGGGGACTGGCTCGAAGCGCTCCTTGCCGGTGTAGAAGCGCCCGCGACCGCTCGTGAGCGCATCGAGCCGGGGCCCGTAGCGCCGGAGCTCGCGGAAGGGGGCGGTGGCTTCGATGGTCGCGACGTCGCTCTGCACCTCGAGGCCGCGCACCCTGCCGCGGTGGGCCGACAGGTCGCTCATGACCTCCCCTACGACATCCTGGGGGCACTCCACCCGGATCTCGTGCCATGGCTCGACCAGCATGGTGCCGCAGCGCTCGAGCGCCGCTCGGAGGCCTCGAGAGCCCGCCTCGAAGAAGTGCTCCTCGGTGGAGCACATGGCGTTGTAGTCGCCGCCGGTCAGCTCGACGTCGACGCCGATGACCGGGAAGCCCGCGGTCGGACCACGACCGAGGGCGCGCTCGCAGCCTTCGCGGATGGCCGGCCGGAAGCGCTCGGGGAGGTCCTCCTCGTCGATGCTCGACGCGTCGGAGAACTGCAGGCCCGCCACGCCGCCGTTCATCGGGCGCGGCCCGACCGACAACACACACCGAGCGTACTCGGTGGCGAGCCCGTGGGCGCCTCGAAGCTCGTGGGTCGCCTCCACGTCGGCGATCCGCCCCCGCGGCACCTCGCGGTACTGCACGGGCGGGACGTCGACCAGCACCTCGAACCCCACGCGCTCCTCGATCAGCTCGACCGCCATCCGAAGGTGAGCCTCGGAGACCCCTCCGAGGCAGATCGCGCCATCGCCCTCGGTGAAGACGAGCGCCTCGTCTTCTGCCGCTACGGCCTGGACCTCCTGGTGAAGACGCTCCCGGTGCGCCCCCGCGAGCACCCACGTGACCTGCGGGGGCGGTGGCTGTGGTCGCACGACCGTGCACGCCGCGCCATCCGTGAGGGTGGTGCCGATCGGCAGGTCGGCAGCCTCCCACGTGGCGACGAGCGCTCCGGCAGCGGGGGCCGCCACCGTAGCCCGCCGGGGGCCGCGAATCCGGTAGAGCTTCTGGACGCGCACGGATCTGCCGTCAGCCGTCCTCCACTCGCCGCGGCCGGCCACCCCTGACCAGATCTTGAGCCATGTGACGGGCTGACCATCTCCGTCTCGCTGCCGCGCGACCACCTCTGCCACGAATCGACCGCTCGCAGGCAGCTCCCCGACCCCGCCGTCGGCGTCGCGCACGCGCGCGGGTCGAGCGGCCGGACACCACGCCGCGAGTCCGTCGAGGAGGGGCCCGGCACCGACGTGGGCGGCCGCCGAGCTGAGCATCAGCGGCACGATCGCCCCGCTCGCAATTGCGCGGGAGAGGCCCTGCGTGAGCGAGCTGTGGTCCAGCTCGAGGTCCTCGAGGTACTGGTCGAGGAGGGCGTCGTCGGTCAGCGCAACGGCCTCCGCGAGGCGCTCCCGAGCCAACGCCACCACCGGGATCTGCGCCGGGGGCAGCGGCTCGGGCGAGAACAAGCCCGACGCGTCGTCGGCGTAGCGCAGGGCTCGCTGGCCGAGCACGTCGAGGAGACCCTGGAGCGAGCCGTCGGGGTCGAACCAGGGCAGCTGGAGCGGGACCACTCGGCCCCCCACGCGCTCGTCGAGGGCCGCCACGATGGGCTGGAGCCCCTCCGGATCGCGGTGCGTGAGGCGGTCGAGCTTGGTGACGACAGCAAACACGGGTCGGGGCTCGGCACGGTCCGCCGGGAGGGTGGTGCCGAGCTGGACGCCCTCGCCTGCGTCGGCCACGAGGATCGCCGCATCGGCAACATGATGGGCGAGCGCCTGCTCGTGGCGCAGACCGCTCGTGCCGGGGGTGTCGACCAGCACCATCGCGCGCTCGGCGTGATCGAACCAGGCGGTGGCCAGCCTGCAGGTCATCCGGTGGCGTCGCGCGAGCGGCGACCAGTCGAGGAGCGAGGTGCCCTGGTCCACGGAGCCCACCGTGCGGGTCACGCGAGCGGTCTGCAGCAGCAGCTCGGCGAGGGAGGTCTTGCCGGCGGACCGGTGACCGAGGATCGCGATCGTGACCGGCGCCCAGAGCTTGGTGTCGGGCCGAGCCGGTTTCCCCCTTCGAGCATGCCTCATGTTCATCGCCGAGGGGCCTCCAACATACAAGCTACCGGTTGCACCCGGGATACGTCAACGCGCGGTGGCGTAGGGTGCCTGCGGGCACTATCCTGGCGCGAAGGACGTTCCATGATGGAAGAGCTTCCGCTCCGGGTCGCCACGCATACCGATCCTGGCAAGGTCCACGCTCGCAACGAGGACCGATGTGCGGTGTTCGACACGCCCGACGGGGCGCGCGTGCTCGTCGTGTGCGACGGCATGGGGGGGATGGGACGCGGCGACGAGGCTGCGAAGCTCGCGGTGGCCGTCCTTCAGGAGACCCTGTGCGCCGAGGAGGAGCCGCTCTCGCCCCCCCGGCGGCTGACCGACGCGCTCGCCCACGCGGACGAGCGCGTGAGAATGGAGCTGTTCGAGCCCGACGACGCTGCGCAGCCCGGGAGCACCGCCGTGGTCGTGCTCGTGCAGGATGGCCTGGCCCACGTCGGCTGGGTCGGCGACAGTCGGGCCTACCTGATTCGCCGAGCCCAGATCGTCGACCGCACCCGGGACCACAAGTTGGTGGAGGACCTCGTCGACGCCGGGCAGATGAGCGCCGACGACGCGCGGCATTCGTCTCTTGCCCACGTGGTCACCCGCGCGCTCGGCGGCAAGACGCCCACGGAGCCTGGAGTCAAGCCGGCGGTGCTGTCGAGGCCGTGGCGCCTCATGCACGGCGACGTCCTGCTGGTGTGCTCCGATGGGCTCACCGACCTCGTCGAGGACTCCGAGCTGGCGGGGCTGCTGGAGGGCGACCCCGGGGAGGTCACGGCCGCGCTGGTGCAGACGGCCAACGACCGCGGCGGCCATGACAACATCACCTGCGTGCTGGCGGTGTGGGACGGTGAGGACTGGCCGGAGGGCGAAGACTGGCCGGAGCCCGACGACCTCGAGCCGGTCTACTCCGAGGAGCACACCGCGCACCGAGCCCCGCGGCCGCCGCCCGAGCCGGAGCAGGCCCCGAGCGTGGTGCGGCGGCCAGTCGACATCGAGGCGATCGCCCAAGACCTGATGCCGTGGTGGATCGCCACCGCGGCGTTGCTGCTGTGCGCGGCCGCGGCCGCGCTCTGGGCGGCGATCCCTTGACGAGCGAGGGGCCAGTCCGGGCCGCCCCCAGGGGCCGTGGCGAGCTCTGGGCGGCTTCGGAGGGGCTCCAGGCACTGGTCCACACGTGGACCTCCTCGATCCAAGGGCGTCCCCCTCACTGGTCCACAGGTGGACGACCGCTTGGGGAGGCCACCCCCCTCACTGGTCCACAGGTGGACGACCGCTTGGGGAGGCCACCCCCCTCGCTGGTCCACGCGTGGAGGGGTGGACTCAGAGGCCGCCGACCTCGGTCGTCCACACGTGGACCAGTGGATCCAGCGATCGGGATCCCTCGTGGTCCACACGTGGACCAGTGGATCCAGCGACCGCAGGACGCGGTGGTCCACCCGTGCCAGAGTGGATCCTGAGGTCGTGGGTCGTCTCAGTCCACGCGTGGAGTGGTCACCAGGGTGGTCGCGGTAGGCCGTGGTCCACACGTGGAGTGGTCACCGGGGTGATCGCGGTAGGATGTGGTCCACCCGTGGACCAGCGCATGGTGCGACCGTAGGGTGCGGTGGTCCACAGGTGCCCTGGTGACCTGAGGACCTAGGGTGGAAGGTGCTCCACGAAGGGACCAGGAGGTAGGGAGGTCTCACCACGAGGTGGTCCACGCGTGGACCAGTGGCTGAGGCGGCTCGGACCCGCGATCTCGCAAGCGGAGCCAGCTTGCTGGCGGAGCGCGCAGCCGGACCTTCGGGCTTCGCCCTGCAGGCCGGGATGCGAGCGAAGCCAGGTGAATTCGCAAGCGGAGCCAGCTTGCTGGCGGAGCGCGCAGCCGGACCTTCGGGCTTCGCCCTGCAGGCCGGGATGCGAGCGGAAGCCGGACCTTCGGGCTTCGCCCTGCAGGCCGGTATGCGAGCGAAGCCAGGTGAATTCGCAAGCGGAGCCAGCTTGCTGGCGGAGCGCGCAGCCGGACCTTCGGGCTTCGCCCTGCAGGCCGGGATGCGAGCGGAAGCCGGACCTTCGGGCTTCGCCCTGCAGGCCGGTATGCGAGCGAAG
>CAYMSU010000075.1:0-16607 GCA_964393165.1 uncultured Enterobacteriaceae bacterium
CGGCGCCGTCGCCGTGGTGGCGGCGATCACCCTGCTCGTCGTGTTCGGCCTGCGCACGCGGCCGCTCGCCCCGCGCCCCGCGCCCGCGCCTGCCAAGGGGGGGGTTGCGGCCCCGACCTCCCCCAACGTGCTCGTCGTCCTGTGGGACACCGTGCGCGCCGACCGCATGAGCCTGTACGGTCACCCCGTGCCCACCACGCCGAAGCTCGAGGCGTTCGCGGCCTCGGCCACGGTCTACGACCACGCCACGGCCCCGGGCACGTGGACGCTGCCGACCCACGCCACCATGTTCACCGGCCGCTACGCGACCACCCACGGCGCGCGGGCCGGCTACCGCTGGGTCGATCACCACCACCGCACGCTCGCCGAGCTCCTCGGGCACGCGGGGTACGACACCTTCCTGTTCACGTCGAACCTGGTCGCCGGCCCGATGACGAACCTCACCCAGGGGTTCGCCACCGTGCACACGACCTATCCGCTGCGCAGGCGGGGCCCCGGCCCCGGCCCCGGCCGGTACGAGGCCCAGGCCGACGCGGCCACGCGGGCCAAGCTGATCCCCCGCGACGCGTCGACGGAGCTGTCGCCGGCCTTCGAGGGGCGGCGGGTGGATCACTGGCCGAAGGCAGCGTTCAAGGACGCCGCGCCGGTCATCGTGCAGGGCCTGCTGGACTGGCTCGACGAGCGCCCCGGGGAGGCGCCGTTCTTCGCCTACCTGAACTTCATGGAGGCCCACACCCCGCGGATCCCCACCCTGCAGGCGCGGCGGCGGGTGATGGACGAGGCGACCCTCGAGCGAGGCCTGAAGACGGACGTGTCGCTGTTCGCCGAGAACGAGTACATGATCGGCCAGCGGACGTACTCGGAGGCCGAGCTCGCGGCGATCCGCGGGGTCTACGACGCATCGCTGACCGAGCTCGACGACGCCACCGCGGTCCTGTTCGACGCGCTGCGGGCGCGCGGCGTGCTCGACGACACCCTGGTCGTCGTGGTGTCGGATCACGGGGAGCACCTGGGGGAGCACCAGCGGCTCGAGCACCGCTGGTCGATCCGCCAGCCGCTGCTCCACGTGCCCCTGGTGGTGCGGTGGCCGCGCTCGGAGGGGCGGGCCCCGCCTCCGGGCCGCGTCGAGGCTCGGGTGACCACGGCCGATCTGTTCAGCACGGTCCTCGACGTCGCCGGGGTTCCGGCGCCCGAGGGCACCCAGACCCGCTCGCTGCTCGCGGCCCTCGAGGGTCCGATCTATGCGCAGCTGCTCGACCCGTTCGCGAGCCAGCTCGACAACGTGCGCGAGGCCTACGCCGAGGTCGACATCGACTACGGCCCGCTGCTCCTCACGCGGTGCGCGGCGCTCGACGGCGCGCTCAAGTACGTGCACACCTCCGACGGGGAGGCGTCGCTGTACGACCTGCAGGCCGATCCGGCCGAGACCACCGACCTGCGGCAGGCCCGCCCGGAGCAGGCGGTGGCGCTGGCGCGCGCGCTGTACGACTGGGAGCAGGCCCTGCCGGTGTACGACCCGTCGCTGCGCACCACCCGTGACCGCCGCTCGAAGGCCGGGCGCCAGGATCAGGCCGAGGTGAAGGCGCAGCTCGCGGCGCTCGGGTACCTGGTCGACGACGACGGTGAGCACGCCGCCGATACGCACCAGCCTCGCTGCAGCCCGGAGGTCCGCCCATGATCAAGCTCTCCCCTGGCCGCGTGATCGCTGCGGTCGTCGGCGTGCTCGCGCTGCTCGCGGTGGCGGCGGTCGCCTGGCGGGCGCGACGGCCGCCCCCGAACGTGCTGATCGTCCTGTGGGACACGGTGCGCGCGGATCGGCTGTCGATGTACGGCTACGCGCGGCCGACCACCCCGCGCATGGCTGCGTGGGCCGAGGAGTACGGCGTGGTCTACGAGAACGCGCTGTCGCCGGCGATGTGGACGGTGCCGTCCCACGCGAGCATGTTCACCGGGCTCGCGCCGACCACCCACGGCGCGGGCACCGACCACCGCTGGCTCGACGGCCACCGCACGACCCTCGCCGAGCACTTCGCCGCGCACGGCTACCACACCTACGCGTTCTCCTCGAACCCGAACCTGTCGAAGCGGCGGGTGAACCTGGTGCAGGGGTTCGAGGTCTTCGAGGCGGCGTGGAGCCCCCGGTGGCGGCGCAAGGTCGTGCGGCACACCAAGCGCAAGCTCCTCGACCAGGACGAGTCGACCGAGATCAGCCCCGGTCGGCCGGACCACAACCGGCATCCCGGCTACAACAACGCGGGGCCGATCACGCGCCGGGCGTTCCTCGACTTCCTCGACCGGCGGGAGGCCCGGAGCGACGAGCGGCCGTTCTTCGCCTACCTGTCCTACATGGAGGCGCACAAGCCCCGCGTGCCCTCGCTGATCGCGCGGCGGCAGGTGGTCGACGACCCCCAGGTCATGCGGCGGGGGCTGCAGACCGACCTGACCTTCAAGAGCCAGCTGCTCTACAGCTACGGGCTCAAGGACTACACCGAGGAGGAGCTCGAGGCCGTCAACCGGGTCTACGACGCCACCCTCATCGATCTCGACGAGACCACCGGGGGCCTGCTGGCAGATCTCGAGGAGCGCGGTGTGCTCGACGACACGATCGTCGTGTTCACGTCGGATCACGGCGAGCAGCTCGGCGAGCACCAGCAGTTCGGGCACCGCAGCGAGGTCTACCAGCAGCTGCTGCACGTGCCGCTGGTCATCGCCTACCCCGGGGCCCTGGAGCCCGGGCGCGTGTCCACGCGGGTCACCAACCTCGATCTGTTCAGCACGCTGATCGAGCTCGCGGGGCTGCCGCACCCGCGCGGCGAGCACAAGCGCGGGAACCTCGCCCGCGTGCGCGATCTGGTCGCGCAGACGCTGTTCGCCGAGTCGATCAGCATCGATCGCCTCGGCTTCGCGAAGGTCCGCAAGCTGCACCCGGAGCTCGAGCGGGACCGCTTCGCGAACCTCTACCGGGCGGTGGTGGGCGCCGATCACCACAAGCTGATCCAGACCGTCGACTACGACTCGCACGAGGTCGTGGAGGTGGAGCTGTACGATCTCGAGGTGGACCCGTTCGAGGAGCACGATCTGTCCGAGGATCGGCCGGCGAGTGTGGAGGAGCTCACGCAGCAGCTCGAGGCGATCCGGGCGGAGCTGCCGAAGTGGGATCCGGGCGAGGCCGACAACGCGGCGGCGGAGGCGCAGGCCAAGGAGATGACGCCCGAGATGTGCCGGCAGCTCGAGGGCCTCGGCTACATCGAGGAAGGCTGCGAGGAGTTCGTCGAGGAGTGACCTCGCATGGGGGGGCGGGGGGGATTGGCGGACCCGGTCGCGGGTAGCATGTAGGGGTCGCGCGGCAGGGGAGAGCGGATGTTCAGAGCGGTGCTGGTGGTCATCGGCCTCGCGGGGGTCGCCTTCGTCGGGTACGGCTGGGCGCGGGCCCGGCACCCGGATCTGGACAAGCAGACGCTCGAGGCCCTCGAGTCCGCGAGGGAGACGGCCACGCCGTACTTCTCCTGGGTCGTCCGCGAGATCACGCAGCTCGGCACGGAGCCCGAGCTCCTGGACGGGGAAGCGTCGGCCGAGACGTCGGGGGCGTCGCTGCACGACGGGCCGCCGCCGATGGCGGTCCTGCGGGTGCGGGAGGAGCGGCCCGCGGAGGGCTACGAGGCCGCGCGGTACGACCTGCGGCTCATGCGGCGGGCGCTCCTCGAGCAGCGGGAGCGGGGCGCCGACGTGCAGGGCGCCGCCCAGGCCGCGCTCGACCACTACCTGCCCCGGATGATGCGCGAGTGGATCGGCACGAAGTACGACTACTCGGGCACCTCCGACACCCCGAAGGAAGGCCACGTGGCCTGCGGGTACTACGTGAGCACGGTGCTGGAGCACGCGGGGTTCGCGCTCGATCGCGTGGAGCTCGCGCGGCAGCCGTCGGAGCAGATCATCCGGTCGCTGGTGCTCGATCCGGAGGTCCGGCGGTTCAGCTACGCGAAGCCCGCCGACATCGTGGCGGCCGTCCAGGAGTCGGGGCCGGGGGTGTACGTGCTCGGGCTCGACACCCACGCGGGGTTCCTGGTCGCGGAGGGCGGCACGGTGACGTTCTGCCACTCCACCCGGCGGGAGCGCCTGGGCGTGGTGTGCGAGGAGGCGGCCACGAGCCCGTCGATGGCGTCGGACTACATCGTGCTGGGCAAGCTCGACGACGCCCCCCTGCTGGAGGCCTGGCTGGACGGGGAGACGGTGGAGGTGGCCTACAAGGACCAGCCCCAGCCGTGGGCCCCGCTCGGCACAGCGGAGGAGGACGGGGCCGCGCCGGGCGCGGGCGACCTCGGCGGCGACGTGCCGGTCGCGCCCGAGGAGCCCGCCGAGGGCGCCTTGGACGAGGGTTAGCTCACCAGCGCGGGGGCCGGCGCCGCCGCGTCGATCCAGTTGCCGGGGCCCCGCGCGGCGCGCTGCGCCGCCCACGACACCAGCACCAGCACGCGCTCCTCGCCGAGTGCCTCGACCAGCGCCTTCACGCTCGCATCGTCGACCAGGTAGGGCGTGATCGCGGCGCGCAGGGCGAGGTCGGCGGCTGGCTGGAGGGCCGGGCCCAGCTCCGGGCGGCGGCTCGCCGGCCACTCCTCGGTCATGTCGGGCGCGCTCCCGTCCCACGCGTCGATCACCGCCCCCACGCGGTCCAGGATCTCCGCCGACAGATGCTGGCGGGCCGTCGTCTCGATCACCCCCGACCACCCGGCCAGCGCGGCGGCGATCGAGGGATGATCCTCGGCCCAGCGGGGCTGCCAGGCGAGCGCCGCGTCGTACTCCGGGAGGAGCTCCAGGGAGGCCCCCGGGTCGTTGCGGCGACCCCTGCGGATCATGCCTCCCATCATGAGGGTGGCCATCCAGTCGGTGACCCGGTCCATGAAGTCCGGCACGGGCATCATCTTGTCGTCGAGGAACACGCTCACCATGCGGTTGAGGTAGTGGAACGCCACGCTCGTGGCGTAGTACTCGGCGTGGTGCGCTCCGAACTGGGGAGCCGCGAGCTCGGGGCTCTGCGCCCACCCCGTGGCGACCGCCCACGACTCGAGGGCGGCATCGCGGGCCCCCGCCGCCCGCACCGCGGCGTGGTGCGCCCCCACGCAGAACGGGCACTGGTTCGCCTCGGACACCGCCCAGGCGACGATCTCCTTGTCGCCCCGGGCCGCCTCCCCGGTGAACAGGGACTCGCGCACGACCACCCAGGCCGCCGCCAGCAGCTCCGGCACGGGCCCATGCAGGACGAACGGACTCGCGACCATGAAGTCGCGGCGCATCTGCCGGTACACGCTTCGGGCAAGGCCCTTCGCACGGCTCGGGCGCGGTGGCGAGAGGTGGTGCACGGATGGCGCCGACATCGACTCCATCATCGCACCCATGGCACTGATCAGCATCGGTTCCCCCTTCGTGGACGACCCTCCCCGCACCCGGGCAGTCCGGCTGCAGTGTACAAGAAGTGAACACCCACGCTTCGGGGGACCGATGCCCAAGACCCTTGCACTGGTGGCCCACGATCAGCGAAAGGCGGACCTGCTCGACTGGGCGCGGGGCCACCGCGAGGCGCTGTCGGGTCACCACCTGGTCGCCACGGGGACCACCGGCACGATGATCGCCGAGGCGCTCTCGCTCGACGTGGAGTGCATGCTGTCGGGGCCCGCCGGGGGTGACATGCAGCTCGGGGCCGCGATCGCCGAGGGGCGCATCGACCTGCTGATCTTCTTCTGGGATCCGCTGACCGCGCAGCCGCACGATCCCGACGTGAAGGCGCTGCTCCGCCTCGCGGTGATGTGGGATCTTCCCACCGCCTGCAACCGTGCCACGGCCGACTTCCTGGTCCGCTCGCCGCACTTCCACGGGGCCTACGAGCGGCAGCCGCCCGCCCTGGAGGGCCCCTCCGAGCGGCTCCGTCGCTTGCTGGAGGGGGCCTAGGGCGACGCGCGGGTGGCGCACCACAGCGTGGCGCGGTGGACCAGCTCGTTACTGTGTCGGATCCCGAGCTTGCGCTTGATCGACGCCACGTGGCTCTCGACCGTCTTCGGCGAGATGTGCAGCGCGCCCGCCACATCTCGCAGCCGCTGCCCGGACCCCAGCAGCTCGTACACCTCGAGCTCGCGGTCCGACAGCGTGCTCTCGGTGCCCAGGGCCTCCCGCCCGGCGCCCTCGGTGAGGATCGACTGGGTGACCGCCGCGGAGAACGCGAGGCCGCCCTTGAGCACCGAGAGGATCGCTGCGTGCAGCTCCCGCCAGGGCTGCCCCTTCATCGCGTAGCCGTGCGCGCCGGCCTTCAGCGCCCGCTCGGCGTAGAATCCCTCGTGGTGCATCGACAGGACGAGCACGCGGGTGTGCGGCCACTCCGCGCGCACGCTCTTCACCAGCTGCAGCCCGCTGCCCCCCTCGAGCGTGAGGTCCACCAGGCAGAGATCTACCCGCTGCTGACGCAGGGCCCGCATGGCCTGCACCGGGGTCTCCGCCTGGGCGACGACCTCGAGGGAGGGCTCGCGCGACAGCAGGTGCACGATGCCCTCCCGGAACACCGGGTGGTCGTCGACCACGAGGACGCGAGTGGGGGAGCCGGACTGACGGGCCATCTCGACGCGCCTCCGTGCGGTCGATAACCTCTGAGGGGTCACATTCCGGTGACATGGGGGCGCTCCCCATGCCAGGACCGGGAATCGCCCGGCCGCACAACCGGGAGCGGCCCGATGGCACGCACGCGGACCACCGGAGTATCGGATCTCGTTCGCGGCACGGTCCGGCAGGGCAGTTCCTCGAACTCGAAAGACCCCTCACGACTTCGGAGCGTCGATGCCCACACTCGCACAGTACATCTGGATCGACGGAAGCGAGCCCACCCCCCAGCTTCGCGGCAAGACCAAGGTCCTGAAGGACGCGGATCTCGGGCCCAGCACCAACTACGACAACGTCGACGACATCCCGCTCGACGCGTTTCCGGTGTGGGGCGCGGACGGCTCCTCGACGAACCAGGCGAGCGGCGACGACTCCGACATCATCCTCAAGCCGGTGCGGGCGGTGCGCGACCCCTTCCGCGACGGTGGCTACATCGTGCTGTGCGAGGCGTTCGACGGCGAGGAGAAGCCTCTCGAGAGCAACGCCCGGGCTCGCCTGCGCCAGCTGCTCGACGAGGGCGCGGCCGAGGCCGAGGCCTGGTTCGGGTTCGAGCAGGAGTACACGCTGCTCCAGGACCGGGTGCGGCCTCTCGGGTTCCCCAAGGATGGGTTCCCCGGTCCGCAGGGGCCGTACTACTGCGCCGTCGGGACCGCGAACGTCGTAGGCCGCGACTTCTACGAGGACTTCATCCAGGCCACCATCGACGCCGGCGTGCCGGTGACCGGCTACAACTGGGAGGTCATGCCCGGCCAGGCCGAGGTCCAGGTGTTCGGCGATGCGCTGGCGGGTCCCGACCACCTCTGGATCACCCGGTGGCTGCTGCATCGGACGAGCGAGCACCACGACGTCCGGGTGTCGCTCGACCCGAAGCCCGCCGAGGGCGACTGGAACGGCGCGGGCATGCACACGAACTTCTCCACCCGGGCCATGCGCGAGGACGGCGGGCTCGCGGTGATCGAGAAGGCCTGCGCGCAGATCGGGGAGCGCATCGAGGAGCACCTCGCCGCCTATGGCGCGGGCTACGAGCGGCGCCTCACCGGCGACCACGAGACCGCCTCGTACAAGGAGTTCTCGTTCGGCGTCGCGGATCGCACGGCGAGCATCCGGATCCCGCGCCAGGTCGCCCAGGACGGCAAGGGCTACCTCGAGGACCGGCGCCCCAACGCGAACGCCTGTCCCTATGAGATCGCCTACCAGATGATCCGGACTACGAAGGACCTGTAGTCCGGGAGGGGCCCATGGCGGGGGCGCGGTCGCGCAAGGCGGTGCCGGTCGAGCAGATCGACGAGCGCGAGCTGCGCCTGTTCCGCGCGCTCGACCTCCACCACCGGGGCCACGTGGAGGTCGGCCAGGTCCTCGAGGTCCTCCACCGCAGCGGGATGTCGACCGACGACTTCCGGCTGCGAGAGACCATGCGCGAGCTGCAGGGGGCGCTCCGGGAGGGGCGCAAGCTCGACTTCGCGGCCTTCCGGCAGGCCATCCGGCCCGGGATCCTCCTCGTCGAGCAGGCGATCCAGGGCAACATGGTCATCCCCGACTTCGACGAGTTCACGCGAAGCGTGGCCCAGGTCGTCGACGAGGTCGCCAAGGACGAGTCGGGCTTGGTGGCCGAGTACATCCCCCAGCTGGCCCGGGTGAACCCGGACCAGCTCGGCCTGTCGCTGTGCACGATCGACGGGCAGGTCTTCCACATGGGCGAGCACGACGTCGACTTCTGCATCCAGTCGTGCTGCAAGCCCATCAACTACTGCCTCGCGCTCGAGGAGCGCACCGCGAAGGTGGTCCACAAGTACGTGGGCCGAGAGCCGAGCGGGGTGAGCTTCAACGAGCTCACGCTCGCGGCAGACCATCGCCCGCACAACCCGATGATCAACGCCGGCGCGATCATGTGCTGCTCGCTGATCCGGCCGGCCGACACGATGGCGGATCGGTTCGACTACGTGATGAACCGGTGGAAGGCGCTGTCGGGCGGGCGCAAGCCCCGGTACAGCAACTCGGTCTACCAGTCGGAGCGCGAGACCGCCGACCGGAACTACGCGCTCGGCTACTTCATGCGCGAGAAGGGGGTCTTTCCCGAGGGAACCGACCTCGTCGACACGCTGGAGTTCTACTTCCAGTGCTGCTCGATCGAGCTCGACTGCCGCGACATGGCGGTCGTCGCCGCCACGCTGGCGAACGGCGGGGTCTGCCCCGTGTCGGGGGGCCGCGTGTTCCGCCCCCGCACCGTGCAGAACTGCCTGTCCCTGATGTACTCGTGCGGGATGTACGACTACTCCGGCGAGTTCGCGTTCGCCGTGGGGCTCCCGGCGAAGAGCGGGGTCGCGGGCGCGTTGGTCGTCGTGGTGCCCAACGTGATGGGCCTGTGCGTGTGGTCCCCCCGCCTGGATGCTCACGGCAACAGTGTGCGTGGGGTGGCGCTGTGCCAGAAGCTGGTCCGCAAGTTCAACTTCCACAACTACGACAACCTCACCGGCCTCACCGACAAGGTGGATCCTCGCATCGATCGCATCGAGGCGCGCACCAGCAACATCCAGGAGATCATCTGGGCGGCGAGCAAGGGTGACCTCGGGGCGCTGCAGCGCCACGCGGTGCGCGGCGACGACCTCGGGGTGGCCGACTACGACCGCCGCACGCCCCTCCATCTCGCGGCGGCGGAGGGCCAGCTCGACGTGGTCGAGTGGCTGCTCGACCAGGGCTTCGACCCCAACCCCGAGGACCGGTGGGGGGGCACGCCGCTCGACGACGCGCTCACCGGCAAGCACGCCGAGGTCGCGTCGCTGCTCGAGGGGCGAGGGGGGGCCAAGGGCAGCTCCACCACCACCGAGGTGTCGGCCGACGTGCTGGCGGCGCCCGCCGCCCGGTCGGGAGCGCGCGGCTCGGTCAACAACGACCAGGCGCACAGTGTGCAGCTCATCTGGGCGGCCAAGCTCGGCGACCTGAAGGCGATCCAGCGGCTGGTCGCGCGGGGCGCGGTCCTCGACGTCGCCGACTACGATCATCGCACCCCGCTGCACCTGGCCGCCGCGGAGGGCCACCTCGAGGTGGTGCAGGCCCTGATCGCGCAGGGCGTCCAGCCAGAGCCGAAGGACCGGTGGGGCGCCACCCCGGCGGACGATGCGCGCCGGCACGGTCACAAGCAGGTCGCGAAGGCGCTGGCGGCGGCCGTCAAGGCCGATGCCGCCTGAGGCCGAGTCCCGCCCGTCGGTTGCGCCCCCCGGCTTCCGCCGGAGGTTCCCGGTCGGCGCGCTCGCGGTGGCCATCGCGATGCACATGCTCGTGCTGGTCAGCCTGGGCCTCGCGCTTCGGCAGTCGTGGCAGCTGCTCCAGGATGCGCAGGGGCGCTATCTGCGGCTCGTGGAGCTGCGCGGGGTGATCGCGCACTACGACGAGGTGCTCACCATGTCGGCCCGCATGGGCGCCGCCTCGGGCGACCCGCGCTGGGAGGAGCGCTACCTGCGCTACGAGCCGCAGCTCGAGCAGGCGCTGCGCGAGGCCTCGCGCCTGGGTCCCGGCCAGGGGGCGTCGGCGTCGGTGCGCGCCACCGACGCGGCGAACCAGCGCCTCGTCCGCATCGAGCAGGAGGCCTTCGCCCTCGTCCGCGGCGGCCAGCCGCGCGCCGCGCAGGCCCTGCTCGAGGGCCCGGCCTACCAGGACCAGAAGCGGGCCTATCGCCAAGGGGTCGACGGCCTGATGGAGGAGGTCGAGGGGTCCCTCGGGGCGGCGATGGCCGGCCAGGCCCAGCAGACCCGCCTCGCGGGGGCCGGGGCGCTGCTCGGCGTGGGCGTGCTCCTCGCGAGCTGGCTCGCGGTGATCAGCCGGCTCCAGGGCTGGCGCCGCGCCCTGGAGGCGGCCGAGCGCCTGCTCGAGCAGCGCGTCGCGGAGCGCACCCACAAGGTCACGCAGCAGCGCGACGAGCTGCGCCACCTCGCGGAGCAGCTGCTCGGCGCCGAGCAGCGGGAGCGCCGGCGCCTCGCGCAGACGCTGCACGACCACCTGCAGCAGCTGATCGTGGCCGCGAGCCTGCGGGTCGATGCGGTGGCCGGGGACCTGCCCGACCCCGACTCGCGCACCGAGCTCGTGGCCGCGCGGGAGATCCTGGCCGAGGCGGTGTCCGCGTCGCGGCACCTGACCGTGCAGCTGGATCCGCCGGCGCTGCACGATGGGCTGGCGCACGGCCTGCGGTGGCTCGCCGATCAGATGGCCCGCCGACATCGGCTCACGGTCGAGGTGGTCGCGGACGACGAGGCAGCGCCTCCCGGGGAGGAGGTCGCCCGCCTGCTGTTCCAGGCGGCGCGCGAGCTGCTGTTCAACGTGGTCAAGCACGCGGGCACGGAGCAGGCCACGGTCGAGCTCGGCGGCGATGCCGAGGCCACGTGGCTCGCGGTCACCGACGCGGGCACCGGGCTGCCCGCACCGCAGGGCCGCGGGTTCGGTCTCAGCACCATCCGCCAGCGGGTCGAGTGGCTCAGCGGCGCGATGGAGGTCGGCGCCGCACCGGGCGGCGGCACCCGCGTCGAGGTGCGTGTGCCGCGGGCCCCGTCCGGGGCCTGATCATCCCCCGCGGGGCTACTCCTCGTCGTCGGAGGAGGCGGCTTCCTCGCCCTCGTCCGCGTCGTCGGCCTCCTCGGGCTCGATGACGGTGTCGTCGAGCCGCGGCACCAGCACGATCTCGGTGCGCCGGTTCAGCGCCCGGTTCTCCTTGGTGTCGTTCGGGGCCGCCGGGCGGTGCTCGCCGTAGCCGGTGGCGGCGATGTTGTCGGGATTCACGCCGTTGTCGACGAGCAGCGCGACTACGGTGCTCGCGCGGAGCGCCGACAGCGCCCAGTTGTCGGGGTAGGGCGCGCCCGAGGTGACCGGCACGTTGTCGGTGTGGCCCTCGACGAGGATCTGCCGGCCCGAGACCTTCGCGAGCACCGTCGCGACCTTCTGCAGCGCCTGCACGCCGCCGTCCTTCACCTTGGTCTTGCCGCTGTCGAACAGGATCGCGTTGGACAGGTTCACCGTGAGCTTGCCGGACAGCTCGGTGATCGTGACCTGACCCGACGCGATCTCCGACTGCAGCTCGTCGACGAGCGCGTCGTACTCGGCCGTCTTCCGCTCGAGCGCGTCGCGCTCCTTGGCGAGCTCGTCGCGCTCCTCCTCGAGCTCGCTGGCCCGCTCCCGGTAGGCCGCGGCGTCGTCGCGGGCCTCGTTGGCCTCCGCCTGGACCTTCGCGAGCAGCTCCTCGAGCGCGGCTTTCTGGCGGCGCTGGGTGCTCGACCGCTCGGAGAGCTTGCCGAGCTCGTCGGACAGCTCGGCGAGCTGGGCGGCCTGGGCGTTGGTGCGCGCGTCGAGCCGATCGGTGAGCGCGCTGAGCTCGGCGTTGCGGGCCTCGGCGTTCTTCAGCGCCGACTCCAGGTTCGCGATGCGTGCCTCGGCCGCACCGAGCTCGGTCTCGGTCTGCGCCGCCGACGCGATCAGGTCGTCATGACGGCCCTTGGGCACGCAGGCCACGCTGGCCGCGAGCACGGCTACGATCGTCCACCGGTACATCTCACCCCCTGTGTGCGGGCGGGACTATACCGCTGTCGGCGCGACCGCTCACGGCCGGGCTACCGGTTCTGGCACTCGCGGCTGCGCAGCTGGACCTCCACCGACTCCGTGACCGACACGGTGCCGTCGAGGTCGCCGACGGTGACCTCCATGACCGCTCCGGCCCGCGTGATCTGGCAGATCCGCTGCAGCTCGTTGCTCTCGGTGAACAGCCGCATGCCCCAGAACTCGCCTGTGCACGAGGGGTCGTCGTAGGCCGCGAGGTCGACCTGGGCCTGCCCGGAGGCGACCACCCGCTGGTCCTTGGGGGCGTTGGGCGCGAGCGTGGTGAGCGTGCCCGTGACCTGCACGCTCTGGGGCAGCGGGCCGACGAGCCCGGAGGCATCGACGTGGTAGCCGCCCTGGTTGCCTGCGATGATCTCGAGCGTGTCGCCGTCGCCCACGGGCTCGTAGTCGTTCGCTCCGGTGCCCAGCTCCAGCGTGAGCGACTCGTCGGGACAGTTCGCCAAGGGGTCGCCGCCGTCGGTACACGCCGCGACGAGCCCGAGGGCTCCGACGAGCGACAGCGCCCTGCGGGCCCCGTGGGTGGTTAGGATCGACAGCCGCATCTCACTCCTCCGGAGCCCGACTATATCGCTGCACGCGAGTCGGCGTCCCGGGAGCTATCATGCCCGCCATGCGACCACTGTTGCAGGGTCTCCTTCAGGTCCCCGTTCCCGTTCCCATTGTTGCGCCCGCGCTCTTGCTCGTCTTCGCCCCGGGGTGTCGACCGCCTACGCCGTTCGGCGTGTACCTCGACGGCGCCGACATCGACTGGTGGCCCCACGACGAGCCGCTCATCGATGGCGGGGAGGTCGCGCTCGGGTTCGACAGCGTGGTGCGGGTCGACACGCTGCCCGGCGCGCCGGTGCAGCTGTACGTCAGCCGAGGGGGCGAGGGCCCCGGGCCGTGCACCCTGCCGGGCGGGATCTGCCCGCAGATCCGGGAGCCGCTGGAGCTGTTCGCCAGCGCCACCACCAACGACGAGGGGACCGCGCGCTTCCCCATCGCCGGCGACGCGTTCGACGAGGTGGGGCCCATCGCCTGGCAGGCGCTGGTGGCCGACCCCGACCTCGAGGGAGTGGTCGCCCTCACCGAGGTCCTCGTCCGCCACGTGGGCTACGGCGGCGACGACGTGAAGGTCAAGCTCGAGGAGGTCACCCGGCGCGCGGGGCTCGACCGCACCATGACCTCGGGCAACACCCACACCGGCGGGGTGGCGTTCGTCGACCTCAACAACGACCACTGGCCCGACCTGTACATCTCGAACGGCGAGGGCTTCTTCAACTACCTCTACCGGAACAACGGCGACGGAACCTTCACCTTCCTCGAAGACGGCGTCCCCAAGCCCTACGGCACCATCGAGTGCGCCGGCGTGAAGGCCGCCGACCTCGAGAACGACGGCGACATCGACCTGATCGTCCCGGTCGACAACCCCGAGGTCATGATCTCGTTCGTGCCGCAGCCCGCGGAAGGCGGCCCGAACCTGCTCTACCTCAACCGGGGCGACGGCACGTTCGAGCCCGATCCCATCGAGCAGGCGCGCGACGCGGGGCTCGCCGACCCGCGCCAGGTGCGCAACTCGTCCGCGGCGGTGGCCGACTACGACCTCGACGGCTGCATCGACGTGTACCTCACCCACTGGGCGATGGCCGCCGAGCCCGGGGGCACCAACTTCGACCGGCTGCTCAAGGGCCGCTGCGACGGCACCTTCGAGGACGTCACGCAGGAGCTCGGCGTTGACGGCAAGGGTCGTGACGGGCTCGTGGGCTTCTGGTGGGACCACGACTTCGACCGCTACCCGGAGCTGTACGTCGGGAACAACAGCGACAAAGACGACGGGCCCGTCCTCGACCCGTCCGACGTGTTCTACCGCAACCGCGGGGGCACGTTCGAGGAGTGGACCGAGGACCCGATCGGCTACGACGCGTGGGCGGCCATGGGGGTCGACGTGGGCGACATCGACGCCGACGGCGACTGGGACATGTACATCACCGACGTGTGGATGCTGCCCCCCGAGCCCAAGGGCAACGCCCTGTACCTCGGCACGGGCGACGGGCGGTTCACCGAGAACCGCTGCCACGAGGCGGGGCTGTGCTTTGGCTACAACTCCTGGCCGACCAACTTCGAGGACTTCGACAACGACGGCTGGGTCGACGTGTGGGTGGGCTCGAGCCTCCCCCGCAAGCCCGACATGCTCTTCCTCAACCGGGCCGACGGCACGGGCCGGTTCGTAACCCATCGCCAGGAGGGGTTCCTCGGGCACATCGCGCGCGCCGGAACCACCGCCGACTACGACGGCGACGGCGACATGGACATCTTCCTGTTCGACGAGGGCTCCGCGTCGAGCCTGTGGAACAACCGCTACATCAACGGCGACGATCCGGATCTGACCGGCAAGCACTGGGTCGCGCTCAAGCTCGTGGGCGTGCAGAGCAACCGCGCGGCGATCGGCGCGCTCGTGCGCACCGAGGTCGGCGGCGTCAAGATGATGCGCCGGGTCACGGGGGGCGACTCCGCGCACTCCCACCGCGATCTCACGCTGCACTTCGGGCTGGGGGACGCCGAGGAGCTCGACCAGATCGAGATCCTCTGGCCGCAGCCGCCCGACCGGAGTCCCCCGGAGATCGTCACGGGCCTCACCGCGGATCGGCTGTGGATCATCGACGAGGGGTCGGGGATCCGGCCTCACGCGTTCGTCGACCCCCAGGCGACCTGGGAAGACGGGGTGCTGACGGTGCGGACCGCGTCGAACTACGGTGGTCGCCCCGACATCGAGGTGGTGGGCCACGGCCCGCTCGCGTACCGGGCGGACGAGGTGCGCTACGAGGCCACGTTCGACGAGCTCGCGGTGGCCCCGTCGGAGGTCGTGCTCCGCACGCCCTACGGGCCCGACCGGGCCGTACCGGTCGACGACCGGGAGTAACCGCGACCGGTCGCCTCGCGTACCCGTGCTCCCGAGGCCGGTCGATCGGCGGGAGGTTGCATGCTGCTGATGGCCGCGCTCGCCGCGGGAATGGCCCACGCCACCGAGGCCCCTGATGGGCCGGAGCACGGCGAAGCGCACGTCGGCGAGGAGCACCGGAGCCTCGGCGTCAAGATCCTCGACCTCGTCGCGCTCGGCGAGGAGCGTGCGACCTCCTGGTTCGGGCTCGGGGTGCTGCTGGAGCTGCCGCTGCGTCGCCCGCTTCTGGTCGAGGTCGCCGTCCACGGCCTGTCGGGCACGCCCCGCGCTCCCGGCTTCGCGGTGCCCGTGGACCTGCTCCTCAAGCGGGTGTGGTCGCGCGGGCGCTGGGTCCTCACCGCGGGCGGCGGCCCCGCGCTCACCTACATGCGGCGGGAGTCGCGTGACGAGCTGTTCCCCGGCTTCCTGGGTACCGCCGGCGCGTCGTTACTGGCTCGGCGAGCACCGGGACTGGGGGCTGCTCGTCGAGCTCGACGTCGGCGGGTCGCTCGAGCGGGAAGGGTTCGTGCCCGAGGTCGAGACTGCCGTGGGGGTGGTCTTCAAGCTCTGATCGACGGCCGGAAGCACGGTATAGTCGCGGCCATGTACTGGTACCGTGCGGCCGCCTCGACCTCCCTGCTCCTCGGACCGGGGGCCACCGCCGCCCTCGGCGTCGCCCCGCGGGTCGACGTCAGCGACGTCGTGCGCGCCTTCGTGGCCGACGACCAGGCGGCTGCGCGCCAGGCGCTCGACGGGGGGCCGCCCGCCCTCGCGCACCGGGTCGGGCAGGCGGCCGAGGCGCTGTGGATCACCGCTGAGAAGCTCCCCGATGGCGCCGTGGTCGGCTCCTTCGAGCCCCGCGGGGAGCCGTCGGTGCACGCGCAGCGCCTGGCCACCCTCGGGCAGCTCACCGGGGCGATCACCCACGACTTCAACAACTACGTGACCGTGATCGCGGGCCTCGCCGAGGCCGCGCTGGAGGACGCGCCCGGGGGCCCCCAGGCCGCCGACCTCACCGAGATCCGGGCGGCGGCGCACCGGGCGGCGTCGCTCGCCCACCGCCTGCTCGACTTCGCCCGACCCCGCGCCACGGCCCCCGTGGAGGTGTCGCCCGACGCCGTCATCGAGCGCCTCGAGGGCCTCCTGCACCCGCTCGTGAAGTCGGGCGCGCGGCTCCACACGCGGCTCGAGGCGCCCGATCACCGGGTCACGATCGATCCGGTGCACCTCGAGCAGGTGTTGATCAACCTCGTGCTGAACGCGCGCGACGCGATGCCCGAGGGGGGGCGGATCGAGCTGTCCACCGAGGCCCGGTCCGAGCGCTTGTTGATCACCGTGCGAGACGAGGGCACGGGGATGCCCGAGGACGTGCGGGCGCGGATCTTCGACCCGTTCTTCACCACCAAGGCCGCATCGGAGAATTTAAACAGGGTGTTGCCCCCGTTCGTGA